>QMIT01000006.1 GCA_024434115.1 Chloroflexota bacterium
GGCGCGGCGCAACTGCCCCATTTCCTGTTCCGTCAGTTCGAGTTGTCTTTTTGTCATCCCCTTGTATTACTTCATTTGGGTATGTTTTCGGAAGTCCATTACCATCATAAATTTCTAAACTTAGAGCCTGTTTTTTACTATTGGCAAGGATGGGGAGTTGATTGGACCTTAGCCGCCCTAATCTACCTAGACAGGCAACATGGAACTAATCGAGCCGAGCCATTCATTGGGCAAAATGGACTGTGGCATCAGTTTGTTGAACAAGGTATTGAGCGATTACTGAAGAGTGAAAAGCACGTCGAGTTGCAAAGGGAATATCCTAATGCGACTCTCAATACTCGTAAACAGTGGTTTGATCGTTGGCAACTCGAACTCACCCAAGCAAAATTAGAGGCTTGGTTATATTTGCTAATGAATACTTTGACGAGCATCCCGAATGATTACCACCCACTTGCCGCGAAAATCGTAGTCAGAAATTCGATGCGCTCATCGGTGGTCATGGGGCGGGCACAGCAATAATCTTCGAGCAGGCCAGTAAATAATTCGACGCTAATCACCCGCCCATCATAGACAATTATTTTGTCCATAAACATCTGGCGCGTGCCGATAGCCTGCATCTGGTCGAAAAACAGATTGCCCAAGCCATGATGCAAGAAAGAAGGCTGTTGACCGAGACGCGGCACAAAGGTAAAGCCCTGTGGTTGATGCGCCTGCGAACCAATCACAACATCCGCGCCCATTTCGGCATAGGTTGTGAACTGCCCGATTTGCTCCAAACCCGCCTGATAGCGATAAAATTCCCACTGCTGAACGGTCATAATCACCACATCATTTTCAGCCGCTAATCTCGGCAGTTCTTCAGCGAGATAGGCTTCATCGCATTGGGCCGCACCGGGGTCTTCAGTAGTCGCCCACGCCTTAAACGGCCCCGGCACATTGCACCCTAGAAATGCAATCGTGTTGCCATTGTTTTCCGTTGTCCACGCCTTCCGGGCATCATCAAAATTGCGCCCCCCGCCAAAATGGGCAATCCCGGCGGCATCATACAAATCGAGGCTGTGGCGCAACGCCCCCACCCCATAATCGTTGACATGATTACCCGTCAATTCCACCACATCCAAGCCGATATACGTCAGCAGTTCCATATATTTATCAGCGGCACAAAAAACGGTGCTGTCTATAAAGGGGTCGGGCGTTGGGCAGTTTTCGGAGAAGGCCACTTCATTGCTGGTATGCAAAATCTGAGCGTCCTGCACAAACGGCAAAATCAATTCACCCGGTTTGGTGATACCAAGCGTCTCCATTTTATAGGCCGTAGCACGGGACATCGCCGTGACCCCGGTCAAGACGATACGGGTCATCTTGGTCGCATCGCGGTTGGTCGGTTGCCATGTCTGCGCCGCCATCAAGTCATCAATCGCCTGCCCTACCGCCGCCTCATGTCCGGTCAGGCCCACCATGACCTTGAGAGGATAGTTCGCCATCTGGAAGTCATCAGCAAAAATGTTGACCCCATCCAATTTCAGCACCTTCACATCAGGCGCGAGTAGATGGAAAGGGACAAGGGACCATGTATTAGGCCGCTGTTCCCACAACTTAGCCGAAATTTCAGGGGTATCGCCTGTCACCAGTTCAATGGTTGCTGCCGGATTCGGTTCACCCCATGTGACACGCAAGGCATCATACACCGCCCCGGTCAACACCAAATGGGGAGCAGTCACGCGGTCAGGCGAAAGATAGGCCAGTGGCGCGGCATCGCCTGTCGTCCAAAAATGTTCAATATCGGCAAAGGCAATCGTTTCGGCGGTGCTGGCAAACGACACCACCGGAACATACATCCAATCGCTCGAAATTGCGCCGACTTCGACATTGATGGCTACTTCCAAACGGGCATTGTCGGGATTATTCGCCCACAGATATTTGCCGGAGCTAAACAGCGGTGACAGCATAATAGGAAATTCGATAGGGACAGCCGGATCAATCCAGATTTCAATCGGGCCGCTCGTCGGATCAGATTGCGCCTTCGTTTTGGGCGACGGGTTGACGTTCCAAAGAGTGGCTATTAAGACCCCAATAAACCCCATCACCATCGCAATTTTGGGTATCCGTTTCATTATCTTTCCCATTATTCCTCTACCAGTTGCATATCATAGGCAAACGACACCGGGCCAAGTTCAGGCTGCTCGGCGGCTAATTTTTGGCTAAGACGCCCATAATCGTCATAATCAAATTCAAAGGGTTCTTCAATGTGCGACAAAATACTGCGTTTCGGCTTCAACTGCCGGATAAATTCCAATGTATCTTCAAAGGTGGATTCGACCTCTAACACCGGATGATTTTGGGGAATGATGCGCTCACGAGTAAAGGGGTTAAATTCAAACAGACTGGCGGGCAAAATCAGCACATCAATCGGGGGTAAATTGGGTGGGGGCGTCCAACCAAACAACTCATCTGCGATTAACAAGACATTCGTCGTACCTTCCGTCAGCAAAAACGCATAGACATACCCAACCGCCATCTTAATCGGCGTCACGCTGAGGCCATTGACCGTGAATTTTTCGCCCTCGGCCAATTTGATTTGCCGAATAACTTGCAAGTGGTCTTCCAGATAATCAGCGCGTTCCTTGAGGGCATACCACTGTTCAAAATCTTGGGCCACCTGCGCGGGTAGATAGATATCGGTGACGGGATTTTGGCGCGGCCAGTCCCATAACACCTGCTGGGCCTCAAAAACCCGTAACCCGGACGTATGGTCGGGGTGCCAATGGCTATAGGTCGTGGCTTCTACCCGCATAATGTTGGAGCGATTCAGCATCACCCCAATCTCTTCCGGGGTATCAATCAGCAAATTCGCCCCATGAATAAAATACGATGGCCCGGAACGACTATAAGGCAAACCTTGCGTTCGTGCTTTCTGGCAGACCCTACACCCACAAAAAGGGCGCGGTGTGGTGGTCGCGCCGCCAGAGCCTAAAATTTCAATCTTCATCGTGATGTGACTATCCATCCATTTTGTGCAAAATTGGGGCAATTATAACCTGTCAGAGGCAGATGGGCAGGGGCACAATGCACGAAAGCCATGTTATTGTTATAATGCTAAAACCACACGAAAATAGATTATTGGTATCATTTCTTATGGAAAATCTTAGCGCTATTGAAGTTCAGCCCGACTTCAATCACCCATCTTTATACATCAATCGTGAACTAAGCTGGCTCGAATTTAACCGCCGTGTGCTGGAAGAGGCCATGGATCCAACCCTGCCACTCTTGGAGCGAGTCAAGTTCCTAGCCATTTTTTCCAACAACCTTGATGAATTCTACATGATCCGCGTGGCCGGACTGCGCCAACAGGTTTTGGCAGGCATCAGCGAGACCCCCGCTGACGGCATGACTCCTTTAGAGCAGATGATTGCCATCCGCAATATCGTGGTCGAGACTCAGACTATCGAGCGGCAATGCTGGAAAAATGAGATTATGCCTGCACTGGCCCAGTATAATATACAAATTATCACCCCGGATGATCTTACCCGCGACCAACGCGCTGCTGTACGTGATTATTTCCGCCAAGAGATTTTTCCGGTGTTGACCCCCTTAGCGGTTGACCCCGGACGACCCTTTCCTCATATTTCCAACCTCAGTCTGAATTTAGCAGTGGTCTTGCGGGATGAACAGGGTAATTCGCGCTTTGCCCGCCTCAAAATTCCCATCAGCAGCAATCTACGGCGCTTTATTTCCGTTGCTGAAGTCACAACACACTACGATAACCAGCCCTATCCAAATCAATACACCTATCTATTTTTAGATGATATTGTCCAAGCCAATCTCGATTTGCTCTTCCCCGGCATGACCATTGAGCAAGTACATCCCTTCCGTGTCATCCGAGATGCCGATGTGGAAATCGCTGAAGACGAAGCCCCGGATTTGCTGGAAACCATTGAGCGCGGCATTCGACAGCGGCGTTTTGGCGAAGTGATTTTGCTGATGGTCACCCCCACTATGCCCCAAAGTATGCGGCGTGTGCTGATGGAACATTTGGATCTAGGCCCAGCCGATGTGTATGAAGTTGAAGGGCCATTGGGCATGGCAGACTTTTTCCAACTGACCGATATTGACATGCCCGATCTCAAATATCCCAACTTTGTGCCCGCCTATCATCCGGCCTTTGAAAGTGAACTGGGTGTTTTTGAGGAAATCCGCCGCCGCGATATTTTGCTGCACCACCCCTATGATTCTTTTACACCCTTTGTGGACTTAATTAAACAGGCAGCCCATGACCCCGATGTGATGGCGATCAAGCTTACCCTCTATCGTGTCGGCAGCAATTCCCCAATCGTGCAGGCCCTACTAGAGGCACGCGAGGCAGGCAAACAAGTGGCCGTTCTAGTCGAGCTTAAAGCCCGCTTTGATGAAGAAAACAATATCGTCTGGGCAAGGCGATTGGAAGCGGAAGGAGTGCATGTGGTCTATGGCTTGGTTGGACTCAAGACCCATGCCAAAGTCGCTCTCATTATTCGCCGCGAACAAAACCGCCTGCGCCGCTATGTGCATATGAGCACGGGCAACTATAACGCCAGCACCGCCCGGATTTACACCGATTTGGGTTGGCTGACGAGCCGCGAAGATATTGCCGACGATGTGACCGAGTTGTTTAATCGGCTGACCGGATATGCCCCCAAAGCGACTTATCACAAGTTATTGGTCGCCCCGGAGCATCTACGCCCACGTATGATCGCCATGATTGAACGCGAAATCGCTCATGCCGAAGCCGGACGGCCTGCTCATATTGTGTTTAAGGTCAACAGCCTGACTGATCCTAGCATCATTCGTAAGCTGTACGAAGCCTCGTTCGCTGGGGTAAAAATTGACATTATCGCACGTGGCATCTGTTGTCTGCGTCCAAATCTGCCCCAAGTCAGCGAAAACATTCATGTACGCAGCATTGTGGGTCGCTTTTTGGAACACAGCCGCATTTACTGGTTTACCAATGGTGGTCAAACCGAAGTCTACGTCGGCAGCGCGGATATGATGAACCGCAACCTTAGCCGTCGGGTCGAGACCGTATTCCCAATCGAAGACAGAGAACTAAAAGGTGTGGTTTGGGATGAAATCTTGCAAATACAGTTAGCCGACAATACGCGGGCACGGGTGTTGCAATCCGACGGCACATGGGTACGCCTGCATCCCGCCGAGGGTGAGTCCGCACTCGACAGCCAGCAGTGGGCAATGGAACGCAGTCGTCTACGCGCCGCGTGGGGTGAGGGTTAATCCAAATGGGCGGTTCAGCGCCGCCCTGTTTCTACAAAACACCCGTGACCAGTGCTAACAAGATACCACCAGCCATCACACTACCCAATTGACCCGCCGTGTTTGCACCCATCGCGTGCATGAGAATGAAGTTTTCGTAATCTTCTTCCTGTGCAATCTGAGCCGCCAGCCGTCCCGCCATCGGGAAAGCACTAATCCCCGCCGCGCCGATGATGGGGTTAATCTTACCCCCGGTCACCCGCGAAAGGGCTTTACCAAACAGCAGCCCTGCCACTGTATCCAGTACAAAAGCCAGTAGGCCCAACACCAAAATCAGCAGCGTATCCACTTCAAGGAATTTGGAAGCTGCCATCGTCGAACCAATGGTGATCCCCAGAAACAGCGTCGCAATGTTAATTAATTCGTTTTGGGCGGCTTTGTTCAGGCGATCCACCACATGGCTTTCGCGCAGCAAATTGCCCAACATCAACATACTGATTAAGGGTGTGGCATCAGGCACCAGCAATCCGACGACTACCGTCACGGCAACCGGAAACAAAACCAGCGAGCGCGGCGAAACCGGGCGCGGTGTATACGGCATCCGAATCCGACGCTCTTCAGAAGTAGTCAGTAAACGAATCAGCGGCGGTTGGATAATTGGAATCAGGCTCATATACGAATAGGCCGCCACCGCAATTGGCGCCAGTAAGTTCGGCGCAAGTTTGGTCGCCACAAAAATCGAGGTCGGGCCATCAATCGCACCAATGACGCCAATTGAAGCCGCTTCGTTAATCGAAAAACCTAAGAGCGTCGCCAGAATGAGCGTGCCAAAAATTCCAAACTGACCTGCCGCCCCCAATAAGACCATGCGCGGCATTGCCAGCAGCGGACTGAAATCAATCATCGCCCCTACACCGATAAAAATCAGTAGGGGAAACAACTCGGTTTTGATCCCCGCGTCGTATAACACCCCGAATAATCCATCAGCCTCATTCATGCCAGTCAGGGGCATATTTGCCAAGACACAACCAAAGCCAATCGGCAGCAGCAGCACGGGTTCATATTCTTTGAGGACGGCCAGCGCAATCAAAATGCCACCAACCGCCATCATCACGACATTGCCCGCCGTGAAATGGGTAATCCCTTTGCTTAGTTCCTCCCATAACTCGGCATAATTCACAGAGCCACCTCCGTCCCAACCGTCATCAAGACATCGCTGTGTTTGACCTGTTGGCCGACGCTCACTTTGATGTCCTCAATTCGTCCCGCGCGGTTGGCCCGAATGACATTTTTCATCTTCATGGCTTCCAAGATACACACCTCTTGGCCCACGCTGATCACCTCACCCACCTTTACCGCAATCGAGATAATTACACCGGGAATCGGTGCGGCAATCGCATTCGGATTACGTAGGGTCGAACTAACCCCGTTGGAAGGAGTGGCACGCGGTTGAGGGTTAACGGGCTTAGGTGCAGGTTGGGCAATTTCCAACTCGACCATTTCCGGCAATACCTCAAAACGCTCCCCATCTACCATAACCAGTACAGGAGAGGCGTGTAAATCTACTATCTCAACTTCATAGGTTTGGTCATTGACCGTCATTCGATACTTCATCGCGTCCCTCGGCGTCTTAATTGATTGGTGCGCATGACCGCCTGCCATGCGCTAACAATTGCAGTTGGCGGCATTGGGAATGGTTGAGGCTTTTGCTGATCGCGCTCGTGGGCCAACGCGATTGCAACTGCCAGCGCAGCTACCCGACGTTTTTGTGCATAGGCCTCGTCGGTTTCAGCATCGCTAGTAGAGCGAACTTCGGTTGCCCCATCTTTAGGCGTGGTTAGCCGGAGTAATAAGGACATCAGTCCCCACAAAATCAGTATTCCCCCAAAGACCAACCCCATGCCAATCACGGTGATTTGTAGGGCTGTCGAAAGATTTTCAGCCATTGTGTATCATCCCCTCGACTAAACGGGCATATTGCCATGTTTGCGCGGCGGATTAGGAGCGTATTTATCACGCAGGGCGGCGAGAGCGGCAATGATTTTGGGGCGCGTTTCGGACGGCTCAATGACATCATCCACATAACCAGCCCCGGCTGCTTGATACGGGTTATTCCATTTGCGGCGATACTCATCCAACAGGCGCTGACGTTCGGCGGCAGGGTCGGCAGCTTTTTCGATCTGGCCTTTATAGATAATCCCAACTGCACCTTCTGGTCCCATCACGGCAACTTCGGCACTCGGCCACGCATAGGTGATGTCGGTTCCCAAATATTTGCTGCTCATGACCACATAGGCCCCGCCATAGGCTTTGCGGGTAATCACACAAATCTTGGGAACAGTCGCCTCGGAATAGCCATAGAGCAGTTTCGCACCATGCCGGATAATGCCGCGATGTTCTTGATCCACCCCCGGCAAAAATCCGGGTGAGTCCACAAAAGTGACGATTGGCACGTTGAAACAGTCACACATGCGCACGAAGCGGGTCATTTTGTCGGAGGCATCAATGTCAATCACCCCCGCCATGCTGGTTGGTTCTTGCGCCACAATCCCGACGCTATGTCCACCAATCCGGGCAAATCCGGTAATGGCATTTTGTCCCCAATGCGGTTGCAATTCGAGGAATGATCGTTCGTCCACAATCAGATCAATAACCTCGTGCATATGATAGGGCGTCGTGGAATCCAACGGGACGATTTCATTCAAACGGGGTTCCATCCGCAGTGGGTCATCTTGGGGCGGGTAATAGGGTGGATTTTCGACATTATTGGACGGCAGATAGCTCAAGACCCGGCGGCACATGGCAAGGGCTTCATTTTCGGATGGGGTTGCCAGATGCGCCACCCCGCTGACCGCCGTATGGGTATAGGCACCACCCAACTGCTCTGCATCTATCACCTCGCCTGTCACAGTTTTGATGACTTCCGGCCCGGTCAAAAACATGAACGAGGTATTTTCGACCATAATGAGAACATCGGTCAGCGCTGGCGAATAGGCTGCCCCACCCGCGCACGGCCCAAGCATCAAGCTAATTTGGGGGATAACCCCTGAATATTGAGCATTGCGACGGAAAATTTCGGCATATCCGGCAAGGCTGCTGACCCCATCTTGGATACGGGCACCGCCGGAATCAATCAGCCCGATGATAGGTACCCCGTTGCGTAGCGCCAAATCCATCACCCGGCAGATTTTATGGCTCTGCATTTCGCTGAGGGTGCCGCCAAAAATCGTAAAATCTTGGGCATACACATATACCGTGCGCCCCTCAATTTGACCGTAACCCGTGACCACACCCTCGCCCAGATATTTTTCGTCCTGTGATTGCGCTGGTTGGCCCTGATGGGTAATGAAAGGTTCAAGTTCATTAAATGTGCCGGGGTCAAGCAGCAGGCTCAACCGTTCGCGGGCGGTCATTTTGCCTTTTTGATGCTGCTTCTCGATACGCTGGACACCGCCACCTTGTCTAGATTTTTCGCGTAATGCACGAAGTTCAAGAATACGCGGATCATTACGAGGCATTAGGATTCCTTTGAGTGCTGATCTACAATTGTTATCTATCCCCCATCTAATGTTTACCCAAACTGGAATTTGCCTAACAGTACAAAAAGTCACTAGACCTATAATCAAGTGGACTATGATGTGAGGAGGGGGAGGTCAATGACAACCTGCGTGCCCTTGCCAAGTACCGATTTGATGTCGAGGTTGCCGCCATGCGCTTCGATGATGTTGATTGCCAATGGCAGGCCCAAACCGACTCCCTGTTGTTCTTGAGATTCGCGGTTGACCTGTTGGAATTTCTGCATAGCTTGACTGACTTGCTCAGGGGTCATGCCGCTGCCATGATCGGTGATGCTAATCCACCCGCGCCCATTTGCCTTCCACTGACTGACTTCGATAGCTCCATCTGGTGGCGAAAATATCATGGCATTAGAAATCACTTCGGCCAGCGCATGTTCTAGGGCACGCTTATCACACATCACCTTGATCTGGTGGTCGCGCTCGTCAAGGTTTACCGAAATATTGGGTTGGCGATAGGCAAATAGGCGGGCACGATTGATCGCTAGGGTCATAATGTCGCTGATATGAATCGGAAAGCCGGATTCCAAAATATCCTGTTTGTTTAATGCCCCCGCTTCCAGTTGGGTGAGGAAAACCATCTGGTCGGTTAGGCGATTCAGACGGTTACTGCCTGCACTCATCGTATCCAATAATTCTTGAAGTTGGGACTCAGAAAGCTGGCCCATTTGCCGTGAGATAATTTGTAGTACCAAATTGATAGACACCAGCGGCGTGCGGAGTTCGTGGGCGACCATCTGGGTCAGTTCTTTCTTCACCCGTTCAAGGGCCGTGCGCTGTTCATCGAATGAGGCTTGCAGCATCTGACGACGTTTCAGTTTACCCGTAATTACCCGCAGCAGATGGTCGGTTTGGAAAGGCTTGACAATATAATCATCCGCCCCCAATCCATAGCCCATATCTTTATCGGCATCACTGTCACGTGCCGTCAAAAAAATAAAGGGAATATCCACCCAAGCTGAGTTGCTGCGTACTGCTGCATAGAACTCAAAGCCGTCCATGTTGGGCATACTAACATCGCTGATAATGAGGTCAGGCAAAGATTCGTTGCGTAGCCGATCTAATGCCTCCATCCCATCAAGCGCACAACTGACTTCATAGCCTTGCATAGTGAGTTCAATTTGAAGCTGATAGACCAAGTTTTGGTTATCTTCGGCAATGAGGATGCGTACCATAGAGTTGTCGTATGCCTTATTTTCTATTTGACGAGCGGGAGTTGGATGACCAGCATCGTCCCTTTATTGAGTTCACTGTATAACTTGCAATCACCACCGTGCAACCGAACGCCTTCGCGGACAAGGGTTAATCCTAGACCCATGCCTTGCTGTTCATGGGTACGGCGATCCGATTGCACAAAGGGTTCCCAGACCTTTTCAATGTCCGCAGCAGCAATCCCGCTCCCATAATCGGTCAGTTCAATCGTCACCTGATGACCCTCAACCTGAAGCGTCAGATCAACGGGTGTATCGTCCTTAGAAAAACGCAGTGCATTGTGGAAGGCTTCCATAAAAACCATCACCAACACGTCACGTAGGCCATTCACCCACAGCGCCGCATCATCTTGATTCTGATACAACACAATCCGATCCGTTAGCACTTCAAAGTTCAAAACCTCACGCGCCGTCTGCAAAATCTCCCGCAGATCGTAAGACCGCGCCATCGTGTCAAACGTCTGCTGAAGATGCCCACTGTTAAATTGGACTAGCCATAGCACTTCATTGACTAGGCGGTTGAGGCGTCGCGCCCCCGACTGGATGAGTCCAAGGGCTTGTTTGGAAATATTATCTTCATCCAGCGCAAAATCATCTGCCAAAAGCTCGGCCCCGCCATAGATCGAGGTGAGCGGCGTCCGCAGTTCGTGCGAAATCATTGCCATTAACTGCTGCCGCACAACATCCAATTTGCGTTCGCTGCTTGCTTTTAGCTGCTCAAAACGGCGCTTCTTATTTTCAATGGCAATCACTAATTCTTCCGGCTTAAAGGGTTTAATTAAATAATCATCTGCCCCCAGACGCTTGCCATATTGAACATCTTTTTCGGAGGCCAGCGCCGTCAAAAAAATGAAGGGGATCGCCTGCCATTCCTCATTGGCTTGGACACGCTCAAACAATTGATAGCCGTCCAAATTGGGCATCGCAATATCACTGACAATCACATCCGGCAGTCCATTACCCTTTAAACCATTCAACACCTTAAGCGCGGCTAGTCCATCAGGGGCAGTTAAGACTTCATAGCCACGCATTTCGAGTTCAAACGCGATACCCTCTAACAAGGGCCGGGTATCTTCGACGATCATCACTTTGGTCATATTGGTTGCTCCTCCGTGTCCGTAACATCCGCTGTGTCGGCAGGCAGCCAAAACGTAAAGGTGGTTCCAATGCCCGCTTCGCTTCTTACGGTGATTGATCCTTTGTAAAACGTCACAATTTCTTTGACTAAGGATAATCCCAGCCCACTACCGGGAATATTGCTTTGGGACGCATTGCCCCGATAAAACCGCGTAAATAAATGGGTCATATCATTCGCCGGAATACCCCGGCCACTATCGGATACTTGCCCCACAACGTAATACCCAGCGGGTAGATCGTGTGGTTTAAGATCATCCGATACCGACGTGGTATCAATGGTATTCAACACCACTAAAACTTTACCTTCGGGCGTGTATTTGATCGCGTTGTCAATTAAATTGCGCCATATCCGCAAAAAATCGAGGCGTGATCCACGTACATAGGCCGGCGTCGTCGGTTTGGTAAACTCAAGGGTTAGCCGCCTGTTTTGGAGGGTAAGGCGGAATTCCTCCACAATAGACACGACAGATTCCACCATGTCTACCCGAACGGCTTCGGTGCGATGCTTCTGCAAATCAAACCGTGACAACGAAAGTATCCCCTCAATCAGTTCGGCCAATGAAGCCGACTGATCGAGAATGCGGCGGATAATTTCGAGGCGTTGGGTATCACTTAAACGGGGATAATGTTGATGCAGGCTGTTAGCCCCCAACAAAATACCTGTGATGGGTGTGCGTAATTCATGGCTGACCGTCGAAACAAAACGATCCTTGAGCCGCTCTACTTCTTTGAATTGGGTAATATCACGCAGGCTGCATACCGTACCGCCTGATACCTGATGTGTTTCGGGTACAGAGGAAAGCGCCACGTCGGCATCAAAGGTGGTGTTATCGCGGCGGCGAGCAATAATGGTAAGACGCTGTGGCTCACCCGTCTGAACCGCCGCCCTAAGCGCCTCGATCAGTGCTTGGTCAAACGGAGGTTCGGCCAAAATTTCAATGGGAGAACTAAAGGCTTCGTCTGGCGCATAACCGAATAATCGGTCAAAAGCCTCGTTGGTATTTCGAATCGTGCCATCATTATGGGTAAAGACTATCGCGTCGCTGCTGCCATTCAAAATAGCAGTCATGCGTTCATTGACCCGCTGCAATTCGGCAGTGCGTTTTTCGACTAACTGAGCCAAACGCTCACTGTGCGATTCCAACTGCTGATGCAGCATTCCATTGTCCAAAGCCTGCGACACAGATAAAGCAACAGCGGCAGCCAGTTCGATTTCATCTTGAGTAAATTCACGTGCGATAGGTGAATCAATCCCAATGGACCCGATCACCTCTCCCCTTACGGTTAAAGGTACAATCAAAATCGAGGCCGTTTTCCGCTCTTGCATGATGGATCGCACTTGCACGGTTAACGGATTGGTCATGACATCCGTAATCGCAATCGGGTTCTTGAATTGGATTAGGTCTTCATTCAGCGGGTTACCCCGTAATGGAAATGTCATCCCCATTGCCGAGATACAACCGGGGGCGAGATATTCCGCGACAATACGGCCCTCGATTTGGTTGTCATCAAAAAGGGCAGCCGCAACTTGGGGTACACCGAATGTTTGGGCCAATTCCTGACACGCCACTTCCAACACCTTATTGACATTAAGGGTCGAGCTTGCCAGTGAGATCACGCGGTTAAGCAAGATCATGCGGTCAGAAATATAGGCCAGCGCACGTTCAGCCTCTTTTTGATTGGTGATATCAACAGCCAATGCCACACAGCCGATGGTTTGCCCTTGTTCATCTAACAAAGACTGCACTGTCACTTCAAGTTGGCGCTGATCTACGGCAATTTCGTAATGCCCCACTTTACCAGCCAGCGCTTTTTGGTGTTCTGAGACGGCAATAGCCGAAAGCTGCTGGGAGTCAACAATCTCGGCCAAATTGCGCCCAATATATTCTTGCGGGGTGCGATTCAGCAATTTCAGGCCCGCCCCGCTTATACGGGTGATAACCAAATTTCGATCCGTCGTCCACATAATCCCCGGCAAACGAGACATAATCTGGGATAACTGCGTGGTGGCAATATCCAATGGATTTCCTGCTGAAGAGGAGCCAGAAGTTGTGTTGGGGTTTGGGAGTTCCAAGCCAGAAAATGTTGTCATATGCTTAACCAATGGACTCCTAGATTCTCAAGTGATCAATCCTTCAAATGTATTTGCTAAATTTTGAATCCAGAGGCTAAGGCAATTTACATAATTAAGTTTAAATCAAGATACGTGCCAAAATCAATCACTAAATTTGTGTTATATTTATCAATTTCACACGGTCTAAATTCTGACCCACGATTGTTTTTATGCCCCTACAACGTTAAAATCTTCCGATTGACGACAGATTCTACTATTAAGGATTCTGATTTCGTGGCCCAATCCATCAAAATTGCTCCTTCTGTGCTTTCGGCAGACTTCACCCGGCTGGGTGAACAAGTTCAAGTCGCCGCTGAACATAGTGCATCTCAAATCCACATTGACGTCATGGATGGCGTATTTGTCCCCAATATCACGATGGGGCCGTTGATTGTCAAGGCCATTCGCCGAGTCACCAACCTCCCATTGGATGTACATTTGATGATTATTGAGCCAGACCGCCATCTCCAAGCATTTGTAGATGCTGGTGCCTCGGCGTTAACGGTACACCTTGAGGTCTGTCCACATTTACACCGCACGCTGCAAAATATAAAGTCTTTAGGGGTGCGTACAGGGGTCGCCATTAATCCCCATACCCCGGCTATTATGTTAAGTGAAATTATACATCTTGTGGATATTGTTTTGGTAATGACGGTCAATCCGGGTTTTGGTGGGCAGACATTTTTACCGGAGACACTGCCTAAAATTCGGCAAATTCGGCAGATGGTTGGGGAACGGCCAGTGGATATTGGAGTAGATGGCGGGATTGATGCCCATACAACACCACAAGTGCTAGAGGCTGGCGCGAATGTGTTGATTGCGGGCAACAGCATTTTTGCCTTCAACGGAGGCATTGCCAGCGGCATTCAAGCAATTCAACAGGCCATCACAAAAGATTCAGCATGACGGCAACCAAAAAGCCAGCACAAGCTGGCCTTCCGGAGTATCAAGGGTGAACAACCTGTGTTAAGCGGTTGCTTTTTTCGCCACAGGCCGATTACGGTGTTTACCGATGTTCTTGACGCATTTGGTGCAGAGTACGCGCGAAACGACGCGGCCTTCTTCCGATACCTGAACTTTTTGCAGGTTGGGTTTAAAGGTGCGTTTTGTTTTCTTTTGCGAAAAAGGATTGTTCTGACCAAACTGCGTGTGTTTTCCGCAGTATTCACATTTCGCCATGAGAGTATCCCGTCTGCTAAACTTGTTGATCTATCGCCGGAAATCGGGGCAATACCATACCACAATGCCCGCCTAACTGCAAGGGTAGCCCAAGAAAGAAAACTGCATGACGACAAAAGAGAACGTTCATGGAATAATTGAAATTTCGCCAACCGCGATTGCCAGTTTGGTCAGCCATACCGTTACCCAGACATATGGGGTTGTCAGCATGGCAACCGCCAACCGGACGTCGGGTGTTGCTGCTACGTTGACCCGTGATCCGCACCGAGGGGTGGCAATCCAAATCGAGGATAACGAGATCGCTATTGATATTTATGTGATCTTGGAACATGGCATTCGCATTGCCAGCGTTTCATCCAGCATTATCAACAGTGTGCGTTATGTCATTGAACAAAATACCACCATGCCTGTAAAAAGTGTCAACGTGCATGTACAGGGCCTTCGCATTAGCCAACAACCAAAGGCCAGCAAATCATCGTAGGATTTATCGGAAGTGTTATGACTGAACAAACAGAGCAATTTAATCTGACGTGTGATGGGCATCAGCTTAAGTCTTTGGCAAATGCTGGCCTCCATTGGTTAGAAAGCCATTACCGCCAAGTCAATGAACTCAATGTATTCCCTGTTCCAGATGGGGATACCGGAACAAATATGTTGTTGACCATGCGTAACGCCTGTAATGAAGTCGTCCTCGAAAATTCCACCAGCGTAGGCAAGGTCGCCCAAAAAATCGCCTATGGAGCGATGATGGGATCACGCGGTAATTCTGGAACGATTATGTCGCAGTTATGGAAAGGATTTGCCCAGTCTCTCGGTGACACCGAAACTTTTGATGCGCCTCAAGTGGTGGCGGCCCTGCGCATGGCAACCGATATGGCCTATCGGGGTGTCCAGCGTCCGGTAGAAGGCACAATTTTGACCGTCGCTAGAGAGATGACCGAAGAAGCCGAGGCGCAGGTTGCCACGACACCCAATTTACAGGAACTACTTGAGAAAATGGTGACACGTGGTTGGGCATCAGTCGAGAATACGCCCAATCTTCTACCTCGGTTGAAAGAAGCTGGCGTCGTAGATTCAGGGGGTGTGGGGTTGGTCTATATCCTTGAAGGGATGCTGCGCCACTTAAAAGGTCAGAGTGTTCAGATTGAGGGCCAAGCCATCCCCACTGATGCGGAATTAGACCACGAAGAACATAATTTGGCCGAAGTGCTTGACCCCGGTGAATTGGGCTATGGCTATGATGTACAATTTGTCATCAAAGGCGAGGGCTTAAATCCTGATGTGGTCAAATCCGCGATGGAGAGCATGGGTGATTCGGTGGTCGTCGTGGGCAATGACACCGCCGTCAAAGTGCATGTGCATGTCCATAATCCCGGCCATCCCCTCCACTACGGCGCGAATCTCGGCGTCCTACTAGATGTCGTGGTCGAAAATATGCAGGTGCAGTATGAGGAATATCTCAAAAAGCGCACCGAGCAAGAAAAATCCTTTAGTGTAGATGATTTGGAACTGACCGCCGTCGAACCCAGCCAAATTGGGGTGGTAGCCGTCGTCGCAGGTGATGGATTGGCAGGTGTATTTCAACAACTAGGTGTCGCGGGTTTGGTGAATGGTGGACAAACCAACAACCCCAGCACCGAAGAAATCCTCAAAGCAATTGGCAAAATCAACACCGATAAAATCATCATCTTGCCCAACAACAAAAATATCATTCTGGCCGCCGAACAAGCCGCTAAACTCATCTCAGATAAGCAGTGTGTAGTGGTGCCGACCCGTTCTTTTACCGAAGGTGTCAGCGCCATGTTGCCCTATCAACCCGACGGCAATTTGACGGATGTAGCGGCAGCCATGACAAAAGCCAAAGACAATGTGTTCACGGGCGAAGTCACGACGGCTACCCGTAGCGTGGAATTAGATGGGGTTAAGGTCAAAGAGGGTCAAATTATCGGCCTATTGAATGGTAAACTGCGCTTCTCAGGAGATTCAGTGGGTGATGCCGTGCGTGGCTTACTAGCTGCCATTGATGATCTAGACAATCTGGAATTGGTTACTCTCTATTATGGTGACTCGCTACACGAAAGTGAAGTTCAAAATTTATCCGATGCCCTCGCCGACGACTACCCCAATTTGGAATTTGAAACTGTCTATGGGGGACAGCCGCATTATCAGGTAATATTCAGTGTGGAATAGCGGCACTCTCAGGAAAAAGCAACCTTGAATAAGGTACGTATCGTCACCGATAGTTCAGCCCTTTTTATTGACCCCACCATCGTCAAACGTTATGAGGTTACGGTGGTTCCGCTGCGCCTGCAAATAGGTGAAACCACCTATCGGCTTGGCTTCGATATTGGGGCGGAGGAATTTTTACGGCGCATCCAACGTGAGGATGTCATTCCGAAGCTGATCCCACCGACGCCAGAAGAATTTTTAGAGATCTACAAGTGGCTCAATCGAGATGCCAATCAAATCATCTCCCTACATCTTTCGGCTCGATTGGGGCATGTCTGCCACAATGCCAAAACCGCCAGCCAAATGCTGTTGGGGCGTTGTGATATTGAGGTGGTAGATTCCCAAACCATCTCCGCCGGGTTGGGGATGCTGGTAGATAAAACGGGTCAAATCGCCAGCGAAGCCGATGATTTAGAAGACATCGTGCGCTTGGTTCGACGCACTATCCCGCGCATTTACGCGGTTTTTTATGTCGAAAAAATGAACATGATCCGCGAACAGGGCTTTATTGGCACGGCCCAAACAATTCTAGGCACAATGTTGGGCATCATGCCATTTCTCACCATTGAGGAAGGGCAGTTGATGATTATGGAAAAAGCCCGCACCCATGCCCAAGCGGTTGAAAAGTTAGCCGAATTTGCGATGGAATTCGCTAGTATTGACCAGATGGCCCTGCTGACCCACACGACCTCCTTAACCGAACCCATTCGGATGCTGCAAGACCGCCTCGCGTTAGAATTGCAGGGGCAGGATTTCCCCACCCTGTTATATGATCCTTCCATTGGTAGTTTGCTGGGGGGCGATGCAACGGGACTGGTCATTTTGGAAGGCGAAGAAGAGGATATAATCGCGTGAGCAAAATCAAAATCGTCGTAGACAGCGCAGCCGACATCCCGCCAGATTTAGCAAAAAAACATGATATTCGGATTGTCCCCGATTATGTGAATTTTGGCGACCAAAGTTTCCCCGATGATGGCGTTTCCCTGTCGCGCCAAGACTTTTATAAGCGCCTTGCCCAAGCCACTGAATTACCGACGACAGCCGCTCCCCCCCCCGGCATGGGAGCTAAAATTTTCCAAGAGGCCCTTGCTGATGCCGACCATGTAATCGCGTTTTCAGTCGCCAGCAAACTCAGCGGCATCTATAACGGGATGGTGGTCGCCGCCAATGAAGTCTCTCCAGAGAAAATTACTGTGATTGACAGCGGCACCCTGACGATGGCGCAGGGCTGGATGGCGATTGCTGCCGCCGAATCCGCCGAAAAAGGGGCAACCGTCGAGGATATTAAGGCACTCATCAGTGAAATGCGCTCACGGGCACGTCTATATGCCGTGCTAGATACCCTCGAATATTTGCGGCGCAGTGGTCGTGTGGGATGGGCACAAGCCAATGTCGGGGCGCTCCTACAAATCAAACCCATCATTGATGTGCGCGAAGGGGATGTCAACACCGCCGGACGGGTACGCACCTTTGAAAAGGCCATCCGCGAAGTGGCCGATATTGCCCACCGCGAAGCCCCATTAGAACGCCTCACCGTACTGCATTCCTTCAATCCGGAGCGTGGACAAAAACTCATGGATTTATTGCAAGACATCGCCCCGAAAAATTACCTCAATATGGTAGACGTGACCCCGGTTATTGGCACACATGTTGGCCCTAACGGAATTGGGCTGACCTTGATTAAGGCCAAATCATAACTTCGGAGATAAGATGGCTTCAGCACTTGAAACCCTGATCAAAATATTACGGCTAGAACAAGATACTGGCTATAAAAACACGGCGGTCATCGGCGGGTTACAATCGTATATTCCCAACTGGTCACGCGATGCCCACCAACAAGCCAAAACGCCTGTTCAACATAATCTCATTGAAGAACTGGGCAAGGTCATGACCGAGTATGGCAGTTTGGAAGACCGCGACAAACGTCAGCAGTCCATCAAATACATGATGGGGCGTATCACCGGACGAGCACCCCAAAATCCGGCCTACGCAGCGGAATGGGTCTCACCCGATGCCCCGCCTGCCACTCAAACAGCGCCCCCGTCCTCGGCCCCACCTAGACCAGTGGCAAGCTCACCACCTGCCCCGCGACCTGCACCACCTCCCAAATCCGCGCCGCGCCCACCCGCTAAATCCAAATTTGACGATGGTGACGAAGACGACGAGGACGAGGGTTCATTTAAAGAAGATGTCATCACCTCCTCATTGGAAGTGATTGAATTTGTCGCCCCAGTCACATTAGACCGCAAATCGCAAGCCCGTGCTCCCAAGCCGCGCCGCACCCCCCGCAAATCGGTAGACCTTGACGCCGCCCGTGAGGTGATGGGTCATCTGAATGACCGTATGCAAAATTTGAAAGGGGTTGGCGATAAACGAGCCGAGCAGCTGGCGCGATTAGGGATTGCGACATTAGGCGACCTGCTGTTTTTCATGCCGCGCCGCTATGACGACTACACCCGCCTGCTGCCCCTCAGCCATCTCAAGCCCTATCAACAGACGGCGGCCATTGGCACAATTCAGCGCATAATCGAATTAAAATCACGTGAAGGGCGCCCGTTCATCAGTGTCCTAGTCGAAGACGGGGCGGGCAAAATCAATGTCACCTTTTTCAATCAGCCCTACCTCAAACGTATGTTAAAAATCGGGATGCAAATTGCCATGTACGGCAAAACCGATTTATTCCGGGGTGAACTCAGTATGTCCAACCCGGAATGGGAATTGGTAGACCAGCGCAGTTTGCAGCAGGGCGGCATTATCCCCGTCTACCCATTGACACAGGGCCTCTCCTCCAAAATCGTGCGCAAGCTGATGCGCGAAGTCTTAGACACATGGGCCAATAAACTTCCCGACTACATGCCAGAAAGCGTCTTGGAACGTACCGAGATGGTTGATCTTGGCTGGGCCTTACGCCAAATCCACCTCCCGCAAAAATGGGAATTTTTGGAATATGCCCAACAGCGCCTTGCCTTCGATGAATTGATGCTGTTGCAACTCGGCATTTTGGCAAAACGACAGGTCTGGCAATCCGTCCCCGGTATCCCACTGACCGTCACCGATGCATGGGTACAATCCTTTCTCGGTGGCCTGCCCTATCAATTGACCGGGGCACAGCGCAAAGCCATTGACGCCATCCGCCAAGATTTAACTCAAGCCATTCCAATGAACCGTTTGTTACAAGGCGATGTCGGCTCAGGCAAAACGGTCATCGCGGCGATGGCCCTCGGTGTAGCGATTGCCAACGGCAAGCAGTCCGCATTGATGGCCCCCACCAGCATTTTAGCCGAGCAGCATTATCAAGGTCTTCGTAAATTGTTCGCGGGGGTATCGGGTGGTGAGAACGTCAATATCCAATTATTGACAGGCGCTACTCCTGAACCGCAGCGCCGCGAAATCTATGAAGGGCTGGCGAATGGCAGTGTACAGGTCGTGATCGGCACTCATGCCCTGATTCAAGAGAGTGTCGAATTTAACCATCTGGCATTGGCGATTATTGACGAGCAGCATCGTTTTGGGGTAGATGAACGTGGGGCACTGCGCGGCAAGGGCACCAACCCGCATGTTTTGGTCATGACCGCCACCCCCATCCCGCGTACACTGGCCCTGACGATGTACGCCGACCTTGATTTGACTGTGTTGGATGAGATGCCGCCGGGTCGCCAGCCGATTGAAACCAAGCTGCTGTTTGCTCCCGAGCGTGAACGGGCCTACAGCTTTATCAAGCACCAATTGGAAGAGGGCCACCAAGCCTTTATTGTCTATCCGCTGGTCGAAGCCTCCGACGACAGTGAGAGCCGTTCTGCCGTTGAAGCCTTTGATGAACTCAGCACCACCATTTTCCGGCACTATCGCTGTGGCTTGATGCACGGACGATTGAAGCCCTCCGAAAAAGATGAGGTCATGGCGGCCTTTGCACACGGCGAAATTCAGGTCTTGATTTCGACGTCGGTTATTGAAGTCGGCATTGATGTACCCAACGCCACCGTCATTTTGATTGAGGGTGCAAATCGTTTTGGCCTTGCTCAACTCCACCAATTCCGGGGGCGGGTCGGGCGCGGAGAACATCAGTCGTTCTGCCTGCTCATTAGCGATTCAGACAATCCCGAAGCCGTTGAACGCCTCCGCAAATTTGAAACGCTGAGTGATGGCTTTGCGCTGGCCGAACTCGATTGGCAATTGCGCGGGCCGGGAGATTTGTTGGGCACACGGCAGGCGGGTTATGGCGCTGTGCGATTTGACCAATCAATGGACGTGCAATTGGTCGAGTTGGCACAGAAAGAAAGCCGTGCCATCTATGCCGAAGACCCCTTGTTAACCATGTCGGAACATCAATTATTGTCGCGTCGTGTCCGTCTGTTGCAAGAGCGTCGGACGGATTTAAGTTAGAGTTTTCATACACCTGATACGGATGGTATCAAATTTAACTCGTAGGAGCGTTTTTATGGCCGGTTTTCGCCGTGCTGTTTTTCCCGGTTCATTCAATCCGGTGCATTATGGGCATATTGATATTGCCCGTCGCGCCGCCCATGTTTTCGACGAAGTGATTGTGGCGGTGTACGAAAATCCACCCAACAAGCCAATGTTGTTTACCGTTGAGGAGCGTTTGGGCTTTCTGCACGAGGCCATGGAAGGACTTTCCAACGTAAAAGTTGCATCCTACACCGGATTGACTGTAGACTATTTAAAAGCGGCAGAGGCACACATCCTCGTTCGTGGGTTGCGCGTCTTTTCCGATTTTGAGTTTGAATTTCGCATGGCGCTGGCAAATCAGCGACTCGCGCCACATTTAGAACAGGTCAATTTCATCACGGGCGAGCAGTTTATCCATATTAGCTCCAGCACCGTGCGTGAAATTGCTTCGTTGGGTGGTGATGTCAGTTCGATGGTGCCGCACCGTGTCGCCGAAGCCCTACGGCAGCGTTATGCCGAAATAGGGTAATCAAAATTATTGGTGTAAACTGATGACTGAATGGCCCGGTCAACCATCTGAATCTGGCCGAGGAGGGCATTAATGGATATTCAACACTTAGTTGACCGCTTGGAAGACCTCATTGATGAAGGTCGGCATCTGCCCATGAGCAAGTTCACCGTCATTGACGAGGAACGGGCATTGGAAATTATTGACCAGATGCGGATTTCGATTCCTGAACAAATCGAAAAGGCGACCCGTGTGGTCAACCAGCGGGATCGATTGATCGCACAGGCCAACGAAGAAGCCACCCGGATGCTGGATTTGGCCCGCCAAAAATCAGACGAGTTGGTTCATCGGGATGCCATTGTCCAGACGGCCCAACATCGTGCCGAAAATATTCTGAATCAGGCCCGCCAAGAAGCCGCTGCCATTCGGGATGAAGCCGATTCCTATGTCATGGACGTGCTGAAAGAATTGGAAAGCCATCTGCTCCGTACTCTGACCATTGTACGGAATGGCGTGACTAAGATTGCCCAAGATCGGGATATTCGTGCTCAGGCCGCTGCCCAAGCTCAGGTGATGCAAGCCGCGCCGCCCCCACCGACTGCTGTCCCGGTTCAGCCGCCTGTCCCCTCTGCGCCCAAAGCGCTCAAGGTGGAAAAGGAAGAACTGGTGGACGCGGGAAGTTCGGATTAAAGCGCCGATTACCCTTGTTTTCGGCGGTGGTTAATGCTATCATGCCGTCCGCTGTTGAATAGCGTAATCGTTAGCTTTTTGGAATTGAAACAGAGGCGGAATATCTCATGGGTCCTCTACCCAAACGTAAACTGTCCCGTCGCAAGCGCGGCAATCGTCGTTCGCACGATGCCTTGACGCTGGCGCATTTGGTACGCTGCGATAATTGTGGCGAATACAAGGTGTCCCATCGTGTCTGCCCAAACTGCGGCACGTACAAAGGCCGTGAAGTCATTGTGATTGAGGAAGAATCTTAGTCCTCCTATCGTTAGGCCAATGCAGTTTTCGACACCCAATACCCAACAGGCATAGCCGTTTCCCTCTCAATGCGCGAACGGCTTTTCTGTGTTTATAATGCCCGGAGGTTGGATGAACCCCGAAGTCACTTTCCGCGAACTTCAACGTAGTGATGCCCGCCAACTGCATAAGGCGTGTTGGGCCGACCAAAATCGGGCCTACGTAGAAATGATGTTCCGGCGTGCCTTCACCCTCCAAAATCGCAACCGAGGCGGGGCACGGGTGGCGGTAGTTAATAATCAAGCCTGTGCATTTGGTTTGGTCACGATCTGGTCACAGGTCGCTGAAATCAGTGATTTGGTGGTCAGCGGCGAATTGCGCGGTCTCGGTATCGGCACGGCCCTCTTAGATGCACTTATCTGCCTCGCCCAACAATTAGGTAGCAAAACCGTCGAAATCGGCGCACGGGTGAACAACACTCGCGCCATCGCCCTCTATGAACGGGTTGGTTTTGTCCCCAACCGCACCATCAATCTGCGCTTCTCCACTGGCGTCGAAGATATTGTCTATCTCCGTAAATCCATTGAATAAAACTCGAACCTTATATGGATAGGGAGTTGAAAACCATCCCTGCTCCCATTGGGTAATTTTGTGTAGCGTACCAATTCAAAAAAAGGGAGCCACCATGCCAAGACCACCACGCAAATTTGGGTATCTGCTTGAAACATGGGAGAAGATCAAACAAGAGGCGTTTGAAATTCTTGTAGATCATGCCCGTCAACGCAAAACCATCACCTATGGCGAATTGGCTGGCTTAATCCAAACCGCCGAAATCAACCCCTATAGCTATGCCATGTCGGGTTTGTTGCGCGACATCAGCCTTGATGATGAAAAAGCCGGACGGGGCTATCTGGCTACATTGGTCGTGCGAAAATCCGATGGTCGTCCGGGGCCGGGCTATTTTAAGGGCGTAGTCAGCATCGCCGAGGAAGATTACGAATCCTATTGGCAGGCCGAATTTGAACGCACCTGTGCAAGTTGGGCGGAGAAAAAATAGTCTGTGTGATGATGATTCAACTCTCTTTTGGCTGTATGCTAATAGAAAATGGCCTTCACCTTGACTGACCATTTTGCGCTAGATTGAGCACGGCGGCTTCAGCCCCGTGTGCTAATAAGGGGTAGGGCAATGGATGACCGACGGCGAGAAACCATACAAGCGATGATCGGCGCTTTTCTAGTTGCGAGTCTGGGATCAATTACGCTCTATAGCATCGCAAACAGGGGATGGTTAGGCAAATGGGGCAAATACTGGGCCACATATGTCAATCGGAAACACTTCATACTTCTTGCAAGTATTTTCGGCCCTGTTTATGCTTGGGCCATATATAAAGGGGCAGAACTTGCCGAGCGCTCAAAATCCAAGTAAAGGCGCTTTCTGTACCACATTTTCCCATCTCTAACGGTCATTGCCGCTCTATTTAATATGGTGTATATCCATAAATCCGTAACCGTGGTTACGAATTCAAACCCGGCTTATATAACTCTCAGTAATAGAACGTATATTCTACTAGAGAATCGTCATCGCCGGGTCGAAATTTAGAACAGTGATAACTGTTGGGGTTTCTCCGGTGGGGGTGGCGGCGGTGGGGCATCGTCATCTTTGGCTGGATCGTCTGCCCGCAATTCCTCTAACAGCTTTTTCATCCGCTTAAAATCTTCTTCCATCGGTTCGCGCAAAGCCGGATTTCGCAGCACTGCTGCCGGATGAAACAGCGGGTAATAAAGCCGTCCCTCCTCTTTTTTCGGCACGCCATGAATCTTGGAAATCTTGCCATCGGGGAAAAATTTCGCCATGCTGTAGCGCCCCAATGTCGCAATAATTCTGGGCTGAATAAGGGCGATCTGCTGATCCAGATACGGCTCACATGTCTCAATTTCTAGCCGCTCAGGGTCACGATTTTGCGGCGGACGGCACCGCACAATGTTGGTGATAAACACATCCTTACGGGTCAGGCCAATCAAATCCAACAATTGCTCCAGATATTTGCCGGACGCCCCCACAAACGGCAGCCCCTGTTGATCTTCATGGAAGCCGGGAGCCTCCCCCACAAACATGATCTCCGCGTTCGCTGGCCCATCACCGGGGACAGCTTTAGTACGGCTTTTGGACAGTGGACACTTAGGGCAAACCCGTACCTCACTGGCAACTTTTTCCATTGCCGTCTGGCGCTCTTTTAAACTCAATCCCTCAGCCATGTGTCACTCCTTTGAACCATCGCTTATCACCTGCTCAAAGTGCAGGCCAGTAAATTCATCGGTAAATGGGAGTCGTGCCGCCAACAATGCTGCCCGCGCACGCAGTCGGATGAGATAGTTTTCATCCAATGGGCGGGCCACCATATACAGGGCATCCTCTTGGTTGTCATGATAATAACGCGGATAGAAACCAATTGCGGCAAATTCGTATTTTCGATAGAGCATTTGAGCCGGGGTGTTGCTAATCCGCACTTCCAACACCACATGATCCGCTCCCCGCGCAATCCCTCGCCCAATCATGCCAATCAGCATCAATTCGCCTAAACCCTGCCGACGAAAATTCGGATGCGAGGCAATTGTGCTGATATGCGCTTCCCGTCCATGAATCCACATCCCCGCATAGGCGGCAACCCTATCATCTATTTTGGGATGCAGCAGACGGCGAATAATGCCAAAGTTAGTATTATCCTCCTCCACTGGCTGAGATTTTAGCACGACTCCCAGATCGGCGTTGGAGTTCTCATTAAGCTCATGCAGGAAGGTCACTCTTGACCAAGACACCGGGAACGACTGCTGGTCAATCTCCAAGACCTGATCTAAATCAGCAGGCGTCATCGCTCGTATCAGCGTCATGTGGCTGCACCTCCTGCGGTCTGCAAATAAATCGGCCTGATTTCGGCGGCAGGAATTAAATGTCCGGTCTGAAGTTGTGCCCACGCAATTTGAGCCAAAAATCCCGCCCGTCGTAAGCGATAGGATGGCGGCAGCAGTTCAATGGATTTACCACTCGCCTTGAGTAGCGCCTCGCCAGCCGGGTCTATTTCCCCATTGATTAAGGTAGCGTCGGTGCCGATGTGAGTGATCATTTCCTCCCATGCCGCGTTATGCAGATCACCCATCAAGCGCCATTCACCCGCCTGCCAATGATAGTGCCCGTAATTGATGCGCCCCCGTCCGGCCTGCACGATACTGACCAGTGGGCCAGCAAAATAGGGCGTGCCTGCCGCGACAATATCCAGTGTCATGACTGGGATAAGTGGGATATTGAGAGCCATTGCCAAGCCTTTTGCCACCCCGATACCAATGCGTAATCCGGTAAATGACCCCGGCCCCTGTGCCACCCCCACCGCATTCAATTGGCCCGGTTGTACCCCAGCCCGATTCAGCAGATGATGGACGGCAGGCGGCAGTTCAACGCTGTGCTGATTGGCCGTATGCCATGTTTGTTCGGCCAATAGTTGCTGCCCATCCGTTAGGGCAATGCTCAATGCGCGTGAAGCCGTGTCTATTGCCAGCAGCATCTTTCCTACTTTCCGCTTGCCTCAAACGCTGCCAATAATTGTCCAACCCGTTCCCCTCGTGCCCAAAAACGCAGGGTACGCTGATTCTCGTCCAATTCGGAATCGGCCTCAATTTCAATCCACAGATGCTCGCTGGGCAGCATCTCGCCCAAGCGTTCCGGCCACTCAATCAAAATCGGGCCATCACCCTCCCAGATGTCGCCAAAACCGACTGATTCAAGGGCATCGGGGGTCTCCAAGCGATAGGCGTCCACATGATAAAGCGTTTGGGAATCGGCTGACCGATGATGCTCGTGTACCAGCGTATAGGTCGGGCTGGTGAGGCGGCTGGTACTGCCCCATCCTTGACCCACTCCGGCTGCAAAAGTTGTTTTGCCTGCCCCTAAACTGCCAACCAAACATACCACGTCGCGTGGCTGCAACAATTGACCCAACTGCTGACCAAGTTGGCGGGTGGAATGGGCATTTGGGCTAAAAATTTGAAGTGCTGGCTGCGTCATTCGATTGAATTTTTACTTTCGTCTGGATAGTTTGTACGAGTTTAATTACAATTGCACCCTCAGGGATAGATTATAGCGATTCCCCCCTTACCTCACAGGAATTGCAAGTTTCACCCAGAATCACAATCGGGTCGAACTTTGCTAGAAGTGAGCGAGTAATTCTTGTGAATTTAGATGCAAACTAAATTTGCAGTAGCTAGGGAATTGTTGCAAGCAACTGCGACATCGCGTAAAATCGCCGTTCAATTTTAATAGAAACATTCTCGTTCTTGCGTGAAATATGATTTAAACGAGAAGGAGTTAACTTTTGGCCCTGTTAATGGAGGTTAAAGACCTCAAAACCCGCTTTAGTACCCAAGAAGGTTTGGTTTACGCCGTCAATGGCGTCTCATATACCCTGCATGAAGGGGAAACGCTCGGCGTTGTGGGCGAAAGCGGCAGCGGTAAAAGTGTTCATGCCCTCTCCATCATGGGACTCGTTCCCTCCCCACCCGCCACCATTGAAGGCAATGTCAATTTTCGCGGACGCGAACTGCTTTCCTTGTCGCGTGATCAAATGCGCCTCGTGCGTGGGGCCGAAATTGCAATGGTCTTCCAAGACCCCATGACCTCGCTCAACCCAGTGTTGACGATTGGTCGCCAGATCACGGAAGCCCTAAAATTGCACCTCGGGATGGACAATGAACAAGCCCGCCGTCGTGCCGCTGAACTGCTGCAAATGGTTGGTATCCCAATGGCAGATCGTCGTCTCGGTGATTATCCGCACCAATTTTCCGGTGGGATGCGTCAACGTGCCATGATTGCGATGGCTCTGTCTTGCAACCCTCAACTATTGATTGCAGACGAACCCACCACCGCCCTCGACGTAACCATCCAAGCTCAAATTCTGGATTTAGTGCGCCGTCTGCGTGACAAGATCGGCATGGCGATGATTTGGATTACGCATGACCTCGGCGTGGTCGCTGGTTTGGCAGATACCTTGCAAGTGATGTATGCAGGCTTGATTGTCGAACGTGGCCCGGTGAAGGATCTCTATAAAGATACTCGTCACCCCTACACACTTGGCCTGATTAGTTCATTGCCCCGCCTCGATCAAAAGAATCAACACCTCGTTTCAATTACAGGCTCACCACCCGATATGCGTAATGCACCGACAGGCTGCCCTTTCGCGCCGCGTTGCCCCTATGTGATCAGCAAGTGTTGGGATGAAATGCCTTCTCTGATTTCAGTAGATGGCGGAAATCCTGAACATTTGGCAGCGTGCTGGGTTGATGTGCGAACTGCTGAACAAACTCGGCCTGAGATGGTAATGCAAGGTTAGGGTATATGACGAACGTAGCAAAAAGTGAAAAAGTGATGACCGCTCCGGCAAAAAAGAAAGATTATGGCGACCCCATCGTCTCGGTGCGTGGTCTAAAAAAGCATTTTCCAATTAAGAGCGGGTTGATTTTTCAGCGCGAAACCGCCGCCGTGAAAGCGGTAGACGGCCTCGATTTTGATATTTTTCGGGGCGAGACGCTGGGTTTGGTAGGTGAAAGCGGCTGTGGCAAATCCACCACCGGACGTACCATCCTCCAACTTCATCGGGCAACTGCGGGTACGGTCAATTTTGAAGGCACCGAACTGACGACCCTCAAAGGCAACAACCTGCGTGAAATGCGTCGTAAGATGCAGATCATTTTCCAAGACCCCTATGCTTCGCTGAATCCACGTATGAGCATCAGCCGGATCATTAGCGAACCGCTGGTTGTGCATGGCATCGGCAGTGAAAGAGACCGCCAAAAACGTGTGGAAGAATTGTTGGAACGGGTGGGGCTAAACCCCTTCTTTGCCAACCGCTACCCGCATGAGTTTTCGGGTGGTCAGCGTCAGCGCATCGGCGTGGCTCGCGCATTGGCCCTTGAGCCGTCATTTATCGTTTGCGATGAACCTATTTCCGCGCTAGACGTATCTATTCAAGCGCAGGTAGTCAATCTGCTTCAAGATTTGCAGCGCGATATGGGTCTGACCTATCTGTTCATTGCCCACGACCTGAGCATGGTACGCCATATCTGTGACCGCGTGGCCGTGATGTATCTCGGCAAAATTGTCGAAATGGCCGAGAGCGAAGAGCTTTATACCAATCCGCTGCATCCTTACACACAGGCCCTTTTGTCGGCTGTTCCCGTACCCGACCCTGATGTGGAAGAAAATCGCCAGCGTATCATCTTGAAGGGTGACTTACCAAGCCCTGCCAATCCACCCATCGGCTGCAACTTCAATACGCGCTGTCCAGTAGCGATTGATGTATGCTTCGATTGGGACCCTGAACTAATCGAAGTTTTACCGGGACACTGGGTAGCCTGCCACCGCGTTACTTAGTGCTGAATGTTGAAACCGCGACTATGCCAAAGTCCGTTTCCATTCATCGTTTTTTGAGGAGTATTTTGAATGACAGCAGCATCTAAACCGATTTCGTTAAAAGATGAAGGGCCAGAAGAGAAAAAACGCACGACTCCAATGGGAGATGCGCTACGCCAATTCCGTCGTAATAAAATGGCGGTTGTGGCGTTCTTTGTCATTACGTTCTTCATTTTTATGGCGGTCACTGCCAGCCTGTGGTCAAACATCAGCTTTCTCGATGCCCCCAAAGGCTTCAAAGCTCGCCATACCATCAACCCCGCGGGTCTTGAGCGTGTTGACCCCTATGCCGAACCGGGACATTGTGCCCGCGACGGCCTCGATCAAGGGAAAGCATGGTGTGCCCTGTTGACCGAAGAACAGCGTGCCCGCTTCCCTAATTCCTGCCGTGTAGAAATTCCCGACCCCAATCAGCGCCAGTGGTGCTACATCTTGGGGAGCGATGGCGGCGGTAAAGACTGGATGACCCAAACCGTTTATGGTGCTCAGGTGTCCCTTGCGGTGGCCTTTGTGGGTTCGTCGGTCAGCCTTCTGCTCGGTCTCGTCTATGGGATGATTTCTGGCTTCTATGGGGGCCGTATTGATAATGTCATGATGCGCTTTGTGGACTTCCTCTATGGGATTCCCGGCTTGGTCATCATTATCATCATGCAGGTCTACTTCCGGGAAATTTCCAGCAAATATGAAGACTCTAGCGGGTTAGTCGGGTTTATTATCGAGATCAACAAAGACCTCGGCGGCCTGCTATTCCTGTTCATTGCGCTGGGTCTGTTAAGTTGGATTGGTACGGCACGTCTGGCACGTGGACAGGTCTTGTCCTATCGTGAAAAAGAATTCGTGGAAGCTGCCCGTGCAGTAGGGGCGCGTGACCGTCGTATTATCTTCGTCCATCTGCTGCCCAACATCATTGGCCCACTGCTGGTTGCCGAAACATTGGCAATCCCCGGCTATATCTTTGCCGAAGCCTTCCTAAGCTATATCGGTTTGGGTGTGCAGCCCGGGACCCCCAGTTGGGGTGAAATGATTAGCCGCGCGGGTCAAGAAGGTGGCTTCTATTCAAATCGCCATATGATCTATGTGCCCTCAGCCGCTCTGGTTATGCTCACGCTTGCGTTCAACTTCTTTGGTGACGGTCTGCGTGACGCCCTCGACCCCCGGCTGCGCGGCAGATAAATTCGTCTTACCACAGTTCCGGTAGGGGTAGAATACTGCTGCCCCTACTCCCAGTTGCGTAATAAAAATCTGAACTGTGGGATTTTGGAACAAATCTTTTGAAGTTCACCTAGGAGATTACAGGTGTTGAGAAAGTCGCAGTTATCTAGACCATTGCTGGTGATTATCGCCTTGTTGATGGCTGCACTGGCTTGTTATTCAGATGATCCCGATCCATTGGGTATCTTTGAATTCACGCCCGCGCCTCCAACAAGTACACCATTGCCGCCACCTGACGCCAACAACCCAGCAAAATTTGTCCTATCAGATTTGCTCCTCTGCCCACGTCCAGCGGGGGGTGGTGCAAGTCAATGTTTCGTGACGGATAACCCCGAAGAGCTTTCGCCGGGGGTTACCAATGCACGTGGCTCTTGTGAATATGATACCGAACTGGAAGTCCTCTATATTGGCCGCTTAGATACAGGCACAGTGTACTACCTCATTGCGTGTGGCGGTACGGTGGGCTGGATCAATGAAGGCCGTCTCATGGGACCCGTTGTTTTTCCACGAGGAGAAAGCGCATTGACCACCAGTCTCGGCGCAGATGGTGATGTTTTCCCGGTTGCCAGCCAAAAACCGCCAACCCCCGGCCCACAGGTCAGTTGCAAGATCAATGAAGTGGTCGAAGTGTTGGAATCGGCAGGTGATCCACTATCCGGGCAAGTTTGGAGTTTGATTCGCTGCTCAGGTGGTGCGGGTTGGGTTGAGCAAGAGCGCCTATTTGGGCCGCTCCCGCTCCCCGGTACTGGTGGGTTGGGTATGATTCGCCCCGATGGAGAAGCTGCAACTTTGACCAACGCCCCCGCCGCGCCTACCGCCGATAACCAGATTGGTGAATGTGCGCCCAGTACCGTGATTACGACCAATAATATTGAACGTGTTGGCAATACCGCTTTCTATGACATCAACTGTGGCGATCTACAGGGCTGGGCCGAAGATCAGTATCTCGTAGAAATTCTGTATCGTCCCGACTCGTTGGTGCTGATTGAAGTGCCTGCCCTTCCCGAGGCTGAAGCCACCGACACGACGACGGATGCTGAAGGCGAAGCCCCTGAAGATGGCGCTACTACAACCGATGGCACCGGCGAGGATGCGACCCCTGAGGTTGTTATTCTGACCGCCCCGATGACCGAAAACCCTGAATTTGCAACCGAAGATAATGTGATCGGCGAATGCCCCACCGATACGATTGTGCGGCTCAAACAAACTGCGCTCGTGTTCGAAGAATTCTTCTATCAAATTGAATGTGCAGAAAAGACAGGTTGGGTCTTTGAGGATTACGTGCTTACGGGGGTGAAATTCTTCGTGGGTACAGAGGTTGTCATCTCTGAACGGGGCTTCGTTGGAAGTGGCCCGAATGCAGGGTTCTATATCAAAGATAAACCGAGCTATCTCGGTAGTGATCGCGGCAGCCTTGGGGCCTGTAAACCCAATACCACCGCCCATGTTGACGCCGTTGGTATTGACCCCGATGCGACAGGTACAGGGGTCACGATTTACTATCAAATCACTTGCACCAATACTGATGAGACAAGTGAAACGCCCGAACTGACTGGTTGGGCACAACAAGATCGTCTATTTACAGCCGAGGAACTCCAATCAGAACCCGCCACCAACGGTCTGATTGGGGGCTAACTTCTATGCCCATATATTCAAGTCTTAGTTAGAGAGGGCAAATAGGTAATGAAATCAACAAGTAATTCTACTCAACGCCCCAAGAGCGGCGTTTCTAAAGCATTTGGGTTTATCTTAGGGCCACTTACCTCTATCGGTTATGCGCTCGGTGGGGCTAGTATGCTGAAATTCTTGTTCCGGCGTCTATTGGCAGCCATTCCGGTGCTATTTGCGATTATGGTTTTCACCTTTGGCATGTCGCATTCGCTGCCGGGTGGCCCATTCGATGCGGTCAATCAACGTCCCATGCCCCAACATGTGCGGGAACAACTCAATCAACGCTACGGCCTGCACAAGGCGTTGTTCTTCGATTCCCCAACCGACGGCAAAGGGGCCGATACAGTGTGGGGTGAAACGACCTATATCAAAGGCGGTTTCGGCACAACCAGCGAGGGCAGCTATGGGGCATTAGAAGATAGCGGATTTGCGTTCCGACGCGAATACACGCTGCATCGTTGGGATGAAGCGAAACAAGAATACGTCGAATATGTTCAATATCCCTACCGTGACTGGTCAGCCAACACCGGTCAGGCCGTGCAGACCGCGAGCAGCGTGACCGCCCTACTATCTTCGCTGTCAGGTGTACCAACCGCTGGGGGCACTTTCACCAACTATACCAGTGATTACACTACCATCCACTATCAGTCTGAATATCTCAATGGGTACGAAGAAAACTGCCGGCGTTATTTCCAGATGCCCGGTTGGTCACTGCTCGCCAAACGCCACAATTGCATCACCACTGGTGGTACAGTCAATGCCATTTTCAACGAAGAGCAAGTGTCATGGACGAGCGACCCGTTGGACTCCCAATTTTGGAACTACATTTGGGGTGTGCTGAATCTCGATTTTGGCCCCTCGCTGAATATCGCCCAATTGCAGGAAAATACACAGGTGATTGATGAAATCCGAAATCGCCTGCCCGTTTCGATGCAAATTGGTATGTACTCGGTTATTTTTGGCTTCACGATGGGGATTCCGTTAGGCGTACTTGCGGCAATCTATCACAACTCCGCGATAGACTATTCGGCTAGTTTCTCGGCCATCTTGCTCCAATCAGTGCCTTCCATTGTATTGGCCCCCATTATGATCATTGTTTTTGCCGTCGAGCTAAAATGGCTGCCCACGCCGACGCCACTTGTCTGGCGCACAGAATTCATGAGTGTGGATTACATCAAAGGGGTAATTCTGCCAATGGTGGCGCTTGGAACAGGCATGAGCGCAGGTATCGCCCGTTTGACCCGTGCCAGTTTGTTACAGGTCTTGGGTGAAGATTACATCCGCACGGCCCGCGCCAAAGGTCTGCGGGAACGCGCGGTCATCTACATCCATGCCCTCAAGAACTCGCTCATTCCGGTGGCAACCATTTTGGGGCCACTACTGGCGGGTGTGTTGACGGGGACGTTCGTCATTGAGCGTATCTTCGTGATTCCGGGGCTGGGTGAATCCTTCGTAGACAGCGTGTCGGCCCGCGACTACACTACGATTATGGCACTCACCACCCTCTACTCGGTGTTCTTGATCTTCGGGAACATCATGGTGGATATCATCTATACATGGCTTGACCCGCGCATCCGCTTCGATTAAGCCATACGTTTTATCTAGATTTTGATGCTGGATACAGCCGGATAGTAAATGTTCGGCTGTATTTGCTTTTGAGGGGAAAAATCGCCTATAGTGGAGAGAGCAAACAAAGTGGGTATAATTTGAGTTATTTATTTGCTGGCTTAAGGGATAAGGAATGGCGCTCGGACGACTCGAAATTTTCAGCACCGATGGCCCAGTTGAAAATTTCATCCTAGAAAAAGAAACCACCGCGATTGGGCGTTCTATTGGCAATGATCTTGTCCTAGATCGCAACGGCGTTTCGCGCTATCACGTGGCGATAGTCAGTAAAGACCAGCAAACCACCATTGAAGACCTTGAGTCCGTCAATGGGACGTATATTGACGGGTTACGTGTTAATCCCCATGAACCACGTATCCTGCGTGGGGGCGAAGAAATTCAGATCGGCGATTTGCGGCTGGTTTTCCACCCCTCAACTGACTTTGATACGACGATTGCCAACCTTGCCATTGCTACCCAACAGATTGAAGCGGAAGGTTTTCGCTTAGAACTTGAAGGCCCGTACATTGCAGTCGCCCCCGGCGCACATGGGCCAGCCGCCCTCCGAATCATCAATACCAGTTCCCGACCCGAACATTTTTCGATCCAAGTGGAGGGTATTCCGAAAGAATGGGTACGCCTTGACCGCACGGAACTGGATTTGCCCGCCGGCGAGGATATTCAAATTGGGGCCAGTTTCCGGCCACTGCGCCGCAGCGACACCACCCCCGGTGAATATAAGGTGGTGTTTAAAGTCCGATCCCAATCATATCCTGACCGATTTACCGAAGTCACCACCAAACTGCACATTCTGCAATATAACGGATTTGGCGCAGCGCTTGGCAATTCATTGGCCGAAGGCGTTAAAAACTTCCAACTCTATGTACACAATCAAGGCAATGGCCCGCTGTCGCTCAATTTCTACAGCCATAACCCGGCCCTACATATTGACATTACGCCGCCCCACATCACCCTAAAAGCAGGCGAACGCCAAACGATTACCGGGCAAATCCGACCCAAACGCGCACACTGGTTTGGCAAACCCCGCCAGCATAAATATGTCATTGTCAGCCGTTCGCTCGATGCCGCAGGTTTTCAAGTCCCACTAGAAGGGACATACCTTGAAAAACCCAGTATGCCAACATGGGCACCCTTGATGGCGCTGGCCGCATTCTTTTTGGCTGCGGCAGTGCTAATTGGCATCGCCCTTGTGATCTTCAGCAGCGATGGGGATAACGACAATAATGGGAGCCAAGACGCCGCCAGCCAGCCTGTTGTCCAATCCTTTAGCGTTGCCAGCCCTGAAGTCATCTGGAACGAGCCGTTCCGCGTGGCATGGGTAACGGAAGCAGCATCTAACGTCACGTTGACGGTTGAACGCGGCGGGGTGGTGGTGGCCGAATATCCACAGTTAGACCCATCGGGTGAAACCAGCATCGTCTTGGAAGATGCCGGACGTTATAACTTGACCCTCATCGCGGAAAACGGTGACCAGTCCGTGCGGCAGCCGAGTTCGGTTGTAGTACGGCCATCATTGACACTCACCATCGTATACCCATCTGGTCAAACCGAACTATACCGGAATGTCGAACAACAAATTACTCTCAATTGGTCGGTAGAGTGGTCTTATAACCCTTCTGACCCCAACAGCCTGCCGCCCCAAGTTATCCTCAATAGCCCTCCATTGGGTTATGACAATACGAATGTTGCTGCCATTGGGACGAACCAAACCATTACGGTACGCCCCGAAAGCGCCGACGCGATTGTGATTACGCTGCAAAGCATTGGCCCGGATAACATTCAGGCCCAAAATGAAGAACGTATCACCGTCGTTTATCCGTCCTGCACCCTGCAATTGCCTGCTACCGATGTTTTCGCTGGCCCTGCCAAACAGGGTTATCCGCTGCTGCTTTCGCTGTCCCCCAATGTGGTAGTCGAAGTAGATGCCCGTAACAGCGGCGGCGATTGGCTACGGATTCGACTGGATGGGCAGAATTTTGTGCAGCAGCCCTTTGGTTGGATTCAAGTGCAGGGAACATCCTGTGACTTTCCGATGGAGGCGTTGTTGGTTACGACCGATTATGCACCACCCACCACACCTACCACGCCCGTTGCTACGCCACGCGCCAATATCACCCCGTCGGTTAGCCCAATGACTCCTTCGGATGGGGCGCAAGGTGCAAATGGATAAAACGTATTGGTCGCGTTGTGTGTGTATAGTAGTAATGGAATAGAATCAAGTTCATTCGTTTGACTTATTGGGAGAAAAAAGTTGGAACAGAAGCGGCGACTCCTTTTTGCCTTAGCTTTTGTGTTGTGCCTCACCAGCGTTGCGTTTGGCCCCACTCGTCAAAATGATGATTTGCTACTCGACATTGAGGCAGGTTTCGATACCTATTATCGAGAGGGTCAGTGGATCCCCCTTGATGTCACGATTACCAACAATGGACGCGACCTACGGGGATACATTCAAGTCCATGCCCAAAACGCAGGTCAGGCCACTGAGACGCTCTATCAGACACCTGTCACAGTTGCCCGCAATTCTTCCAAGTCCATCTTTTTCTATGTCTCGCTCAGTGACCGCGCCTCTGAAATTGAAGTGGAGGTCGTGGATAATAGTGGTCGTATCCTCAAAGTTCAATCCGAGCGTATTGTCCAACTCTCCTCACGGGAAGTTCTATACGGGGTAGTCACAGATTCCTCCATTGGCCCGGTGGATATGACCAATCGCCCGGTTGGACGTGGTAATTCTTTTCAAGCCAAACTGCTTTTGCGGGATATTCCCTTTGAAGCCGATGCCCTTCGTGCATTGGATGTATTACTGTTTTTTGATGTGGACACAGGGCAGCTATCCGCCGAGCAGCGCACCGCGATTAAGAATTGGGTGGTTGGCGGCGGGCACTTGATTATTCACGGCGGCCCGAATTGGCAGCGCACCACAGCAGGCCTGATGGATGTGATGCCGACTGTACCCACCGGGACCGTGGATTTTGATACCCTGACCGCCTTAGGTGATTTTTTGGGTTATCCCTCGGATGTGCTTGACCAAGCCACTATTGTGACCAACAATACACCTAATGAAAATGCCAAAGTCCTGCTGAATATCGAGGAGACCCCCATTATCGTGCGGCAAACACTTGGCTTGGGGACAGTGGATTTTGTGGCGCTTGACCCCCAAACCGAACCCCTGCGCTCATATGCCGACACGGATGCCATTTGGTACAGCCTCTTGGTGAATGGGCAGGTGCGACCCAGTTGGTCATATGGCTTTGCGGATTGGGACATCGCCAACGATGCTTCACGCATTATCACCGGGTTTGATTTGCCCTCAGTGCTGCAATTGATCGGATTTTTGATTCTCTACATCGCGCTGATTGGGCCGCTGAATTATTATATCCTGCGCTGGATTGGACGGCGCGAATTGGCATGGTTTACCATTCCGGTGTTGATTTTAGTATTTACCCTGCTGTCGTATTTCACAGGATTTAGCTTACGTGGCAATTCTGCAACGGTCAGTCATTTGGCGATTGTGCAAGTATTCCCCGACAGTGACACAGCCAGAGTAGATGGATTGGTGGGGGTGTTTTCACCACGCCGTACCAGCTATAACCTTGAAGCCCCTTCAGGAATTACGTTGCGCACCCTGCCCGGCTTTCATGATTCCAATTTAGGCATTGAACAGATTAAACTCGTCGAAACCAGCGCTTATCGGGTGGAGGATTTGCCAGTAGACGCAGGTATCATCACGAGTTTTGCTGCCAGTGGCTACATCCCGGCCCAACATATCGAAGGGGAGGCGGTCTGGCAAATGGGTGGTGGTCAAGATGCGCGTTTGACTGGCAGTGTGACGAATCCGCTTGAATTCGACTTTAAAGACATGGTGATCCTCGCCAAAGATGGATATTACCCGTTGGGGGATGTGATCGCAGGGGCCACCGCCACCTTTGATTTTGCGATTAATTTTGCCACCCCAACATGGCTGCCATTAGGCAATCGAACCGACTACAACGCACCTTTTCTCTATTACGGCTATGGAAGCAGTTTTTCGAGCTTCAACACCTATGGCTGCACCAACCGCCCATTGAACGCCACTGCTTCGCAAATTATGACCGACAAGCAGTATGACTGCTTCGGTACGAGCGCTGATGACAATGAACGTCGGATGCGGCGGCGGGCACTGTTGGCCTCGGCCATCAATAATGAGATTGATCTCAGCAGTGGACGCGGCGGCTCGGTCTATGCGGTGGGTTGGGCCGAACAGCCAGCTTTTGAAATCGCTGTGGAGGGGACTGAGCAAACCAACAAGTATGAAACGCTCTATATCTTCAAGCTCAATTCCAGTTACGCCGCCGTAGACAACACTGCGGTAATCATCCCGCCGGGATTACAAACATGGACAATTGCCGATCAAGGCGATCCAACGACCCGTCTGGACAGTTCACCCTATCAAATTGACCTTTTTAATCCTGATGAACAAGCAGTTTTTAGATTTGCTCCCTTAAACGACATCCCACTCACCACGATTGATCAGGTGGATTTTTATACGAGCCTCCAAGTGCCTAACACGGATGTCGAATTTGCATTATGGGACTGGGCTGCGCAAGAATGGTGGGTGATAGAAAATTTGCAGGATTTTGCGGGCACCATCACAGGTGGAAACAGCTATGGCCTGAGTTTAGCAGGGCAGGACGCACAAAAGTTTGTCGGCCCAGATTTTGCGGTTCAGGTGCGGGTGCGGACACCCAATGGCTTGGCAACTCAAACCTATGGTGGCACTATTGAGAGTGTTGAAGTCACAATGCAGGGACAATTTGCGAATTAGAATTTTGGAAAAGGACACTACCCATGTCTATTGATAATCCTGAAGTCATGGAAACCCCCAACATTGAAGCCGTTGCCGAAGCCCCGATCTTGACGGAGGTGCTGCCAGAACTGCCTACCGTCATGGATGAGCAGGACTTGATTATTGAGACGCGCAATTTGAGCAAGCGTTATGGCCGTTTGCAGGCCATCAGTAATCTCAATTTACAAGTCCCACGCGGCGCGATTTATGGCTTCGTTGGGCCAAATGGCGCAGGCAAAACCAGCACCATGCGGATTTTGACGACCCTAATGAAACCCTCTGGCGGGGAAGCCTATATCAGTGGATATTCGGTGGTGACGGCCCCGCGTGAAGTCCGGCGCTCGATTGGCTATATGCCTGACTTCTTTGGGGTCTATGAAGATATGAAAGTCTGGGAATATCTCGACTTTTTCGCAGCCTGTTATGAAATCCCGGAAGCCCAGCGCCCCGGCCTCATCAACGACCTACTCGAACTGGTAGACCTTGCTCACCGCCGCGATGATATGGTGGATAAACTGAGTCGGGGTATGAAGCAGCGGCTGTGTCTGGCCCGCACGTTGGCGCATGATCCACAGGTGTTAATTTTGGACGAACCCGCCTCTGGCCTTGATCCGCGTGCCCGTATCGAAATCCGCGAACTGCTGATTGAACTCGCCAAAATGGGCAAGACCATCTTTTTCTCATCGCATATCTTGGCGGACGTGAATGAAATCTGCACGCATATCGGCATTATCGAAGCAGGGCAGATGGTGGCACAAGGGCCGATCAAAGCCATGCGTCAACAATTGATGCCACATCGCGTTTTGGTCATTACCTTGTTGGGCCGGCTGGATGAAGCTAAAGAAGCCCTACTGCACGTTGAAGGCATCTTAGGAATTGTGGATTTGCCCCCCGAAGATGGCAAGATTCGCATTAAGGTCGAATTTACCGGAGAAGATTTGCGAATGAGCGAAATGCTGCAAGCCCTAACCAGCAAGGGGATTCCAGTGGTTAACTTTGCCGAGGAATCGTCTGACCTAGAAGCCGTCTTTATGAAGGCAACCAAAGGCATCGTATCGTAATTTAATTATAAAGGGATGGCCCGATGGAAACCCCAGCAACTCGCACCCGTATCTCTCTCAACCCGCTGCGGCCCCTGCTGCGAAATCCCGTCGCCCTCAAAGAACTACGGGGGCGAATGCGTGGCCCGCGTGCTTTTGTGGTCTTGACGTGCTATCTCATCGTGGTTGGCGGTTTTACCACCCTACTGTATATCGCGGGGACAGCCGCGACCTACAATACCACTGGCGAGGTAGATGGCGGGACATTGGGGCGGGTGTTATTCGGGAGCGTGGTCGCCATTGAGCTATTTTTGGTGACATTCATTACCCCGGCATTTACGGCTGGCTCAATTAGTGGCGAACATGAAAGTCAGACCTACGATTTATTACGCACTACATTGCTGCCAGAGCGCCAATTAGTCTTTGGCAAGCTGTTTTCGGCATTGGCCTACGTGTTTTTGCTGTTGCTGGCCGCTATCCCTCTGCAAAGTATTGCGTTTTTGTTTGGTGGGGTAGATGTGGAAGAAATCGTGATTTCACTGCTGGTGCTGCTGGCAACTGCTATCTTTTTAGGGAATATCGGCGTGTATTATTCCGCCATGACCCACCGCACGCTACGGGCCAACATCATGACCTACATCACCATTCTCGCGGTGATATTGGTGACGACGGCTGGCGCGGTAATCGCCCTCGCCATTGTAGAAGGGCTTGACCCCTCCACCAGTTCCAGTGGTTCGGAGTGGGTTTTGCTGGTGGCACGCGGAATTTTTGTCTGCCTAAACCCATTAACTACCTTACTGTCCACCCAGCAATATCTGGTGAATCAGCAAACGCTTTTCACGTTTAAATACACCTTTACAGATGGGACAACCACCACCCTGCCCTCGCCTTGGATCGCCTTTACCATTTTTTATTTGCTGCTATCGGTGGTGGTATTTTTTGCAACCACCCGTCATCTAAAACGCATCGAGGGGTAAAGATTTGGGAACATTTCGGCAGGGCAAGGCGTAGTATTATCAGAATGGGCCACCCATGTTTTCGAGTGAATAGGGTATTGTAATGCAGAACGTTTCTTCGCTCCCCCAAGCCAGTGAACCGCAGCAGGCCAGCCCTGCCGCGTTGATGAATATGCAGGATTTTTTGCAGTGGCATCTGCGCCGCTGGAATAATCGTCTGCGCCTGACCCGTCTGTTTGTGTGGGTGCCGCGTGGGTTATTGGTTGGCGTCATTATTAGCCTTGCCATCGCCACTGCCTCGCGCCTCTATCCGTGGCTGGTGAAAGATGAACTGATTCGCCTATCACTCATGATCGGGGCTGCCAGTGCTATTTTGAGTATTGTCGCGGTCTGGTTGTGGCCGCGCCCACTTGCCAAATCTGCCCGCCATTTCGATCAACACTTTGGCTTGCAAGAACGACTGAGTACGGCAGTGGAACTCAGCAATGGGCAAATTGACGCCCCCCAGATGATGATGGACTATCAAATGGAGGATACCCGCCGCATCGCCAACGGTGTGCAGGCCAAACGCTTTTTGCCGGTGGAAATCAATTGGCCCGAAATCGCTATGCTCCTCTTGGCGGTGATCGGCTTAATTTTGGCGATTGCGCTTAAGAATCCGCTTTATGATGAAGTCCGTGAACGTGAAGCACTTGACGCCACAATTGCCCAGCAAATTGAAGCCCTCGAACAAGCTAAAAATGAGATTGAGAGCAATCCCAATCTGACCGAAGAAGAAAAAGACATCCTGACCGAGCCGCTGGATGAGGCCATTGAAACGCTGAATCAAGATGGTATCTCACAGGAAGAAGCGGTTGCTGCTTTGGCCGAAGCCGAAAAAGAATTACAGGAACTAGGCAGCGGCATGAGCCAAGAGGAACAACAAGCCAATCAGCAGGCAGGTGAACAACTCAGCGATAGCTCATTGACCGACCAAGTAGGTGAACAACTGGCGGATAACAATTTGGAAGCCACCGCCGATGAGTTGGATCAATTGGCAGATGATTTAGACAATATGACCCCCGAAGAACAACAGGAGGTCGCCGATCAACTGGAACAAGCGGCTGAAGCCCTAGAAAATACCAACCCGACAGTCTCCCAACAATTACAAGAGGCCGCCGATGCCCTACGTAATGGCGATGTGCCACAAGCACAAGAAGCCCTTAATCAGGCCGCCGATACGCTGCGCCAGCAAGATCAGGCGAACCAAAATAATGCCCAAGCCCAAGCCGCCGAGGAAGCCGCCAATCAGGTTGAAGAAAGTCGTCAAGAAGTGACCCAGCAAGGACAAGAGGGGCAAGAGGGTTCACAAAGTCAGCAAGGACAAGAAGGGCAACAATCTCAGGACGGGCAGCAGGGTCAACAAGGACAACAGGGTCAGCAAGGACAGCAGAACCCAGAGGGCCAGCAGAGTTCTCAAGGGCAAGAAGGGCAACAAGGACAAGAGGGTCAGCAGGACCAAGAAGGTTCTCAGGGACAACAAGGACAAGAAGGTCAACAGGGTGGTCAACAACCGGGTCAAACTGGACAACAGGGGCAAGAAGGTCAACAAGGCCAAAATGGGGAAGGGCAGCAAGGCGGACAACAACCCGGTCAAGGGGGGCAACAAGGTTCAGAGAGCGGGCAAGAAGGTCAATCCGGTAGCGGTGGTCAATCCGAAGGTCAGTCCTCACAGCAAGGCGGTACAAGTACCCAGTCTGGTCAATCGGGTGGTGGTAGTGGTGCAGGACAAGGCTCTGGCGGGGAAGGTGTTGATAACCCAACCGGACAAACTGGCTCACAACCCGGTGATAACGCGGATAATGGCCCCGGCAATGACGACATGCGCGATTACGAATCGGTCTATTCACCGACCCGCATTGGGGAAAATGGGCAGGGTGAACAGGTCGGGGTAAACGGGCAGCCCACCGACGAAAATGGTGAACCCCTTGAACCCGGCGATTTCAACGAAAATTTTGACGCGGAATCTACCGTGCCGTATCAAGAAGTGTTCCGCCAATACGAAGAGGCGATGCAGCAAGCCCTTGAAAGTGGCTATATCCCGATTTCACTGCGCGACATTATTCACGCCTACTTCTCCTCACTAGAACCCTAAACACAATCTCAAGTCATTTCAAAGGGGCGAGCCATCCTAACCGCCGCCCCTTCCATCCTTGAATTCGGCTAAAAAAATGGTTTCGGGTAAAATAAGAGGGGTATGTTACCCATCCAACGTGCCGAGGAGAAAACCGGGTGCGCCGTATTAGCGTTATACAACCTGATCGTCGCAGGGGTGTTTCTATTGCCCGAATCACTGCGCCGGGAATTTTCATTGGCCTGATGTTGCTGATGTCTAGCTGCATCCGACCCAACGATACCCCTCCAACCGCCACGCCGGGTGGCCCTATCATGGTGACACCGCCAGTGATCGTCACCCAAACAACTCCCGGTGTCGTTATCGCCAATCCCAGTAATAACCTGATCCGTATGGAAGCCTTTGTACAGTCGTATGGCGCACAGCCCATTCCCGGCAGTACCCGCATTTGGGCCGAAACGACCTATCTGCAAGATTTAATTGTCGGGATTGCCTTCCAGAACCAAAGTGGCCTTAATTGCATTGGGGTCGGCATTGGCAATCATGATGGCGGGCAGAACTCAACCGGGGCAGTCAATCTGATCAATGTTTTTAATGGGGGGTATCACTGCGTCAGTACCACCACTGACCTCGGCGTCGCGGGTCAATGGCTTGTAACCGACAGCCGAGGCACACCATTGATTATTTTCGCGGGCCAAACCTTCACGCCCAATGCCCAAAGTATCGTGCTCCTATTTCCTGACGGAACGGAATATCGCACGCCGCTTACCAGCAGTAGTTTTATTTTGTTAGATGACTCTCTGAATTTCCCCTCGGAGGTCAGTATCCGTGATGCGACTGACATTGAATTAGGGCGCATTGCGATTCCGGTCAGCCCGCAAGGATAGCGTAGAACCAAAGTCGGGATGAATCAGTACATTTGATACATAATTGGATGGACAAGGCGATTTGTCCAAAGTAGGTAAAGGAATTTTGGGATGTCAGACGCACCAATGATTGGCGAAATTACTGCTGAAGAATTTTCCATCAACGCACGGGCCATTTATGATGAGGTTCGCAAGGTCATCGTTGGACAAGGTGAACTGATTCGCAGTGTGTTGATTTGTGTCATCACCGGACGCCACGCCCTGCTCGAAGGTGTGCCGGGATTGGGCAAAACCATGCTCATCCGCACCCTTGCCGACACGATGAGCCTCAAGTTTTCGCGCATCCAATTTACCCCCGACCTCATGCCCGCCGACATCGTGGGTACGAACGTGATGGAAACCACCGACGGGGGACACCGTGAATTTCGCTTCCAGCCCGGCCCGGTGTTTACCAATCTGCTGCTGGCGGACGAAATCAACCGCGCTACGCCCAAAACCCAATCGGCATTGTTGGAGGCTATGCAGGAAAAAATGGTGACGGTGGCTGACCATACTTATCGGTTGCAACCACCGTTTTTTGTACTGGCGACCCAAAATCCCCTCGAAATGGAAGGCACGTATCCCCTGCCCGAAGCCCAATTAGACCGCTTCATGTTTAAGATTAATGTCCCCTTCCCCTCTGCCGACGAATTGACCGAGATTTTCCGCCGCACCACCAGCCACGAAAATGCTGAACTACAGGCCGTTGTCTCTGGTGAACAAATCATTGCAATGGGGAATCTGGCCTTGCAGGTGCCGATTGCCTCGCATGTCAATGAATATGTAGCGCGGTTGATTGTGGCAACCCATCCCGAAAGCCCGACGGCTCCCGACAAAGTACGCCGCTATGTGCGCTACGGCTCCAGCCCACGCGGGGGTCAGGCGATTATTTTGGGGGCTAAGACCAACGCTCTGCTTGAAGGACGCTATAACGTCTCATTTGAGGACATCCGGGCCATCGCTACGCCATCCCTGCGCCACCGCCTCTTGCTCAATTTTGAGGGCCAAGCGGAAGGCATCACCACCGATCAGGTCATTGACGAATTATTGGATCAAGTATCCACCGGAAGCTAACCTACATCATTCAAGGAGGGCGTATTGGCGACTCCCGTTATCGAAACTGAAGGGCTTACCAAGATTTTTGGCCGCCTGCGTAATCCTAAATTGGCGGTTGACCATATCCATTTTCGGGTCGAGCCGGGGCAGGTCTATGGCTTTTTGGGGCCAAACGGCGCAGGAAAAAGTACCACCATTCGCATGATGCTGAACTTGATGCACGCCAGCGATGGCAAAGCCCTCATTTTTGGCGAAGACCCCCGCAAAAAACCGGAAATCTTGTTTCGGGTAGGGTCATTGGTAGAAGGCGCGACGTTCTATCCCTATCTGCGCGGCTGGGATAATTTAAAAGTCGTAGGCAACAGTCGCGGGGGGTTTGATCCAACCCGCGCCAAACAACTGCTGCAATTTGTGGGGTTGGTGGGCAGTGAACGGGTGCGCGTCAAAGCCTATTCGACGGGCATGAAACAGCGCTTGGGCATTGCCGCCGCCCTGCTCAATAACCCCGATTTGGTTATCTTGGACGAACCCACCAACGGCATGGACCCGGCAGGCATCCGCGAGATGCGCCAATTTATCCGCGACCTTGCCTATAAATATGGCAAAACGGTCTTTTTGACCAGCCACCTTTTGAGCGAAGTGCAGCAGACCAGTGACCGTGTCGCCATCATCAACAAAGGCAAAATTGTGGTCGAGGGGCTGATTGAAGAATTGCTGAATCAAGAAGAGCAGTTGGAGGCCGAAGTCGGTTCAATCGAAAAAGCCAAGACCGCTCTGCAAGAACGCTGGCAGGTCGCCGCTTCGACTGTACCGAATGAACACAATAAACTGCGTATCAAGGCCAGTCGCAACGACACCCCCAGTATTGTACGGCGCTTGGTCGAGCAAAACATAGATGTATTCAGCATCGCCCCCATCCGCCAATCGTTGGAGGATTATTTCCTAGAAGTTATTGAGGATGATTCCATCCAGCCCAATTCAGCGCCATTGCCGATAGGAGCGACCCATCATGCTTAATTTATTCCGCGCTGAGTGGAAAAAGACGACGGGCAATCGGCTACTAATTGGTTGTACTGTTTGGATTTTCCCAATTATCGGATGTGGCCTTATATCGCTTTTGGGTCTTATCTTTCTAGCTGAAAGTGACTCACGAAACGCCTACATTGCGGAACCATTTAAATGGACAGATACCGCTTTGCTATCTTGGATATTGCCCAATAACCCGCTTGGGCGATTGTTTTTAATGGGCTTCGCCGCCACTTTATTTGCTGCGGAGTACCAATATCAAACTTGGAAATCCGTAATGCCCGGAAATCGTCGCATTCTTGTCATTATGACAAAGTATCTGACGTTATCAACATTTATCATCATGGTATTTAGTGCAACAATGGTGGTACTCGTTATTGGTGTGGGGCTACTCAATTCCGCTTTTGGTACAGGTTATCCTCCTCATATCAGCCAAGAAGTTCTAAACGAATTCATTGAAGACTTGTTACTCAATATATTTTTAACATTCGTCACAACCATGATTTTCAGTGGTATCGCGGCTTTGGCCTCTATCATAACGAGGTCTATTTTATACGGTGTCATGGTCAGTGTTTTTCTATCGTTGCTTGAATGGCTGGGGGTAAGAATAGGATTAGCTGTATTGACCTTATTTTTGCCAAAGAGGTTCGCCGATATGTTTTTGATTACGCCTACCTACAATACTGGCAACGTAATTAGTTGGATAAATGTAGATGAACCAGCATCTCCATTATTACAAAATGGAAACACCCTATCACTAACCACTTCCCTGATTATCTTAGGAATATGGTTGGTTTTGATAGTTGGCCTTTCGACATTTGCGTTCCAGCGGCAAGACATTCAATAGTGGTATCACAAGGAATTTGAACTATGGGCGCACGACCCACCTATCAGAAGATTTTTGACCCCGCCACCCTTCGCAAATTTGAGCAGTTGTCGCTGGTCGCCAGTCAAGTGCGAGCGGGGGTGATGAAAGGCGAACGTCGTTCCAGCAAACGTGGCACGAGTATTGAATTTGCCGATTATCGAGATTATGTCAAAGGCGATGACCTGCGCCGCGTGGACTGGAATATTTTCGCCCGTCTGGAACGGCCTTTTATCAAACTGCTAGAGGAAGAAGAAGACCTCTCGGTTCATTTTTTGATTGATTCGTCCGGCAGCATGGATTGGCCGCGCACGGGTGCAAATCGTGACCACCACAAATACGTTTGGGCGCTGCGTGGATTGGCGGGTCTGGCCTATCTGTCATTGGCGACAGGCGACCATGTACAAATCACGGCTCTGCGCCAAGAAAAAGTGCAAAAATGGGGGCCGCATCGTGGTCGGGCCTTTGCACTGCCGATGCTGTCCGCACTTGAAAAATTCTATACACGTGGCGATACCGCGTTTGATGCCCTCCTAAAAGATTACGCCGTGCGCACTACCCGCGCTGGTCTGTGTATTATCTTCAGCGACATGATGACCCCCACCTATCGAGATGGTCTAAGCGCCTTACAGGGTCGGGGCTTTGAGGTGGCGTTAATTCACGTCCTTTCTCCCGATGAAGTCAATCCACCGCTGACAGGCGATTTACGGCTGATGGATGTGGAGACGGGCGTGCCACAAGAAGTCACCATTGACGGGGGCATGATTCAGCTTTATCAAGAACGGCTGTTGGCATGGCGGCAGGAAATTGGTGAATTTTGTCTGCGTCGCGGAGTGCATTACGTTCCCATCGAAACCAGTACCCCATGGGAAGAATTGATTTTGTATAACCTGCGACGGCTTGGAGTAGTGAAGTGAGTGAACCCCGGCTGCACAGCTTGTCCATTGGAGCATTTCAGAGCAGGGGCGGAGCAAAAACCGCCTCCGCTTTTCATGCGACACGTTTGCTTTGGGCAAGCTGGGTGCTGGTGATTTTGTTGGGTGGGTTCAGTCTGAATTTGTGGCGACTGGATGCTGAAAGTATCTGGCACGATGAGGGCTGGTCAATTCGGGCGATGCGTGGCCCTTTCACTACCCCCGATGACAATACCCCCTATCTGTACTATACCTATTTACATATCCTCTGGCGGCTCGGCATTGGCGAAACCCCCTTTGCTATGCGTTATGGCTCGGTGCTGCTCGGTCTATTGACAACAGCAATGGCGATGCGGGTGGCAGGTCAGTGGTTGGGGCGACCTGCTGGATTGACCGGTGGGATTTTGGTGGCGGCCTCCCCGCTGCTGTGGGAATATGCCCAAGAAATCCGCGCTTATGTCGCTGTGCCGCTGGTTGGATTGGTGCTGCTATGGGCCATTGATCGGGTTTTAAAATATCGCCCCACCCAGACCATCCCGATTTCCATTTGGCTGACCGTGTGGTTTGCCGAAATCATCGGCCTCTATACACATAATCTCGTCGTGCCGTTGGTGGTGTGGCTGAATGTGGCGGCAGGAGTCGTCTGGCTGTGGCGGCGCGATTGGCGGCATATGCTCATCTGGGCAGGATTACAAAGTGCCCTTGTTATTGCCTATGTCCCTTGGCTCCTCACCCAAGCACCATCGGGGACGCCATTAAATTCCCCGCCGGAGATTGGTTTTGCGCTGGTACGCGACATCTGGCACAGCTATTTTTTGCCCTCCCTGCCCCAACTGCGCGGTACGGATGACAAGCTGTGGCTTGACCTTGCGGGCTTGGTGGCTATCGGGCTAGGCATCGCGTGGGGGATGTTGCAACGCACCTATCGCACATGGTTATTGATTTCGCAAGCCGTATTTGTGCCGATATTCAGCACCGCCTTGATTTTACGGGCGCATATTGATTTCCACCCACGCTACTACATTGCCGCTGTCCCCGCCGCTCTGCTCATTGTGGTGGCAGGCATGACAGCTTTGGCAAAATCTGACCATAAGGCGACACTGGTAGGGTATGCCGTTCTCATTACCGGAGCAATCAGCCTGACCTCGGTGAGTTTGAACAAAATCGCCGATAATCGCACCTATCAACATGATGATTTTGCGGCGCTGGCCCGGTATTATGCGACTTTGCCGGATGATGCGTTTATCCTGATTCCTTTTAAGCGTGAACCCGCCCTGCAAGATTACTATGCGGAAAAATTGGGCATACAAGCGCGATTTATCAATATTCAGCTATATTCAGACGCCGATGCCGTGATGCGCCACTTACAGCCCCTCACAACAGGCCGACCTGTCGAATTCTTGACGTGGTTTCAACTCCCTGCCGATGTGCGTGGCATGTATCCGTGCCTATTGAGCGCGTCTAGTTCGACTGTCACCCCACCCCAGACTTATTTTGGGTTAGAAACCGTCGGCTATCAACTCGATAAATTTTCCGATTTTCAGCCACTGGAGGCCAACCCACATTATCAAGAAATTGAATTACAGGGCGCTCGCTGGATGGCTTCGTCCAATGGGACGGTGTGTGTCGAAACGACATGGCAGTTGCCTACCACAACCAACGAGGATTGGCAAACGGCAGTTTCCATTTTGAACCCGCTCGACACAGTAATCGCCTACCATGATGCCCCAATTACCCGCCGCGATCAAACCCCTACCTCTGAATGGGGACGTTCCGACACGGGTACGGCCTACAATTTGCTTTATCTGCCAGAGGGAGCGCCACCCATTGAATACCCATTGGAGATGACGGTTTATAGTCTGCGTCAGCCATCGGGCATTGATTTGCTATCGGCGGAGGGTGGGCCAATCGGAAAAGCCTATCGTTTTGATGAGAGTCTCCCCTTACCCGGTCAGCCTTTTGACGAGGATACGACTGGAAGCCTAGTTGAGACGAATAATACCACTGGCATTCTTGATGGCAGTGTTCCACTAGATGTAACGGTGCGAATCTACGGCCCGGATATTACCCCGAACGCCGATGGGATGGTCAACATCTATCTGCGTGGTATGGAGACTGGCATGTACAGCCCTATTGTATGGGAACTACATACCCTCGCACCGTATGGGTATGTGTCGTGGCATCGTTTTGAAATCCCGCCGGATGCACCCAATGGTCAAGCCTACTTGTGGATTGAAGAGAGTTACTGGCAGCCTTTTGAGGTGATCAAACTGGTGCATACCTTTGAGCCACCATCTTTTTCGACACCCGTCCAAGTCGAATTTCCCCATATCGGCACACTGGTAGGTATAACCGTGCCGCAAAACGAGTTTTCTGCTGATGCCCTACCACAAATCAGCTTGATTTGGCAGGCGGCACAGGCAACGGATAAACGCTATACCGTATTTGTGCAACTGCTTGATTCCAATGGGGTATTATTGGCCCAAAGTGACCGTGAACCCGCCGGATTTTTACGACCTACCACCGGATGGGTGACGGGGGAGTACATCACAGACAACCATATCCTGAACTTCCGAGTAGATGAGTATGTAGGAAATTATAGCGGGCCAGCGTATTTCATCGTGGGCATGTATGACCCGGCGACATTTGAGCGTGTGCCATTAGAAGATGGTCAAAATTTCACCCAACTGCCATTGGAAATCACAATTGTTAGGGAATGAGGCGTAAAAATTGAGTGGTTTAGGTTTTATCACACCCGCCTTGTTGGGGTTAAGCGCCCTCGCCGTCCCCATCTTTTTGCTCTATATGCTGCGACTGCGACGTACCGATATGCCCATTTCGAGTACCTTTTTGTGGCAGCAGTTGATTCGTGACCGCGAAGCAAATGCCCCGTGGCAGCGTCTACGACCCAATTTGCTAATGCTGTTGCAACTGCTGATTTTGGCAGCATTGGTTTTGGCGTTGGCTCGTCCCTTTGCCGAAGTGGATACCCTGACTACCGGACGGATTGTGCTGCTCCTCGACGCCTCCGCCAGTATGACCGCTACCGACATGGATGGCGGCAAAACCCGCTTCGAGGTGGCCCAAGACATTGCGCTTGATACGGTGAGTACATTGGGTAGCGAGGACACCATGACCGTCATTCGAGTCAGCGAAGTGCCCGAAGTTCTCGCCGCTGCCTCGCGTGATCGAAGTGTACTCCGCCGCGCCATTCGGGATGCTGAACCCAGTACAGTCAGTGCCGATTGGCAAAGCGCCTTGACGTTAGCGGCGGCTGGCGGACGCGGAGTAGATAATTTGCGGGTGGTCGTCCTCAGCGATGGCGGCCTGCCCCCGAATTTGCCCGAAATTCCCGGCAGGGTTATTTATGAAAAGGTCGGACGGGAAGACGACAATTTTGCGCTGACCGCTCTTTCCGTGCGGGCACTCCCGGACAGTCCACCCCAGCTATTTGCCGAAATCAGCAATTATGGTAGCAGTGATATTGAAGTGATTTTCGCCGTTGATCTGGACGACGAATTGTTTAACGCCCTGCGGTACACCGTGCCCGCCCAAAGCAGCATTGATGTCAATATGGATGACCTGCCCGCCAATTTTACCCGTGTCAAAGCCTCCGTCAGCCGTCCTACCAATTCCAGTGTGGCCGATTATGTGGAGAGCGACAATGTGGGGTATGCCGTGTTTAGTCCCGGCGGCACAGGTAAAGCATTATTGGTGACCGAGGGCAACCGTTTCCTCGATCAAATATATTCGCTGCTCTCTGGTATCGAACTCACCACCGTGACGCCAGATCAAGGCCTACCAGCGGGGGATTATGACCTCACGATTTTGGATGGCTGGCTACCCGATGAAGACCTGCCAAAAGGTGATCTACTTATCATAGACCCTCCGACCAGCGGCCCATTATTTGATGTTACGGGCGAAAGTTCCGCCAGCGAAATTGATCCGGCGTCGGGTGGATTGACCGATGCAGACAACCCCATTACCCGCTTTGTAGATTTTCGCACCGTCAATATCCGCAAATTTCGCACGATTGAACGGGCCGATTGGGCGAATGTACTGATCCAAACCGCCGAGGGAGCGCCACTGTTGTTGGCGGGTGAATTTGAAGGCCAGCAGGTCGCGGTTTTGACCTTTGCCCTGCAAGATTCCGATCTGCCTTTGCAATTGGCTTGGCCCATTTTGGCCTCCAATTTGTCGGAATGGTATCGGCCTCAACGAGCCATCAACACGGCGGGCGACAGCCTACCCCCCGGTTCACCCATCACCATTCGCCCGACAGTCGAAGCCGACGCGATTGTGGTGGAACGGCCCGACGGCGAAAAAACGACGCTCGAACTGACCAATTCCGCCCAAGTGATTTATGCTGATACTAGCCAGACTGGTTTATACAAGGTCGAGGTCAAATTGGGGGAGGACGTGGCACAGCGCGATGCCTTTGCCATCAACCTATTCGACCCTTCGGAAAGTGCTATTGCCCCACGTGATGAACTCACCATTGTCACGGCTGAGGGGGAAACCCGCATCACCAGCACAACATCCGAAGAAAAAGGGCGGCGTGAATTGTGGATGATAATCGCCAGTGTGGGGCTACTCATTTTGGGCATCGAATGGTGGTATTATCATAGAAACTTGAGCCGCAAACCCAAGCTACTGATTGGGCAATCGTTTAGTGCGAAACCAAAACCTGCTCCACGACCACGTTGGAAAATTTGGGCAGGCCGAACCCGTTAACATAGTACGTATTGGTAAGAACGGTAAAACGCGATGAGTATTACAAATCCGAGCGCCCTATTTTTGCTGCTGCTCATCCCCATTTTCATGCGTATTGGTTGGCCTCGGCTCGCCTATCGCCGCCGCCGGGATACCCTTGCGTTGGGGATACGGATACTGCTGGTGTTGCTGATCGTTTTGGGTATGGCTGGTGTTGAAATCCGCCGCGCCGCTGATAAATTGGCGGTGGTGTTTCTAGTAGACGTGTCCGACAGTATGGATGCCGCTGCCCAAAAATCCGCCCTCGATTTTGTGCGCGACTCAATAGCGGAAATGAATCAGAATGACCAAGCAGCGGTGGTGTTGTTCGGTGCGAACGCTCAAGTCGAACACCCAATGGATGAGTTGGTCAATTTATCGCCCCAACCCGGCAGCCTGCCCACCACTGTCACCCTCAATACCGACCTTGCCGAAGCGATCCGTTTGGGAATCGCCCTTTTCCCCGCCGACACCGCCAAACGTATGGTGATTTTGAGCGACGGGATTGAAACGGTGGGTGATGCCGAACAAGCCGCACAATTGGCTGAGGCAACCGGTATCCAAATTGATTATGTGGCGTTTGCCCGTCAGCGTGCGCCGGAAATTTTGGTTAGCAATGTGCGTGCTCCTTCACAGGTCAGCCAAGATGAACCTTTTGATCTGATTGTGACCATTGAAAGTGAAACCGATACACGCGCCGAACTGCGGGTATTGTCCGGTGGGGTGGTCATTTATAACACCGAAGTAGATTTGGAAGCGGGGACCAAACGCTATTCAATTGGCCCGATTCAATCCCCCCGCACGGGTTTCGTAGATTTCCGCGTTCAAATTGAACCGTTAAGCGTGGATGGCTTCTACAAAAATAATGAACTTTCGGCGTTTACCCGCATCACCGGGCAACCCCGCATTTTGTTAGTCGCCAGTGACCCCGCCGAACTTCAATATTTACAACCTGCCCTTGTCGGAACGGGTTTTGAGATTGACACCATCACCCCAGACGACCTCCCCATGGGCTTGGCCGCCTTGAGCCAATATAGCAGCATCGTGATGGCAAATGTCTCGGCGACTTCGCTACTGCCCGACCAGATGGAACTGCTCAAAATTTATGTGCGGGATTTGGGTGGTGGCTTAGTGGTCATTGGTGGCCCCAACAGCTACGGCGTCGGCGGGTATTTTGAGACCCCGCTCGAAGAAGTGCTGCCTGTTGATATGCGGATTCGTGACCAGACCCGTATCCCGCAACTGACCATGTTGTTTGTGATTGATCGTTCTGGTTCGATGGAAATCGCAGGGCCAAGCGGCGTGTCGAATCTTGAACTTGCCAAAGAAGCCATTATTCGCTCGTTCAATTTCCTCAATGATTATGACCGGGCCGGAGTGGTTTCATTCGACAGCCAAGCCTTTTGGGTGCTGGATCTTCAAGAAATGGGGGATGCCGCGCACCGTCAAGTCATGGCAGATGAAGTGGGACGATTGCGACCCGGCGGGGGTACGGATATTTTTGGGGGGTTGACCGCCGCCAGCCGTATTTTGCCGGATGACCCCTCCACACTCAAGCACATCATTTTGCTGACGGATGGGGGCGCAAGTGAAATCGGCATTACGGAATTGGTCGGGCGCATGTTTGATAATTACGACATCACCACCTCCGTCATCGCTGTCGGTACGGATTACGCCCGCTGGTTGGAGCGCCTGCCGCCGCGTGGGGGTGGAAATTTCCATGTGACCACGACCATTGAAAACATCCCGGCGATTTTTGCGGCTGAGACGGTGTTGGCAACACGCTCGTATATTTTTGAAGACCCCTTTTTCCCCACCCTGACCGCCCGCAGCCCGATTATGGATGGCATTACGAGTACGCCCCAGTTGCAGGGGTATATCGCCACGACTGAAAAAGACACGGCGACGGTGGTGCTGCGCGGGCCAGAAGAGGATCCGCTATTGGCTCAATGGCAGTATGGCTTGGGGCGTTCGGTGGCCTTTACCTCGGATGCAACCGCCCGTTGGGGACGAGATTGGGTGAACTGGGAGCAATATACACGCTTTTGGAATCAGGTGGTGCGCTGGACAATCACCGAGGGCACCAATAGCCAACTTGAAGCCTATGTCGAGCAGCGTGGCGAACAGGCCGTTTTAGTGGTAGATGCCCGTGATGATCTGGGCAATTACCTGAATGACCTTGAATTGGATGCCAATATCGTCACACCTGACCGTACCACCATCAACACCGAATTGCAGCAGGTCGCGCCGGGGCGATATGAAGCCGTCTTTACCCCTAACACCGAAGGGACATATATTCTGACGGTGGCGGGTTCAACCCGTGAGGGCGCACCAATTGAGGCAACGGTTTCGCAAAGTACAGGCTGGGTATTGAGCTATTCGCCCGAATACAGCCTTGCCGAACCAGATGAACTATTTTTAGAGAAAATTTCCAATGGCATATCGTTGGCTGGCAATCCCACCGCCGCCTTTTTGCATAACCTTGACCACGAAGAGGCGGCCCGTCCACTCTGGCCGTTTTTCTTGGGGGCAGCCGCGTTCCTGCTGATTGGCGATATTGCGGTGCGGCGTTTGGTCATCAATCGCAGCGATGTGGAACGGGCACGGGAAGGGCTGCGGCAGCGTTTTGGCATGAATCAACGGGCCTATCAAGAAACGGAAACCGCTGGAGTCATGGTCGGCCTCAAACAAGCCAAACGCCGTGTTTTGACACAGGATGACAAGGAGCAACAATCGGCGACTGAAGAGCGCAAAGAACGTCCACCCGTCGGAGCGCCCGTTGTCCCATCACCAACGGCAACCGCCAGTGCGCTCAACAAACGTAAAGCGGCCACGCCGCCAACAACAGGCTCTGGTCAACCACCTAGCGCCTCGGCACCGCCTATCTCGTCCAGTGTGCCGAAAGCCGCTGTGCCGACTCCGACCAAAGCCGCCACGACTGCCACCGTCGCCCCACCACCGCCGAAGCCGCAACCGCCTAAACCACATCCGACACCTGCCAAAGCCAGCGGAGAACACTCGGCTTCGCAACTACTCAAGAAGAAACGCAGTGGCGATGAATAAGACTGCCGTCTATTTATGGGGTGGGTCACACTGACCTATCCCATTGTTCAATAGGTGTTCATTTGAAGTCAATCGCAGTTCTACTCACATTATTGTGGATGATTATTGTCACCGCCTGTTCCCTTTCGTCTACACCACAGGAAACCTCATCCCCATCTACAACCAATACGCCCTCGCCCGCCACATGGACAGCGACCCTGCCCGGCGTGGAATATCGAACCATGTCGTATAAAAATCAGTTTGAGATGACCGTCGTGCGAATTGACCCGACCCAAGTTTTTTTTCGGGTGCATTATTACGCTGGCGACCCACGCAGTTTTTCGCACTGGCGCAGCGAGTTGGCAGGTGCAGCGGTTTTTGTAAACGGCAATTTTTTCGACGAAAATGATCAAGCAATTGGCTTGGTGGTCGCAGATGGCGCTCAATATGGCTTTTCGCTGCTCGATTTTGGGGGCATGTTCCAGATAGACGCCAGTGGAATCATTCGGATGCGCTCATTGGCAGAAGAACCCTATCAAGGTGAATTGTTGCAGCAGGCCGTACAGGGATTTCCGATGCTGATTAAAGCAGGCGGGGTACGTGCGCCAAGCGGGGAGGGCTTTGATACCCCTTCACGCCGCACGGTCATTGCCCAAGATATGCAGGGGCGCATTTTGCTGATGTCCACTGGGTTATTCGGTACAATCAGTCTGAATGATTTACAGGTATGGCTGCTGGACAGCGGGCTTGAAATTAACGCGGCTTTCAACTTGGATGGCGGACGTTCTACTGCGATGATGCTGGCACGCCCCGGACAAGACTCACTGCTAATTCCATCAGTCAGCGACCTGCCTGTGATATTGGCGGTCTATCCGTATTAACTGAGGACACCTATGCCCACCTTGATCAAAATTTTAACGCCCGACGGCCTGCGGGATGTGGATTATACGGCGGATTCGCTGGCAGACGCGGCCCAGCATGAGCCGGATGGCATCTACACCATTACCCGCACCTATCGCAAAAATTATGCCCTGCTGCTCGATTCTCACCTTGATCGTATGGAAGAATCGGCCCGTCTCGAAAATATCTCGCTGCACCTTAATCGTGCGAAATTACGCACCGCCCTTCGCAGCATGTTGGACGAGGCAGGTTATGAGAATGCCCGATTCCGCGTGACCGTCCCGCGCCACCAACCCGATCACCTAATCTTGACGATTGAACCCTTTGGTGGCTGGTCACCCGCCATGTATGAAAAGGGCGTGATGGTCGCCACCGTGCATATCGCTCGGCATAATCCTGCCGCCAAAACCAATGATTGGGTGGCCCAACGCGAAGCTGCCAGCGCCAGCATTCCCGCCAATGCTTTTCAAGGGATTATCGTCAATGATGCGGGTGAATTGCTGGAAGGGTTTAGCACTAATTTCTATGCCATCAGAGACAGCAAACTCTATACCGCCGGGGAAGGTGTCTTAGGGGGTATCTCCCGCAAAATTGTATTGGAGGTTGCGCCGAATATCCTGCCAATTGAACTGCGCCCGGTCAAAATGCAAGAACTTCCTGCCATCAGCGAAGCCTTTGTCACCAGTGCCAGCCGGGGAATTGTGCCTGTCGTGCAAATTGATAACCACATCATCGGCGATGGCAAACCCGGCCCGTTGACACTCCAACTGCGAACGGCTTATCTCACTTGGGAAGAAAGCCACCTCGAACCCATCTAAACAAGGGGTAGATCAATTTGACCCACCCCATCATTTTTTGCAGCATCTAGCTGACAATTCGCCACAATTGCAAGAGGCCAAACGCGGCAATGATGACACCGGAGGCACGATTGACCCACAGCAGCCAATTGGGGTTGAATTTGGCCCGCATGATGCCCACCCCACCGCTCAAAATAAACCACCAACTTGCCGACCCCAAAAATACCCCGATGACCAAAATCAGCGCCGCGCCAAATTCAGGATGATCTTCGGCCAGCCCCACCCCTGCGAAAATCCCCGCAAACGACAGAATGGTCATGGGGTTGGTAAGGGTATAGAGCAGGGTTGAGCCATAGGCCGTCCACAAATTACGCGATTCAATCTTGGCCTCTTCCGTCGCAGGCCGCGAACGAATGGTCTTAATTCCAAGATAGAGCAAAAAACTGCCCCCAACGAGTTGAATGAGGTCAATGCGGTCAATTAACAAATTGGCGATAAATGTCACCCCGAAGGCCGCCATACAGCCATACAACATATCAGCGGTAGCCGCCCCCAAACCCGAAATTAAACCCGCCACCCGTCCATCCATCAGGGTGCGCCGAATACACAGCACCCCTATCGGCCCAACGGGCGCGGCGATTGAAAATCCAATGAGCATCCCCTTAAACAGGAGTCCAATATCCATGACATGCCTCTTCCAGCTATGCAAAATCTCAAATAGAAATGAACCAGTTTGGTGAAACTGATTACGCGGTACGATGGGTTGTGTCAGAAGTGGGTGTTGTCGGATGAGCGTGGCTCACCATGCGACATGAAGTTATTTCCGGCTTTTCCAGCCGGATTGGTTTTGGTTATTCTGGATGAAGAGGCGGTAATCCAGAACCATGCTTGCCCAATACCAATCAAAAGAGTAGGTGATTACAAAAAGCCAGTATAGATTTTTTCGGGGAGGGGTGTCAAGCAGGTTATTCGTGCATACCGTATAATAAATTAAAGAGACGCTTTATGGAGAACAACATATGGACTGGCAGACCATTCGAGCAGCATACCCGAATTGTTGGGTGGTCATTGAAGCGCTAGACGCCTATACATCGGGGACACAGCGCATTGTCGAAAATATTGAGGTCATCGCTGCTTTTGGCAACGATTTTGTACCTGCATGGGAATTCTACAAAACAATCGCCGATGGTCTACGTGAACTTTATGTTGTGCATACCGCCCGCTCAGAGTTGAACATCGGTATTATGGACAGTTTTCACCGCATCCCCACTGAAAAATGACCCAGTTATCTATCATCTCCGGTCTACCTTTTGTCACGGCGATTTTACGTGCCAATAGCAATGAAATCTCCCTTCCCCATGTGTTGATAGACACAGGTTCCGCCGCTAGTGTTTTCAGAACCGACGACTTGCTAAAAATCGGCGTTCAGCCTGATCTTGAAGCATCTATACGATTCGTGTCGGGTATTGGGGGTCGAGAAGCGGTCATTGAGGGGATAGTTGACGCCCTATCTATTGATGATCTAATTGCATCGCCCTTTACGATTCAAATGGGGCGCTTAGAGTATGGTTTTGCAATTAATGCGATTATCGGTCTCGATTTTTTGCTTCGGGTAGGCGCAATCATAGATTTGAAGAATTTGGAAATAAGGAAAGGCTCATAAGCCAAGTCGTTTATGAGCCTCATCAAACTAATCGCTTTCGGGCACAGGTATGACGATTCGATATTGTAAAGGAATTTGGGCATCCAGCAGCCAAGTCAGAACTACTGCCTGTTGAGGTGTTACCGCCAAAACCATAACCTGCATAGTGCTGTCATCCGGTGCTGCCATTGCATTTAACCCTACGATTTTTGCATCAGGAATAACCTCCTGAATGCTCAAACGAGGATCTACAGAGTTATCGTTTGGCACAACAATACCTTCTGGCAAATCGGGAACAGGTGTTATCAGGTCTATATTGATTTCATCAGCATCTACGTAGAAAAAACTCGCCGTTATACTGACCGTATCACCAACCTGAAACCCATAGAAGAAGTGGTCGTCGGGTATAGGTACTGCGATAGCAACACGTCCGACCTCTATTTCCGCTCCACCTTCATCTTCTGACTCTGAGGCAAAATAATCTGTCAGAATGGGAGTATAGGGGCGCAAGTCCGTCAGGGCAGTCTGTCCTACGACGGCTTCAATAGTGCCATATATCTCGTCCGTCACAAGCTCACTAGGCCAGTACACGATGGACAACATTTCTTCAGTGATGGCCGTTCCGCGTTGAATCGCTTGGGTGGTCATGACGACCGGACACAAATCACATGATGGGGTTATAGGCATAGTACCGTCCAAAAGAACAACTATAGTTCCCGATCTTGTAACTTGAGAGTTCAGTAGAATAGTACCACTAGGGATATCTTCGGTTGCCTCCAACTGCCCTAATTCATATCTGTCCGTTTGAAAATACATTCGAAAAATGGAATCATAAAAGATGTCTAACGGCACTTCATCAGGATGAACGAATTGAACGGTAAGCATATCAGAGGTAATAGATGATCCAGATGTAATGGCGACTTTGGTTACTAGAATTGGTTGGTTTTCATCCATATTTGGTGGAAACGCTAACATGCTCTGGGTTATTGGTGTATTGGCGGTTACTTCTTTTAGAATCACCGCCCCAATTAAGGGTTCAATCTCATACAATACATCCTGCGGCATTAAATCTGCTCGCCGATATTGCATTTCAAGCGACGACACCCCCAATTGAAAATATTGCGGCAGTCGCGTACTAGCAACCACCACCTGAACTCTACCTATAACATTTGGTGTCGGAGTTGCTGCGGGGCTTGGAGTCACTTGTTGCAAAGCTGAGTAGTGGATTTCATGGGCTGGCCCCGGCAAACCACCGACAAACGTGATCAACGCCCCCACAAAAAACACCAGAAAGAGGGTCGCCGCTAACGAAATAGACCACCGCCGCTGGCGACTATTTCTCGCACCCAACTTGGGTACAAAATCCGCATACGTGATTAAATGACCGTTCGCTTTCACCTTATCTCCGTCCTTTTTTTGCCGATACGCCGCCAACAAGCGCCGCTCTAATGTTTCCTGAAAATGGACATCCGCTTGGGGCATTATCTCGGTAAGCAATTTTTCGATGTCGTGGCCTGATTCCGATTGATGTTTATTCATGGTTGGCCTTCTCTTCCTCAAATCTCCGCTGCAAATCTTCCAATCCCCGGCTTAAATGCGAGGCGATAGTGCGCTCATCCAAACCCAACAATTCAGCGATTTCTTGATTACGCAGGCCACCGAAAAATTTCAGCGTAATCACCTCTTGGCGGCGCGGGGCAAGGGTCGTAATCAAGTGGTGCAAACGGGCAAAAAGTTCCTTTTGGATCAGAGCGCTGTCCGGCGCAAGGGCATTCGATTGAATGTTGGGCAAATCCTCTAATGACGTGGGTGTTTGCGGGTCATGGGTGCGATGGAAATTGGCGACTTGGGTATGGGCGATTTTGAATAACCATGCCGCAAATGACCCCTCTCCGCGATATTCAAAGCTGTCCAAGTGCTCAATCGCCCGCAGAAAAATTTCCGATACCACGTCCTCGGCATCCTGTCTTCGTCCAACCCGATAAGCGACATAGGCAAAGACACGCGGGAAATACTGCCGATACAAGGTTTGTATCGCTGCTGGGTCGGTATTCCGTTGGGCCTGCTCAATTAAATGCCGTTCGTGTTCTGCATCCACCTAGAAGTTGCCCCGCAAGCTTGACTGATCTATCTCTTAAAACGGGTTTATCCAAAAAATACTGCATCGTAAACAAAATTTCAGTTAAATTATCCACTGCGATTATCGAACAGGTGTATAATGTACCTCTATTCATCTTGCCATTGGGAGGCATTGGAATGGCTTATCCGGTTAAAAATATCTGTGTGTATTGTGGCTCAAATGTGGGAACAAATCCGGCCTATACCGAAAACGCAGTGGCACTTGGTCAATTGATGGCCTCGCAGGGCATTGGTCTAGTGTATGGCGGGGGCATGATTGGCTTAATGGGGATTATCGCCAATGCCGTTTTGGAAAATGGGGGACAGGTCGTTGGGATTATTCCCCATGCGCTAAATACGGTGGAACGTCGCCACACGGGATTAACGGAATCTATTGTGGTGGATTCCATGCACGAGCGCAAAGCGTTAATGGCGGATCGGGCCGATGCGTTTGTCGCATTGCCGGGGGGTTATGGCACATTCGATGAATTTTTTGAGATTGTCACATGGTCGCAGTTGGGGATTCATCCCAAGCCCATCGTGTTGTTCAACATGGCAGGCTATTATGACGCCCTCATCGCCTTTGTTGACCAATGTGTCAACGAGGGGTTCATCCGCGCCAACAACCGCAATCTTTTTAGAGTAGGCACGACACCGAAAGAAGTGCTGAATTTAATCTTGAGTTTCCAGCCCGTTCAATCCATTCTGCCCGTCGGGGAGGCTAAACCTTAACGATTTAGGATTCTAAGGCTTGTTTGAGGGCATCTATTAGGGACGAGGCTACTTTTTGTCTAGCTAGGTTAAAGTAAACAACCACTGGCACTATAATCAATCCAATCAATAAGCCAATTAGACTGTTATTACATAGTGCCGCAAACATAAAGAGACTGACCACAACAAGCATAAAAATTAGAAAACAAAAGGCCCATGACCGCACCTCCCCAAATACGAGCGTTCTTTGAGAATCAAGTGGTGAGAATCTGCCCGTGATTACCATTGACCCAATGATTCCGGGGTCAACTCTTCTAACAAGTACCTCAAATTGCGGGTCGCCAAACTTGTCAGTGGCGATTTTGAAATACTGATTTTGTTCCAAGAAACGTTGCGAATAGGTTTCTTTGGGTTTCAGCGGCAACCCGCTTTGAATTTTCCGCAGGCAATTTTCCGGCGATCCCATAACTACTAGGCTATATTGAATAGTAGGGGCAAAAAACTCCTTTATCACTTTCATAGCTAGGGATGCTACCTTTCTGGAAATCCAAACCATAAGGGTTTAGGATTCAAGAGACTGCTTTAATATGTCCAGCAATCTCTTGTAGGCAGTCTTTCGGAAGATGTTGTTTACGTAGAATACAAATATGGTATATGCTATTCCAAACAGCAATACCTCGGAATCTCCTGTAAATAGGGATTAATTATCGCCACACCGCCAAAAACTTCCAAGAGCGCCAAGAAGACCAACCAAGGTGAACGCACCTCTCCCATCACTTTTGTTCTTTGGGCTTCAAGAGGGTGAAACGTCCCGGAAATGACCGTTGAGGTGAATAGTAGAAGAAATATCCTCGGCTCAACCTTTATCAGGAGTCTAAATTGTGGATTGCCCTGTTTGTCAGTGGCTATTTTGAAGAACTGATTGATTGCAAAAGCACTCCGGAATCTTTCGGGAGATTTCAGCACTAACCCACTTTGAATTTTCCGCAGGCAAATTTCTGGCGACTCGACAACCACCAAAGTATAGGGGATGCTTGGTGCGAAAAATTGCCTGACCCATTGCAGGGATTTACGGACGCGGTGCATCTTTGCCCACTCGAATCACTTTTTGAGAAATCTAAGACTCCAAAACATGTTGGAGCGTGCTGGTTAGCCAAAGGTTAACACCCTTACGCCATTTGAAATTGGTGTAAATGGCAATTAGGGTACCGATTAGCCCAACCACTATCGCCGTCGAGTCATTATTGTTTAATCCAGCGACTACCGTTACCGCAAGGCCAACAATCATAAATAAAAGGAACCACAAACCCCATGACCGATATTCACCAATTACAAGGGTTTTTTGAGAATTAAGCAGCGAGAATCTGCCCTTTATCGCCATTAACTGGATCATCATTGGGTCAACTCTGACAAGTAATTCAAATTGTGAATCGCCGTATTTGTCAGTAGTAATCCTGAAGAACTGATTTGGCTCCTGACCATAACGCGAATATACTTCTTTCGACCTCAGCAGCAACCCACTTTGAATTTTTTGCAGGCAATTTTCCGGAGACTCGTTAACCACCAGACTGTAAGGGATGCTTGGCGCGAAAAATTGCCTAATCCATTGCAAGAATTTACGGACGCGGTGCATCTTTGCCCAATCGAATCACATCTAACATCTGGTCATGGATGAGACCATTGGTGGCGACAATGAAAGGTCGTTTGACGCCATAAAAATCCGTCCCCCCTTGATTATCGGTGACTCGTCCACCTGTTTCCAAAACCAGCAGCACCCCCGCCATCATATCCCATTGGTGCAGCTTGCCTTCCCAATAGCCATCCGCCCGGCCCGCCGCGACATAACACAAATCCAATGCCGCCGAGCCAAGCCGCCGTTCGCCTTGTGTCCGCACCACGAAGTTGCCCCAATTGTCCACATTATTTTCGTTCGTCGTCCATTTGTCGTAGGGGAAACCACTAATCACCAACGACGCGCCGAGGCTTTCCGTCGCCGAAACTTGCAGGGGTTCACCATTTAAGGTCGCCCCATGTCCCTTTGCTGCGGCGAATGTTTCCCGCCGGGTGGGGTCATAAACGACGGCGAGAATCGTGCGACCATCCGGCCCGGTCAGCGCCATCGAGACGGAAAAAATAGGCAAGCCATGTGCAAAATTGGTCGTGCCGTCAAGGGGATCCACAAACCAGCGATAATCGCCGTTTGTGCCCGCGTGTTCATATGCCCCGCCTTCCTCACCAACAATCTGATGGGTCGGGAAAAATTCGCGCAATTTGCTCACAATCAAGGCCTCGCTTTGTTTATCGGCTTCCGTAACCAGATCAATCACTGAGCTTTTATTCAGTGCCCGACGCGGGCGGGCGAAATGTTCACGCAGCAGCGCCCCCGCTTCTTCCGCAATCGGGATGGTTTTTTGCAAGGCATCTACGAGATTAAGTGTTTGTGTTGGGGTCATGCGTCTCTACTTTCAGGATGTTCTAGCAGGGCCACACACTGGATATTGGCAGTCTGTGGCGCAAAATCAATCGGCTGTACGTCCATTAATTGATAGCCATATTTGCGGGTGAGGATTTTCACATCCCGCGCCAACGTGACTGGGTCTTGGCTGACATACACCAAACGGGTAAATTTTAAATCGCCAACCCCTTCAATGGCATCGTCAGTTAAACCAGTGTGCGGAGGATCAAGAATCACCGCGTCATAGGTCTGTCCATTTTCCAGCAGTTCGCCTAAAAACGATTCAACACTGCCCTCAATGATGTCCACATTTTCAAGATCGGCAAGATTGTCTTCGGCGTCCGTCGCGGCGGGCGGATAGCTGTCCACATAGGTCACAAAATCGGCTTTATCGGACACCATCGCTGAAAAAATGCCAACCCCGCCATATAAATCCAAAACACTTTCGCCGCCTCGCAATCCCAAATAATCGAGAATCACCTTCGTCAATGTTTCAATTTGGGGGACATTGGGACGGAACGACACCCCTGCCGTCACCCGGAACCAGCGTCCATCCACCTGATGCACGACATGGGTGGAGCCGACCATATTAAACGGCTCGTTATCACTCAGCAGGAAATTGACCGAGACAGGCAAGGTAATTTCCAATTCTGGGGGATTGTCATCTTTGCTCCGCAACACTAATAGATGCTGATGGTCTTCGCTGAGATTTAGCCGTACCTCGCGCAGATTTTCGAGATCGAGATCAAGTTCATCCAACAACCGCATCACCTCCAGCAAGACGATGTGGCACTCCTCAATCGGCGTAATTTGACGCGGGTCGGTAGCGCGAAAACCCAATTGATCGTCTTTGGTGGGGAAAAAAGTCGCTTGGGATGAATAGCCCCACTGGGATGGGCAAGCAATGGCAAATTGCACCGGAGGGTCATCCAAACCACCAAAGCGGGTCAGTTGGTCAATGACAATATCCGTCTTGAGGGCGATTTGGGCTTGATAGGTCATGTGCTGCCATTGACAGCCGCCACACCGCCCCGGCCCAAAATGGGGACAGCGTGGTTTGATACGGTCAGCGGAGGCTTCTATTAACTGCACCCCCTCCGCCAGCCATTCGCGCTCATTAGTATTGATTAAACGCACCGCTACTCGTTCACCGGGGATCGCATAGGGAACTAGGACACGATGGCCCTTATAATGCCCAACCGCATAGCCCCCCGGCGCAATATCGGTCAGACTAATTTCGATAGTGGGATTGTTTTTGCGTTGTGAGGTCACACATTTACTCGTATAATTCTGCCGCCTGAAGATTGAATAACCTAAGCAGGATACCCCAATTTGAGCATTCTTTCCAATCACCCCCATCCCCATCCCGTGCTGCGGCGTATGGTTGGATGGCTGGCCCTTGCTGGCATGATCGGCATTTTGTTTGGCGCGGTTGGCCTTTTAATCGCTGGCCTCACTTATGGCTTGTCTCTCATGATTTTAATGATTCCGTTCCTATTGGGCATGATTTTTCCCCTCATTATCCTGACCGCCCTCCACCCACAAATCACTTTGCAAGAGGAGGGAGTACAAATCAAGCCACTGGTGTGGAAAACACGCTTGGTGTCATGGGAACAATTGACAGGCTTAACCGATCACTCATTGATGAAGCCACCGCCCCCCGCCCGCCAGCAAAATCTCACCAAACGGCCTGTAACAAAAGGGCAGATGATTTTAGTGGAAAAGGGTGCGTTGGGGTGGCCCTTCCGGATAGTCGGGTTTGCCGCCGGACATGGCACAACCCCCGTTTTTGCGATTTCCAGCAAAACCCACCGCGATTATGACCAACTGCTTCAAACCCTCAAACGCCGCATCCCACAAAAGAAAGAACAGGCATGACCGAGCGAGTTGCCATTATCGCCACCGTTTTAAATGAAGCGAAATCGGCTCCGGCATGGCTAGACAGTATCGCCAATCAAACCCGCCGCCCCGATGAAGTCGTCATTGTGGATGGGGGTAGCCGTGACGATACACTGATCATTTTGCACGCCTATCAAGATCGCCTGCCGGTCAAGGTTATCTCATTGCCGGGGGCCAATATCAGTCAGGGGCGTAATCGGGCCATTGCGGAATCCATCTGTGAAATTATCGCCAGCACCGATGCCGGGGTGCGCCTTGAACCTGATTGGCTGGCGCATCTCCTCACGCCTTTTGAACAAGACCCTGCGACCCAAGCCGTAGCAGGTTTTTTTCAGGGCGACCCGAATCTCACCTCGCCTTTCGAAGTGGCGATGAGTGCGACGGTTTTGCCAATGGCGGAGGACATCAACCCCGCCACGTTTTTACCATCCAGCCGCAGTGTGGCTTTTCGCAAAACGCTGTGGGAGACCATTGGGGGCTATCCTGAATGGCTGGATTACTGCGAAGATTTGATTTTTGATTTTCGGGTACGGGCACACATTGGCAGCTTTACATGGCAGCCCAACGCGATTGCCCATTTTAAACCGCGCACCACGCTCAAAGGCTACTATCGGCAGTATTATCTGTATGCACGGGGAGACGGCAAAGCGGATTTATGGCGCAAACGTCATGCCGCCCGTTATATCACCTATCTGGTACTGATTCCACTGATTTTGGCATTGGTGGTGCTTATCCACCCTCTATTCTTATTACTATATATTGTGGGAGGAGTCATTTATCTTAAGCAACCATATCAACGCCTGCCGCGTATATGGGGTAGATTAGGCGTAAGAGGTAAGCTACAAAGCCTCATCTGGATAGTAATCATCCGCGTGGTGGGGGATGTTGCCAAGATGATGGGTTATCCGGTAGGATGGCGCTGGCGGCGGCAAAATCACCCTCCTAACTGGCATATCAGAAACACATAAAAAATGTTTGATTTTTAAAATGTTTCTATGGTATGATGTTTCGTGCAAGGCATTGGGAAAATGGCGGCAATCAACGTTTTGTAACAGACCCGATATGGGCCTTTTTTGTTCATAGGCTTGGAAAGACAAGTAAACAGCAGGGTTTAGGACGCTGTTGATATTTTTAACGACGGATCCGAGGATAAGCGCATGACCGATGATATTCAATATCTAACTCTGGAGGGCCTTCAAGAGTTAGAAGAAAAACTCAATTTTCTACGCACCGTCCGCCGTCAAGAAATTGCACAACGTTTGCATCAGGCGATGGAAGAAGGCGGCGAACTGGCGGAAAACGCTGAATACGAAGACGCCAAGAATGATCAAGCCTTTTTGGAGGGCGAAATCATCCGCCTTGAGACCATCTTGCGTAATGCGCAGGTCATCCAAGAGGATGGACGCAAAGATATTGTAGGCTTGGGCGACAAAGTAACGGTGCGCGAAAAAGGCCAAAAAGAAACCGAAATTTACCTGTTGGTCGGCGCTGCTGAAGCCAACCCCCAAGTGGGCAAAATCTCATACAAAAGCCCATTGGGACAGGCGCTGATGAACAAAAAAGTGGGCGATAAAGTGAAAGTAAATGCACCAGACGGGGAAATCGTCTTTGAAGTGGTAGCGATTGACTAAATCGCCGCTCGTTTCTAAATCTAACGAATGCCCGTGTCTGGTTTTGACCAACGCGGGCGTTTTTTATTATCAGATGTCATTCAGAATGAGGGAATTTTCATGACGTGGCAACCCACCAATAACGTCGAACAAGATCGCTTTGATAAGCTCCAACGACTGCGTGATGCGGGCATTGACCCCTATCCGGCACGGGTACAACGCACCCACACCGCCCAAGCCGCCATCGAAACTTTTGAGCGTGCCGAGTCTGTTAACCCCGAATCCCCCGAAATCATTGAAGTCATTGTGTGTGGCCGGATCGTGCGCCAAAACTTAAAGGGCAAGATATATTTCGCACATATTGAAGACGGCACAGGCCGTGTCCAATTATTTGTGCGGATTGACGCGATTGGCGAGGCGATGTTTGAGCATGTCCGCAAAGATTTGGATTTGGGTGACTTTTTGCAGGCGTCTGGCAAGATGATGCGGACAAAGGCGGGCGAGGTCAGTGTTGAGGTCAGCGAACTGCGGTTGCTGTCGAAGGCGCTCAGTCCCCTGCCCGTGATTAAGGAACAGCGGTTGGATGACGGCACCATTGAACGTTATGGCGAATTTAGCGATGTGGAAGAACGCTACCGCCAACGATATGCCGACCTTGCCGTCAATCCCGACGTGCGAGATGTCTTTCGCAAGCGCTCCAAGATTATTCGCGCTGTGCAAAATTTTTTGGATAATGAAGGATTCTTGGAAGTCGAGACGCCGATTTTGCAGCCGATTTATGGCGGGGCAGCGGCTAGACCTTTTACCACCCATCACAATCAGCTTCATCAAGATTTATATTTGCGAATTAGCTTTGAACTCTATCTCAAGCGATTGCTCGTGGGTGGTTATGACGGGGTCTATGAAATTGGGCGCGATTTCCGCAATGAAGGCGTCAGTTTCAAGCACAATCCCGAATTTACCCAGCTCGAATTTTATAAGGCGTATATTGATTATGCTGGCGCAATGGACATCACCGAACGCTTGGTGGCCTACGCTGCCCAACAAGTCAATGGGTCTACGGTTGCTCACTTTGAAGGACATGAAATCAATTTAGCACCCCCTTGGCGGCGTGTGACCGTGCGCGACATCATCCGCCAGCACCTTGAAATTGATTACGTTGAACACCCCACCGCTGAGTCCCTTGAACAGGAAATGCGTAAGTCTGGTCTGCAATTCCGTCCGGGCCAAACACGTGGCAAGCTGATTGAGCATCTGCTGGGCGAAGTGGAGCAGCATTTGATTCAACCCACCTTTGTCACAGATTATCCGGTGGATATTTCACCCTTTGCCAAGAAGGTACATGGCGATGCGACCCATGTCGAGCGTTTTGAGTATTACATCGCTGGCATGGAACTTGGCAATGCCTTCACCGAACTCAATGACCCCCTTGACCAAGAAGAACGCTTTTTGGAAATGGGGCGGTTGTATGGAGAGGAAGACGAGGACGCCGCGCCAGTAGATGAAGATTATCTGCGGGCCATGCGCTATGGGATGCCGCCATGTGGAGGTGTAGGTTTGGGCATGGACCGCTTGGTGATGTTGCTGACCAATCGCAGTACCATCCGTGAAGTACTTCTGTTTCCGCATTTACGGGCGCGTGAATAGTATGTCCAGACAAATCTCTAACAAGTTTGGCAGGGCCGAATGAAATGCAGTTCCACGCGATGGTAGGGAAAGTGGTATCATCATAGGGGAATTATTTAACCCCTTTTTAACTGATTTTTCTTTGGTGGAGGCTCTCATCGGTATGGGCGGCGCAAGACCCACTCTCAAAAACCTCGACTACCGAGCCATTGTGGATAGTTTGGGTGAGGGCATCATTGTTTTCGACTCCGAAGGCCATCTGGTTTTAGATAACCACGCCGCCCGCCAAATTCTTGGCAAAAATCTGCCAGTTTTGCGTGCCCAGGGGTGGCCTGCGTGTGCCATGCTCATTGATGCTGGACGCACCGGAGACAGCCCTACCGCCAGTGAAATCCGCTCCAGAGCCTTACGCCAATCCGAGCCGATTCGGTTTACGATGCTGCTTTCCGGGGCTTCCATGCCATGTTGGGCTTCGGCGGTCTATGGCGAAGATGGCAAAATCATGACCATGATTACCATCGAGCGACCCGACTGGACAGTGCTGACCGAACTGATGAACACTTTCCGTTCCGAAGCGCGTATGGCGATCACCAGCACCAAAGGCCATGCTGATCTGATTACCCAGATCACCAGAAAACGCACCACCAACATGACAGTAGACCAGCTTTCGCAGCGGGTCATCGGGTTTGCTGAATTGATGTCCACCCAGATGTTCCGCCTGCAACGGCTGATTGACCAACTGCATCGCCTTGAGGTCATGCGGACAGGTGATTTGAACGAGGCAGTCAAGAAGTCGGCCAAGAAAATTAACCTCGCTGATTTTTTTGAGGATTTTTTGGAGGAAGTCAACGAAGAACCGCTGCATGACCCCGAAAAAGGCCCACAGGACTATCGAGATCGGCTGGACGTGGACATCCCTGAACGATTAAACATCTATGCCGCCCCCAACTATCTCGGCTTTATTCTGCGGGATGTGTTGCAAAACGCCATCATGTACAGCGATCCCTCAACGCCCATTTTCATTCGCGCCTTCTCCACCTCACAGGATCGTTATGTACAGGTAGAGGTGATAGATCAGGGATATGGCATCCGTGCCAAAGAAACTGATCGTGTCTTTGCACCGTTCCAGCGTGCCCGGCAGCCACAAATTATCGCCGAATTTGGTTATGGCCTCAGCCTCTACTTGAGCAAAGCCAATATCGAAGCGATGGGCGGGCGTATTTGGTTTGACAGCGAAGAGGGGGTTGGCACGACCTTTAGCATGAAATTCCCGACCTTCCAAGAAGTCGCGGAAAAACCGGACGCCGATTGAATTTCATCTGTTTTTCTATTTCGTTATAGACCCTCACCCGATTGAACCTTCTCCATTCGGCCCTAGTAATTCCTGCGAAGCCGCAATCATCCAATGCCGTTTCGCAAATGAGCCATTATATGGAGAGCGACTCTGTGAACCTTATCCATCAACGCCCCCTGCTTCTAATTGTTTGCCTGATGATTGCGCTTTTGACGGTATCGGCGTGCAGTGACAGCGCGAGTGAAGCCAATGACACGCTGCCGACCCAGATTCCTCCATCTACACCAAAGCCCCATGCTACGAGTACCCCCGTCGCGGTGGCTATGCTGCCCGAACCCGCTGGGATAGATTGGAATAAAACAGATCAATTCCATGCCGCCATGCGCCCCGAATATACCGGGGATGTCCAATATGGCAGCACCCGCCGTCATTATATTGAGGCGACTTTGGAAATCTCGCCCATTGCATCTGTTATCAACGGCGTCCAACGGGCCTATTACACCAATACCTCACCAGATACCTTAAACGAAATCGTGTTCCGCCTTGCCCCCAATACCCCGTCCGTGGGTTGGCGATTGCGGGTCAGCGATGTTACTGTCAATGGTCTGGCTGTCACCCCAACGTATGAATTGTACGATTCGGTGATGCAAGTCCCCTTGACGCAGCCCCTTGCGCCCGGTGCATCCGTCGAATTCTTCATGCGATTTAATTTGGTGGCGGAGCGCGGCCTGAGTAATGGAATTTTCGCCAACGCCAATGATATTTTTGCTACCACCCTCTGGTATCCGGCCTTCAGTGTTTACCGATCCGAGGGTGGTTGGTGGAAAGGGCTGTATTCGGGAGATCCCTATTACAACGAGATGGGCCTATTTGAAATCAAACTGACCCACGCCGAAAATATGAACATTGCCATGAGTGGAGTCACGATTGACACCCAAACGAATGCCGATGGCACCGTGACGGAACATATTGTCAGTGGCCCGATGCGGGATATTATCCTGTTCGCCAGCCCCATTGTTGGCAAACTTTCCGGTGAGGCCGATGGCACAACCGTCAACGTCTATTATTTGCCAGAGGGAGAACGCGCCGCTGATTATGCCTTGCAAGCCACCCGACGTTCGCTCGAAATCGAAAATCGCATTTTTGGCGATTACCCCTATGCTGAATTAGATATTATCGAAATTGACCTACGGGGTCAGGCTGCCGGGGTGGAGTATTCAGGTGTCATCACTGCTTCGGACAATGACTGGTTTAATGGCGACCCTTCACTGGAAATTACATTAGCTCACGAGGTCGGACATCAATATTGGTATGGCTTGGTCGGCAACAACGCCGTTGATGAAACTTGGATTGATGAGTCGCTGGCGTCCTATACCGAATATGTCTATCTGCGCGAAGCCTATCCTAATGATGAACAGCGTGCCACTGATGTCATTGACTTTGACCGAGGGGCATACAATTTCTTCCGCAGTAACGGCGGTGACTTCCCATTGAGTACCATCAACTGGGTCGAATGTCCGCAGCAAAATAGTTGCCTCTTGCCCTATACCAAAGGCCCATTGTTTTATGTCGGCCTAGAGGAAATGTTAGGACGTGAGACGGTCTATGAGGCCTTGCGAACGTATGTGAGTGAAATGAAATATCAACTCGTCACCACGATTGATCTGCTCCGGGTATTTGAGCAAGTATCCGGTGAAGATTTGGATGCGTATTTCTATCAGTGGGTTGGCGACTTCCCCGGTCTTGATCCCGAAGCGAAAGCCGCTGTAGATCGGGAGGAAGCCAGTTGACCCGCCATATCCATTAGGCGCTGAATATGGTATTGTTGAGGGGCAAAATCAAAGCCTCTCTTTAGTTTTATATAGCTTCAGTTTGGAAGGATGAGGGGACGTGTTCAAGACCCTACACCAACGTTTAATCGGACTCACACTTTTGATCATTTTCTTGGGGGTGGCTGTCAGCGCGTGCGGCGACGACAAAAGTGATGCGGAAAGCGGGTTGCCCACTCAAATGCCAACCAGCACCGCCCGCCCTCATGCCACCATTACGCCCGTTGCCATTGCTGCGATGAATGAACCCGCCCTTGTGGATTGGGAAAATGTGGATGTCTTTAAATCCGCCATGCGCCCTGAATTTGCCGACGACGTGGACCAATTTGCCAACAGCCGTCGCCACTATATCGAGGCGACCATTGAAATGAACCCCATCGCTACGGTCATTAATGGCGTTCAGCGAGCACGTTATACCAATACGTATGATTTCCCACTCAATTCCATCGTGTTCCGCCTCGTCCCCAACACCCCGCTGACAGGTTGGCGAATGCAGGTCAGTGATTTGACGATGAATGGGGAGGCCGTCACCCCCACCTATGAAGTCTACGATACCGTGATGGAAGTGCCTCTCGATCAACCTTTGCAACCGGGTGAGTCGGTTGAGTTCACCATGCGTTTTAATCTGGTCGCGGAGCGTGGGTTTAGCAATGGGATTTTTGCCAACACGGGGGATATTTTTGCCTCCCCGGTTTGGTATCCCTGCTTCGGTGTCTATGATGAGGGTATCGGTTGGTGGAAGGGGGTCTATGCCAACGCTGACCCTTATTATAATGAGACGGGGCTGTTTGAAATTAAGTTGAGCCACGACCCCGGCCTCAATATCACCATCAGTGGCACGAACATTGGCACGGAGGAAAACGCCGATGGTTCGGTAACGGAACATATCGTCAGCGGCCCCATGCGCGACAACTTCATTTTTGCCAGTCCAAAATCCGGCAAGCTGACCGATTCGGTAGATGGGATCACCATTAATGTCGTGTATATGCCCGGTGGCGAACGTGCCTCTGAATGGGCAATGGAATCCGGTATCCGCTCCTTTAGCATCTTTAATGATGTCTACGGGGAATATCCCTATAACGAACTCGACCTCATTGAAATTGACCTGCGTGGTCAAGCGGGCGGCGTTGAATTTTCCGGCGCGGTGACGATTGCCGATGACTTTTGGGAAAATGGCAGTCCCCAATTAGAAGGCGTCATTGCTCACGAAATCGGCCATCAATATTGGTATGGTTTGGTCGGCAATAATGCCATCACCAAAACGTGGTTAGATGAAGCGCTTGCCTCCTATTCAGAATTCGTCTATTGGCGTGCGGCTTATGATGACAATGAAAAACGCGCCAACGACAGCATTGACGGGGATCGCAATTTCTACAATTATGCCCGCAGCAACGGCGGTGATTATCCCCTAACGACGATTAGCTGGAACACCTGTGACGATCTCAACAACTGCTTCCTGCCCTATACCAAAGGCGCGTTGTTTTATGTCGAACTCGAAAAAGAATATGGGCGCGAGTTGGTCTATCAGGCTCTCCATGCCTATTTCGAGGATATGCACTATAAGGTTGCTACCGAAGCCGATTTACTCCGTAATTTTGAGGCGGTCATCGGCGAAGACTTAGATGCCTATTTCTATGAATGGATTGGCGATTTCGCTGGCCTTGACCCTGAAGCTAAGGCTGAGGTAGACAAGGAACGTTCACAGTAGGCTGATTTTTCTTGTGTAATCGAATTGAGATGAGGGCGGGTCATAGACTCGCCTTTATTGTTAAAAAGGACTGAATGATGCGCTATTCTCGTATATTGGTCAATTTTGTTTTAATCAGTCTGTTGTGGGCGACCTATGCGGCTCATGCCCAAGATGGGGGACGTTTTGACCCCGCCCTGCAACCTGAATTTCAGCAGGACATCGCCGCTTTTCCCGATATTCCTCAAATCACCATTACCGCGTCCCTCACCATTACCGATCAACAAGCCACCATCAACGGAAATATGCAAGTCCTCTATACTAACCTATCCCCTGATGCGCTGAGTGAAATTGTCTTTCGCTTGTACCCCAATTACCCTTCCTATGGCGGACAGGCGACGGTGAATAATGTTTTGGTCAATGGAATAACCGTGACCCCTGAACTCGACTCAACGGCTTCGATTGTCACCGTCCCCCTGCCAACGCCACTGCTCCCCAGCGAACAAGCAATGGTCACAATGGATTTTGCGTCTACCGTGTTCGCCGAACAGACCGTTTTGTATGCTCAATACAGCTATTTGGGTGGGAATTTGGCCCTGCCGAACTTCTTCCCTTTGCTCTCGGTTTACGAAACAGGCGTGGGCTGGTGGCGTAATGCGGCCCATCCACAAGGCGATGCGGTTTATAGCACCACCGCGAATTTTGATGTCACACTGACTGCCCCTGCCAAATGGGTGTTGATTACCAGCGGTACACGCATCGAAAGCACTGAAAACACCGACCAAACTCGCACCCATCATTATGTCGCCCCGCTCATGCGTGATTTTGCGTTGATGGCAAGCACGCAGTATGAGACGGTCAGTGGCGAGCAAGATGGCATCGCCATTGATGTGCATTATTTCAGTGGGGGAGATGAGGCAGCCAACACCACACTTCGTTTTGCTGAGGATGCCGTCCGAATCTTCAATGCCCATTTTGGGGAATACCCCTTTACTGAATTAGATGTGGTGGAAACTCGCACTGTTGCTGGTGGCATCGAATATCCGGGGCTTGTGGTGGTGCAATCTGAATCTTGGAAGGCACAAGACCTCTATCTTGAAATCGTGACGGTTCATGAGGTCGCCCATCAGTGGTGGTATTCGTTGGTTGGCAACGATCAAACCCGTGATCCTTGGTTGGATGAATCGTTGGCCCAATATTCAACCACCCTCTACTTTGGTGAAGTCTATGGCCCGGATTTTCAACAGGGATTTTTCGATAGTTATGCCGACTCGTGGCGGAATTTCAGCGCAGAAAATGGGGATAGGGTGATTGGCCTAACGCCGAGCGATTATGAAGACGGCGCTTATTTTTCCTTCGTCTATGCCAAGGGGCCATTGTTTTTCAAATTCCTAGCCGACACCTATGGGCAGGACGCCTTAATTCAAGGGTTAAATGACTACTTCATGGCCTATCGTTATCAAATCGCCACGCCAAATGCCCTACAAACCGTTTTAGAAGCCTCATTGGGACAAGAACTCGATAAATGGTTTTTGGAGTGGGTTGGTCAGAGTAATTAGTCCAAACTTCAGGCTTGCCAACCGCAACTGATTTTCGCTAGACTGTAATTGAGACTATTGCCCTCGTAGCTCAGAGGCCAGAGCAGCGGTTTCCTAAACTGTGTGTCGTGGGTTCGAATCCCGCCGGGGGCAAAACCATGTGGCTGTACTGAACCAGCCATCGCGCTAGTTCTTGCTTGATTGCCCACAACGTTTTCTGCGATTCCCCGCGACCCGTTATTCGATGGCGACGATTCGTCACCACCCAATAATGAACGCAGGTAGGTAAATGGGGTTCGCAGTTCCACTTCTATAATCTTGCCTTCCACATTGATGATCACTCGTTTAATGATATGCCGGAGCAAATCTCGCTGGTTTTCTTTATCTACCTTGTTATAAAGTATACCCAGTTTTGTGATAACCGAGAGTGCAGCGTCCAAATTTGCCAGATGCAAATGCCGACTTTTATCCAAATCCGTCAGTGTTCGGCGAATGGTTTCGCGCCGATCTTGCCATTCAGCCCACAACAGATTCCAAACATCGTCCGTAATCCGACCTGACGCATACAAACGGGCCGTGCGAGATTCTTCCTCTTCAATCCCGCGCAATGCCTCTTGGAGCGCCGGACGCTGATCGCCATAATGAGGCCCCAACAACTGGTCAATGTCATCCTCAAAGGCCCGACGCAGTCTGGGAATCCAACGCCCGTCAATTTGCACGGCTTGAAGATAATCTGTAAGTTGTTCATCCACCCGACGGCAAAGGAAATAGTAGTGACCGTGATCGAGGCAATAATATTTCACCCCACCACGAGCGCGATTGGCATTGGGCATGGCGCAGCTTAATTTGGCAATTCGTCCACTGGGCATCTTTAGATAAATCAAGCCTTGCAGCAAATAGAAATGCTTGCGTTGATGAACCCGCTGCTGGTTGCGACGCTGCAAAATAGCCAGCCCAACCTCAAATTCTTCAGTACTGACAATCGGCTCCCAATGTCCGCGAATGGTTTTGGGCGGAATAACCCCCAATTCACTATCAGACACCACCCATCCGGCGTAAAACCAATTGTGAAATATCCGTGATACCGAGCCAGCATTACAGCGCCGTAAGCCGCTCGACCCTACGGTGACAAAGGATGCGCCACTGCGGAGTTTAAAACCTTTGGAATGCAGAATTTCGCAGATTTCTTCGAGCGAGTACCGATCTTCAAGCAATAAATCCCACGCATAACGCCAAACCGGGGCTTGCTGTGGGTCAATTTCGATCCAGCGTTTATAGCGGGCGTTTTTGAGTTTATCGGCGGCACTGACCATATTGGTTTTCATCTCACAATTGAGATAGCCGTCGGGCGCTCGCCCACTCCATCCACCTTCAAGCAGTTTGGTATACATACCCTCACGTGACCGCTGACCAATCCGCAAAGACTCATAACGGGCAACGGAGAACAATACACCGACAATCATGCGACCATCTGGCGTGGCGGGGTCAAGACTGGGATAGGTGGCAATACGAACGACGATGCCGAGGTTAATCAGTTCATCAAACGCCCGAATCCCCTCCACATCATTCCGTCCAAACCGATCTACAAAGGCCACCCCGACATGCGAAAACTTACCCAAACGGGCATCCGCCATTAATTGTTGATAGCTCCGTCGGTCAGTTGCCCGCCCACTAAAGGTATCGGCATATTCCGCCACAATCGGCACATCCGAATTGGTGCATAACTGCTCATGAATCATGCGCCGCTGACTGGCTTGTGATCTCTCAGGTGCTTGTGCCTCTTCATCGCTAGTACGGAGATATAAAGCCCAACCGGGGGTAAGGGTAAGGCGCAGTTTCTTCTTACGTGCCATCGTGACCTCATTGCGATATATGCCGGACGTGGACAAGATACTAACGCATTTTTTTGAGCAGTCGTTTTTTGAAGAAGTTAACCTACTTGGGCAGCCCGTTGCAGGGCCTCCCACGTTTCTATAATGGCGTCGCGGGTGGCCGATGGAATTTCCCGGTCTTGGTCAAACCACGTCAGGTAGTACAACTTATCCAATCCGCGTGGTAAATCCTTTCGGGGCAGCAAAACACTCATAATTGCCATCGCCACCGGATGGTCTGCCACTTTTTGGATGTCAGCAGGGGTAAAGGCCTCGTTGGGAAATAAATCTTGCAGGCGGCGCTGAATACCGTTGAGCATGAGTTGATCGGTACGAATGCCCAATAGATCGGAAATTTTCAAATCTAGCCACTCTAGGCGCGTCAGATGCCGTTGCCGCAGCGTCTTGCCCGCCGCGATGTAGTCCAAAATCACCGCCCCGTAGCTCGGCAGTCCGCTAGATTTTTCGAGTGTCCCCAAAATATCGAGCACCATTTTTTGCTGATCTGGTTGCAACTTATCAAATCGCTGGCCAACATACTCTCCAATAGGGCTGAGATTGCTCAAAACATCCTCGTCGGTGATATAGCCCGCCAATCGAAAAAGGTGAGTGGGGTTAAGGTGCAAAAACTCGGCAACGGCCCGCAATGTATGGGGATGGGGAGCAGGGGCATCCGCATCAATGCCATATCTCAATAGATTACGAACCGTACCTTCGGCGATTCCCGTAGACTGGGCAAGGATATTGTTGCTGATTTGTTGAGTGTCTAACGTTCGGCGTAAAAATCCACCCAGCGTTTTTTCAATTGATTGATCCATCGAGTGAACCATCCTTTTTTGATGTCATTTGACACTCTTTATAACATATTCTATACTATGTGTCAACGTATTACGAAATACGCAATCTAATGCAATAGATACTATCGAAGTGATTTTTTCGCCTTAGAACCTTTTCTTTAAGGGGGTTTATATCGAATTACGCAACCAATAGAGAAGGAGCCAAGATCATGCAAAACAACGAAGATACCGCCCGACAAGTCCTCCGCCGCGTCTTAGCCATTTGGAAATGTTTGGCCGCCGTTGCCGAAGAGGAGCAACTCGAAGCCGAACGACACGCCACAGAATCGCAACCTGCCGCCGGAGAATCCTCACAGGATTCGCAACTGCCCCACCCCACTCAGAATAAAATCGGGCAGGAATCGAGGGCCGCACAATGAATCATCAACAGTCCATTGATGCTGTGGCCCGTCGTCTCTATCGGTTTAGTCGCCGTGATGTCGCAGAAATCATGGAGGTCTTGGTGGAGGTGTGGCGCGAGGAATTATTGCGCCCGGAAGGGAATGTTCATATTCGGGGATTAGGCAATCTGTATATTCAGCTACAACAGATCGAAGCCAGTGGTCTTGCCAAGCAGTTGATGGAGCAAGCGGATCAACCCGGTGGGATGGTCACCCGTAGTTATTTTCGTTTTCGCCCGACTCGTGCCTTGAAACGCGATCTAGCGGCACGAATTCGTTCAGGGGAGTTCGTCGAATGAGCCATGCCAAATTCACTGAGCGCTTGAGTGTTGGCATCACCCCCGCGATGGATGACTTGCTGGAAGACATCGCCATCAGCCGTACTCGCAAAGGCAAACCCGTCGGAAAGTCTGATCTTATCCGCGAGGCCATTCGCTTGTATTTAGATGAGCAGCCCGATGCACGCGGCTCCCGCAAACAGATCACCAAATCATTGGAAGGCCAAATCAATGACCTCGCCGTGCAGGTAACCGCCCTCATCCAGCAGGTACAGGCCATCCAGCGACAAATCCAAGAGGAACGCGAGTTGATTATCCGCTTAGGGCGGGCATTGCAGCCGGTGATTGAACGGGTCACACCACGACCCAAATAGAGTGCTATGGATCGTAAACTCAGTGTCGTGGCGAATGTGAAATATCAATCACCGAAAGGGAAGGGGGCAGCTCAACTCAAAGGGCTGCTCCGTTATGTTCAGTATCGGGATGACCGCGATGGACATATTCCCCAACGTCGAGGGTTGGAGCGTTGGGTAGATCGAGGGTTAGGCAGCAATTTCCAGACCATTGCCGCTAATTGTGAGGAATACAAATCCGAGCATGTGCAGGCCTTCACATGGGTCATCAATCCCAATCCAGATTTGATCGCCTTTGTCCCAGAGAAGAAACGTGAGCAATTTATCCGCGAGTTGACCGAGACGACCCTTGAGCAGTTTTTCGAGGCACGGGAAATGGAGGTGCCGGAATATGCCTATGCCATCCATCGGCGTGAAACAGGCGACCACCGCGACAACCCTCATTCCCATATCATTTTGCCGGGGACGTATCACAGTTGGGCCGATGGGTCACGCCTGCCCCTTTACATGAATCGCTACAAAAAAGAGAATCACATCGAGATGTTACATGAAGCTGCACAACAGCAAATGGATATTTTGATGCAGCGTTATGTAGGCCTTGATTGGGAACAGCGTTATGATGCACTCATGGCCGAGCGGCAACCATCAAACGAGCCTGAGATAGAAGCATCATCAGAAACAATTCCTCTCATTATCCCAACTACCCCACCTGACGCCGTTCTATCAATGGCAGACGACATTCAATTACAGGTGTGGATCGGTGTACAAGAAGACCTGCTCACCGAGAAACAGCGGGTGGGATTCATCTGCCGCTGGGAAGAACCAGAAATAGGGGAACAACAGGAATTTCTCGCCCCAATAGATCATCTCACTCCTGAACAGGCAACCGCCATCACCACCCATTTTCACGAGATACTGGCAATAAAGCCCGATTTAGATATTCGTGGTTTGATGGAATACAGCATGGAACTTGCTGAAAAATACCGCCAAGCAGAATCCCCCAAGTACGATGGCCTATCGCTGGATTTGTAAGTATATCCTTCCCGGTAGCAGATCAATGTTGAATAGGCGGTATAGAAGAAGGCGTACCGAGTCGCCAATTGGCTCACCTCGCCGTGAGCCCCCGAGCCGCGACTGCGACTCGCGCAACAACGCCCTCGACTGCACCTCCGGTGAGGTCGAGCAGGCCGTTGTCGCGAGCCAGCTAAAAGCTGGCCCTCACTGCGTTCGGGGTGCACGGTGTACCGTGCTACGCACGCCACACCGTCAGAGTAGTGCGATGAGGCAAGCTGAATTCTCGGACACAGTAAATCCTGCATTTAGAAAACTTTGGTGTAAGTCGAAAAGACGAACCCTATGGATTCAAAATTTCCACAAAATGATCCCATTTTTCCTTATACAAAAAAGTTAATGGTGGCTCATCCCGCAAATAATTGAAACAACTTGGCAGAGTTGCTCATCGGTCAATGCTGTACCGGAAGGCAAACACAGACCCTGATCGAACAGAGATTCAGCAACTTTGCCGCCGATAGACTCATAGTCTTTAAAAACAGGCTGGAGATGCATGGGTTTCCATAGAGGTCGAGACTCAATATTATGTTCTTCCAGCTTCAAACGGATTTGTTCACGGTCCGAGCCAAATTGCTTGGCATCCACAAGCATAACCGTCAACCACCGTGTATGTCGTCCATAGGGCATTTCATCAACAAAGGTGAGTCCAGGTACTGTGCTGAGATGGGTTCGGTAATACTCATAGATTTCACGTTTGCGCTGTACTCTTTTTTCAATTGCGCTCAACTGACCAAGACCAATAGCTGCCAATACATTACTCATACGGTAATTGTAGCCGATTTCCACATGCTCATAGTGCGGCACAGGCTCGCGTGATTGATTAGAGAGCTTACGAGCATGGTCAATAAGTGCCTTATTATCTGAAACCAACATTCCACCCCCAGATGTGGTGATGATCTTGTTTCCATTGAAAGAAAAAGCGCCCAATTTACCCATCGTGCCGGGACGACGGTTATGATAGAGAGTGCCTATGGCTTCAGCGGCATCCTCAATGACAGGGACACCATACTCGTCACAAATTGCCATAATCCTGTCCATGTCTGCCGATTGACCATAGAGATGAACAGGAATCACAGCCTTGGGTAGAGAGCCTTTTTGAGCACGAAACTTGAGAGCATCCTCAAGAAGGGATGGATCCATATTCCATGAGAGTGGTTCGCTATCAATAAATACTGGCTTCGCCCCCATATATATGATAGGGTTGACACTCCCGGCAAATGTTAACGTAGAGACAAAAACCTCATCTCGGGGTTGAATACCCATAGTCAATAAAGCTAAGTGAATGGCAGCAGTTCCGGACGATAAAGCGACAGCGTATTTTGTGTTTATGTACTCACAAAATTTCTGCTCAAATGCCGCCAAGTGTGGGCCCGCTGGGGCGATCCAGTTATCAGCAAATGCTTGTTGAATTAGAGTTAGCTCCTCACCAGACATATGAGGAGGAGAAAGATAAATTCGCTCAATCATCCTGATAATACCCTTTTATGATTATATTATTGTACTATCCTGTGTTTCTGACTGGTAAAAGAAAGTGTGGTTTATAGGAAACTATTATAAAGCCATAATTTCATTAGTTGTCTGTAAATTGTCGCCAGTGATAGGTTTGAGTATGTATCCAAGTCCGATCAAGAAATCACAGCAATTTTGATGAATCTCTTTTCCATGTGTCGCTAAAAATATTATGGGATGGTATGCTCGCAACATGGCTTCTGCTCCAAGTAGAGCCTTGTACTCACCACCCTCTATGTCCATTTTAATATAATGAGGGGGAATAACAGATCGACTTTTGACTAGTTCATCCAGCGTTACCTGTAGCACATTCAGGTTACCATCCGCATCAATATGCCCCATCGAGCTATTCAGTCCTTCCAAAAATGAGGTTATGCCCGATGAATTGGAGACAGCATATTCCATAACTTCGACATTTGGCAGGTGATTCAAAGCGATATGATGGCGCAGATAAGCAATATTCAAGGGGAATGGCTCAAAGGCAAAGACTTTTCCTGTGGGTCCAGTTAGCCTAGAAAAAAGCAACGTGTAGAAGCCGACATGGGCACCGACATCATAGGCAACCGTTCCTTGTTTTACCATTTGTCCTATGATTCTTTGTTTTTCAAATTCGTAACTGCCTAACCAACAACCATGATTACTGGAACCAGCAATCCATCTATATCCCCTTAATTTGCCTTGAAGTACCGGTAAGACAACATTTGGCGGAATGTAGCGAAGTGGGAAACGCATTATCTGTCCGAGAATTTTCTTGTTGGATATGCTTGAAAAGTTCATATAGGCATTGCCTTTAGTTTGATACTGGAAATCGGATTATATGAAGGTTCTCTATGTCAACCAGACCAAATGCCATAATTAAGCCAATAATACGGCATTTTGATGTATTCAACAGCAATCTGCTTACGATACTTGGATCTCCACCAGACGGAGCCATCGATTCCATCATCCGGAGCGCTAATCGTTAGGTCAATATCCGAACTACGAAATACATGACAATAGGTTGCTAGCGCCCGTCGGGTGTGAAATTTATCTGTGATAATAAGTACAGATTCGACATCCATTTGTAGAAGAAGCTTAAGTACCTGTTGAGCCTCATTGTAGGTGCTGGTCGCCTGATCATTGATAACAAGAGTGCTTCTCGGAATACCTTGCTCGGTAATGACTTCGATTGCGTAAGCCATACTGCTGCCGTCTCCACTGACCAATATCCGTGGCGCATATCCTTGCTTATAAAGTTCAGACGCAAAAGTTTCGCGCTGACCATCGCCGCCACCCAAGACAATAATGACGTCCGCTGGCACTGGCGATTCGCTAACATCAAGATAATAATAGGCTTTGGGTAGCCAAAGGGGATGTGACAATAGCATGAAAAGCAACAACCTAATGACAGCCAATATAACAGGAAGACATCCTCTCCGATAGCTACCTGACAATAGTCTAATCCTCAGTTATAGTTACTTGAATACGATATGTCTTTTCTCCTTCGCGAAAATAGGCTGCTTCATCTACAGAATTTGTTGTTAACGCCCGCAGTTTACGTAACAATTCACGAGGTGTTTGTAGCGTATCTAACTCTATTTCCTGTACTTTTGGTGAAAAAAGCTCTGCACGCTTATGAACTGTGCCCTCTTCGTGTCTTTGAGGAATTCTCTGATAATTTCCCACGGCTATCGAAGGCCATATTTCCTTGAACACTTCAAATTCCAGATGTTTTAACTTGGAGTAAAGACTATGTGCGGTATCGCCAGAACTAGGCAATAATTGTCTTTGGTAAACGACATCTCCCGAGTCAATACCGGCATCCATAAAATGAAGAGTTGCCCCAATGGGAGTCTGGTCGAGGAGTGCCCAACTAGGGGTATGCCAACCACGATTATAAGGCAAGTAGGCAGGATGTAAATTTAAAACGCCGTATCTTGGAATATCAAGAATAGATTTAGGAATAACATAAGGGAAATGTATACAAATAATATAATCTAATTCTAAAGCCATGAGAAATTCTTGTGCTGATTCTTCACGGAATGCTCTACCAACAAAAATAGTATTCTCATCTAAATAATTGCAAAGATTACGAAGTTCACTTAAGTGGCTGGCATGGTCAGGTTCTGATAGCCAGAGCACTCGAGGACGTATGTTCTGCTCTAGCAAATATTTCAATACCCAAACACTAATATCTCGATCCCCTGCAAAGACGACTTTCGGATTCGGCAAGGCTCATTCATCCTTTTTGGTATTTCCTCGAAAATATACTACAGTTGCTTGGCCCTCCTCGTTGATACCCCTTCGTCGTAGGACCAACCAAATAGTCAATAAAATGATTTTTGCATCTAACCAAAACCCACAATGATCAACATACCACACATCGTGTGCAAACTTCTCTTCCCATGTGATTGTATTCCGTCCATTAATCTGCGCCCACCCCGTAATTCCGGGTCTCACTTCATGCCGCCGTGCTTGTTCAGGTGTATATAAGTCTAGGTAATGCATTAACAGAGGGCGCGGCCCCACAATACTCATATCTCCCCTCAAGACATTGAATATTTCTGGTAGTTCATCGAGACTAGTCAAACGAAGGAAACGGCCTAAGGATGTCAACCGTTCGGCATCGGGTAATAACTGTCCATCTGCTGAATATGCATTAGTCATGGTCCGGAATTTATAGAGAGTAAAGGGTTTACCGTCTAAGCCGGGACGTAACTGACAAAAGAAAACCGGTGAACCTAATTGCCAATATACGAATATCATTAAGATTAATATAACAGGTGATAAAATAATGAATCCAACTATTGCAAGGATAAAATCAACCTGATACTTTACAAAGGATTGATACACCTTAGAATTATATCCTCTTTATAATCTTGTCAATAAGCAATGCAAATTCCTTGGCATGGGTCTGCCGATTAAAGTTCCGCATAACATAGTCTCGGCCATTTTGACCCATTTCCTTTACTTTGGCAGGATCATTGTATAAAGCCATTATTGCGTCTGCCAATGCACGATCATTACCCGGTTCAACAAATATACCACCTTTAGAGCTCTCGACTACATCTCTAATAACCCCATCAATTGCAAGAATGACAGGGCGACTCGCTGCCATGTAATCAAAAACCTTGTTTGGATAAGTAGTGCGGAACATCGGGATGTTGAGAAGCGTTGCGGTACATATATTAGAGGCTGCTAAGACCACCGGCATTTCGTTCTTGGGAAGAGCACCCGTGAACGTGACATTCTTTAAGTTTTGCTGCTTTGCCTTTGCCTCCAAATTACTCCGCTCCTTACCATCTCCAACCAGCAAGAAATGAATATCTTGGTGTTCACAGAGATGGTTTGCTGCTTTTAGGATTACATCAATATCATTTGCCATACCTAAAGCCCCAGCATATATAACAATAAATTTTTGACCTAAGCCTAACCATTCACGTACTGCTTGGCCATCGGAATCTAAGTTAAACACCCCAGCGTCCACCCCATTTGGGATAAGTGTCACTTTACTTTTCGCAATACCACGCGTTAGCATATAATCATAATAAGCCGGAGAGTTTACAAGAATATGATCAGCACGACGATAGAGGAAGTTTTCCAACAAGCGTGATAATCTAATCAGTATGGGATTTTTCAGTACTCCCATATCAATAGCAAATTCAGGCCAAAGATCACGCACTTCAAGCAAAAAAGGCTTTCGGCGAACAAAAGCGATAAACCATGCTGAAACTGATTGGAAAATCGGGGGAGTTGTGCCCATTACAACGTCAATTTGCTTTGCTCTCCTCGAAGACCATACTGCTGTCACCATAAAACTGAAAAAAGCAATCACCCGCCACACAAAACTACGATGCGATACAGGTAGAGTGTATGCTCGGATGACAACAATATTACGTTCTAAGTCACTATCGTCACTCGGTTGAGATTGCTGGCCCGTTAAATAACTCAGTGTACTTGCAATAATGGTAAAACGATATTGCCCATCTGGCGCTAATAAGCGAGCGAACTCGTAATGACGTGTTCCGCCGGCCTGTTTCGGGGATACAAATGCCTGATGAATCAGCAAAATATGCCTCATAATGCCTCAGCTTCGATAAGTCGATTCTTGCCAAATCGAATCGGAATATCATTTATAAGTATTTCTGCGGGATAGTGTTGTTTGATATCCACAGGCTTTGCAGTCAAAATTGTCCAAAAGAAAGTGGAATGTTCTTGATATTTAGTGACATAAAGTGATAGTGCAGGTTCTTTTTGGCCATAATACTGCGAACGCCATCCCTGCACTCCGCTTTCTTGTGCACGCTCCAATTCAATTGAATCAGAGCAATACATATAAAATGGTCCCGCATCTGTGTGTAACGCAATTTGATTATGTATTATTTTATAGGGCATATCTGGGATTAACCAGTGAAGGCGATAAGTATGTGGTCCGTTGCTAGTTAATTCGTCTACAATAATCCACACATCTTCATGGCGGAGTATACCACGACGATGTGTAACGGGCCTTTTCAAGCGAATATAACCGTCTTGTGATCCTTCCCAATAGTTATTGTCATGGTAGTTTACACAGCCGTGTGACCAATCTAGCCAAAGAAAGCGATTATATGGAGTCATTTGGCTAATATTATCTACACTTACTGTATTATGAACAGATGTTATCCTTAGGCCATTTTGCCAATGTGTACCACCGTTATATAGATAAGTGCCAGCGTCGGAACAAATATTGATATTCCGCCACCAAAAATCAACATGAAGTTGATCGGCGTGATGGGGTCGGGCTTGGTAAGAGGCACAGCGAACCATCAACCAACTATCTTCACCTCGGAGCGTATAATAGCCTCCAATCTGTGCAGATAAATTGCGTGACTGTAGGATATCCTGTAATATTGGGCTACCTATTGATTCAGGCCCAAACAGCCAATAAATATCCTCATCAAAACCAGCAAAAATACGCTGTCTATGGATAAGATAATGCGCTGTTTGTATAACTGGACGAAAATCATTTATGTCCGCATCATTCAAGGGCAATATTAATGCACTATCGTTAAAACCATGGTTTGGAACATGGCCAGACCCATGATCAAGTAATTGAAACAGAAAATCTGCAGATTGCTCAACTTTTCTGTAGATGTCGTCTGAAAAGCGATTATCGTTTAATTCACCCAAGCGTAATGCCCATATTGCGCCATGCAGCATCACCCGCTGGTAATTAGGAGAATATTGGGCATACGTACCATCCTCATAAACCTGTTTGCGAATCTCTTCATCGACAACCTGTTTACCCATCATAGCCCAATGTTTAGCGCATTGGAGTTCAGTAAACAAAACTCCAATCGTCCACAATCCAACTCCTTCACTTACCCCGTGATTGTTGTTTTGTGAACGCGCATACGCAATGTTGCCTTCGATACGCGCCCCATGTGCAGCAATAACAGTAACCAAACGCATGATCTGCTCAGGTCTAGCGTGATCAAAAAATGCGTGTAACCCGAAACACCAAGCCATTACTCGAAATGTAGCCTCTTGACCACATTTCCAATTTGCGCCGAGTTGAGGTGGGTTTTGGATAGCCCAATCATCAACTAACTGCCAGAATGCAATGGCATATTTTGAATCCTGAGATGCAGCATAAGCCCTTACAAGAATATATACTACGCTAAAGCGGTTTGCTTCCCAGATATATTTGATGTCACCGGAATTGAAATCTGGAATTTTAGTCCAGTGACAATCAGTAGGAAGTGTTTGCTTAGTAAGAGGATTAACATGCCAGTTTGGTGGCATTCCTATATCAAGAAAAATATTTCCAAAATAAAGCCAGTATCCTGCAAGAATTTTATCCGCCATATTAATAGTAGAATTAGATATAAATGGAGCATAGTCTTTAAATTCAGTTTTAAAGAAAAATTGTCCCCCATATTGCCGACGCCACGCAATATAGGCATTAGGGGTAGCAGGCACGTCAGATCGCAACCAATACGATAATGGGCGATCTGACCATTCAAAAGCAGATAGGCTTCGTCGTAACCACCCCGAACGCAATTTAAGGCTATAAACCAACCGAAAAATGATCCAACGTAAGCCAAAATATCGTGTTAATTGGCATAACGCACGAGTCTTGTTCATAGTAATTGTTCAACCAAGATTTTCGCAATCCTCTCACTAGCCTTACCATCCCATAATGGCGGAATGACTCCTGTTTTTCCCTCCTTATTAAGGATCTTATGTACTTCTTCAAGTAAGTGCTTAGTATTTTTACCGACCAATATATTCGTTCCATATGTAACTGTAACGGGTCGCTCTGTGTTTTCACGAAGGGTCAAACACGGCACCTGCATATAGCTGGTTTCTTCTTGTATGCCCCCTGAATCGGTAATGACTAGCGTCGCATCTTTCTGTAGAGCAAGAAATTCTAGATAGCCAATAGGCTCCCAAACCTGAAAGCGATTGCCTTTCGGAAAAACAATATTGAAGTCATCTAATCGCTTGCGAGTGCGCGGATGCATCGGAAATATCACTGGAATAGCTCGGCTTATATCTGTCAGTGCGTGCATTATGTTAGTGAGCGTTATAAGGTCATCTACATTAGATGGGCGATGTAGTGTTACTAATGCATATTTTAAGGGTCTGTTGTAAAGCCTCAGGCTGTCCAAGTTTGGCAGCATATTAACAAGGGTATCTATCATAACATTTCCAACGAAGTGAATACGTTTGGCCTCTACACCTTCCCGCAAAAGATTTTCATCGCCATCCTGCGATGGAGTAAACAGAAGACTAGCGAGCTGGTCTGTCACCAATCGGTTGATTTCTTCAGGCATCGTGCGATCTCGAGAGCGCAGTCCCGCTTCAACGTGATCTACGGGTATAAATAACTTGGCGCAAACCAAAGCTGTTGCAACGGTGGAGTTTACATCGCCGTAGACTAATACACGATCAGGTTGTCTAGAATTGACGACTTCTTCAAAACGGGTCATGATTTGCGCTGTTTGGATAGCATGTGACCCAGAACCCACCGCGAGGTTAATGTCTGGTGCTGGAATGCCAAGCTGAGCAAAAAATATATCAGACATATTCTCGTTATAGTGCTGGCCTGTATGTATTAGCGTCTGCCTAAATTTCCCCGTCTCTGTCAATGCCTTAATGACGGGGGCGACCTTCATGAAGTTTGGACGTGCGCCAACTACGTGTAAGATGTGTAACATGAATCCTCTAGCTTATGTTAAATGATAAAGGATAGCAGAGAAGCATTCCCCCTGCCTCTCCTACTCGTTCCCGTTCACTCTATCCCAGAACGCTTCTATATCAACAAATATAGGCATACCCTGTCTTAGACTATTCACCGCCGCAAAGGTCGCTAAATGTGAAGAAACGATTTCTTCAATTGAAACAGGAGTCGGCTTTCCCAACTTTACTGCTTCAACAAGGCTTATCCACGTTTGGCGATGTCCTTTATTAGGGCGAAGGCGTTCTTTATATCGCTTGCGTTTCCCATTATGTGCCAGTTCCAATTGGCGATAGTCATCCAAGATAGCAACTCGACCATCCCCAATAATCTCAATACGCTCTTTGCTAAATGCTTTGTCTCCACCGGCAGCATAAATTACATTACCAATTGAACCATCGGCAAAAGTCAAGACTATAACCACCTCATCGCTGACCATACCCCGCTGTTCTACCACAGCATATGTTGTAACACTCGTGGGTATGGCGCCTATGAGAAATTGCAACAAGTCGATAAAATGACATGCTTCTCCAATTATACGACCTCCACCAATTTCAGGGTCTTGTATCCAATGATTACTAGGGATTGGGCCAGCATTAATTCGATAGGAAGCAATTAACGGACGGTTGTGATCCTTCAGAAAATGCTGCATTGTTTCAACCATTTGAGCAAAACGTCTATTGAAACCCACCATCAAGCGTTGACCTGTAGCCCGCTGCATACGAATGATCTTGACCAAATCATCCTCGTTAAGAGCCAATGGTTTTTCCACAAATACATGCTTATGAGCAGACATGGCTGAAATGGCTTGTTCTTTGTGGAGATTGTGACGGGTTGCTATCACCAACCAGTCAATGTTTTGATCACTGAGAAGTTCTGTAAAATCAGAGGTGCAATATTGAAAACCGAAACGCTCTCCGGTTGCCCGTGCTGTCATCCCAAAACCAGACATGATACCGACCAAGTTTAAACCTTCAATGTCTCTCATTCCAGGCAATAAAGTAGCATTAGCAAAATTACCTGCCCCTAACACGCCAACTCGGATAACACTCTGCTGCGAATATGATTCATCGGTTGGTTTGAGAATGATTTTTGGTGATAACGACTTTTCGGCATCATAGGTAAGCAACACACCAAGAAAATCTTCCTGCGTCTTGCCAGTAATCACATCATAAGCCAATTCAGCTTCTTCTACCGGAAAACGGTGTGTAATAAGAAGGTTGAAATTAATTGCGCCTGATGCAGCTAATTGAATAACAGCTTCCATGTTGCGCTGTTGAGTCCAACGAACATAGCTATATGGATAATCGTGGCCCTTCTCCTCGTATTCCGAGTCATAACGACCAGGGCCATACGACCTACTAAGACGAAAATCTAGCTCTTTCTCGTAATACATCTTGCGTGGCAGCTTCATACTAATCACACCAACAGCAACAATAATCGCACGATCTCGAGCGATTGTACCAGCTATTTCCACAAGCTCATTGCTAGACGTGGCTGCTGTTATTAACACCGTATCGAAACCTCGACCCCGGGTAAATGATATGGCTCGGGCCATAGCATCGCCATTCAGACAGGCACTATCCGCACCACATTGTAGGGCAAGATTAACTCGTGTCGGGTCGACGTCAATGCCCATAACCCAACATCCAGATGCTTTTAGCATTTGCACAGAAAGTTGCCCCAATAACCCTAAGCCAATCACGGCAACATTGTGACCCATGACAGATTCAGATTGGCGAATGCCTTGTAAGGCAATTGCGCCTACTGTAGCAAATGCACCCGCCTCGAATGAAACTCCATCCGGCATTTTGACGGCCATCGTGCGCGGTACATATATCATCTCTGCATGGCTAGCATAACCGCTGCCGGCACACGCAACATGGTCGCCTATTTTAAAATCTGCGGTTTGGGAACCAACATCAACGACGATGCCAGCAGTACTATAGCCGAGAGCAAGCGGCTGGTCTAAGCGATTGCGGACGCCTTCAATAGTGTTAACAACGCCTTCGCGCCGAGCTTTATCAATCACTTGGCGTACCAAATCAGGTCGATCTTGTGCCTTTTGAAGCAGGTTTTTTTTAGCAAAATCTACGACCATACGCTCAGTCCCCACAGAAACAAGACTTACTGCGTTACGGACTAGTACTCCCTGTGGGCGAAGGATTGGTGGTGGCACTTCCTGTATTGTCAACTCACCTGTTTTAAAAGATTGGATGATTTGTTTCAACCTTTGATTCCTATTTCCTTGATTCAATTATTAGCAATAGATCTCTATGCTGAAAAAATGTTTTAATTAACAATACCTTCGCCAACTAAGGGGCGAAACGGTCAAGGTGACGAAGGCGAATACCACCCAGAGAGGTCAGGCGTCGCCAGATGCCCGAAACTAAATCGTGAGCGGGCGGAATCGGGAAGCATTTTGATTGTTGCCTCCAGATAGCGCCGGGCGCGAAACTGCCCTCTGAGATCAAGGACACTGAAATCAGGTTGGTCGTGCCGATAGGGTTTGAGCATGACCGCCGACAAGTTGACTATGAAGAAGGCTAGATTCACGGCATTGGTGACCGGCACCAATTGGACATTCATGAAGTCATCCAAGCCCCAGTATTGCTTGGCGTCCCGGAAATTGAACTCGATCTGAAAACGCAGGCTGTAGTAGGTAGCGATTTGGTGAGCGGTCAAGTCAAGATAAGAGCTGAACAGGACGATATAAGCGTGTTGGCCTGTTTTGAGATGGGTTTTGACCACGACGACGACGTTGAGCGCATCGGAAAACGCCTTGTGAAAAGCGGTCACTTGGTAGGTATCGATCCGATACAGACCCTCCATGACCGTGTGGCGCAGTGTTTCGGGCGGCAAGTGGGTGTAGTCGAGTTTGTGACCGTAACGGGGCATGGGGCCGCGGGGTGGTTTGGGACCGGTGTAGGGCCAATACAGCATGGCATCGAGATGCAGTTTGGAGATGATCTGCAAGCCACTTGACCGGACTGCATACGTGGCAGGATAATTGCCAAAATGACCATCCAAGACCATATATTGGACGGTCAAGGGGGCAAGGCGTGCCGTAATCGCAGTCACCATACGCTGGAGTAAGGTCAAGTCAGGCGTCAAGGCGGGGACGGACTCGACATGGTTTTTGCTGCCTGTTGGTCGTCCGCGTTGGCGTCGGATCGGCGGGGTCAGCGGCTTGTCCACCAAAATAGGCGACTCCCGTTGTTCAATTTGCAGCGGATACGAGCGCCGTTGCTGGACATCAATCAACGACACGCTGTTGATGGGGCGTTGTGCCAAACTCGAATAGAAGCGCCCTCGCCCATGCGTCGCCTTGCCTGCTTTGCTAATCACGACCTCATCACCGGCCAACAGATATTCCCCTTCTGGTTTGAGTAAATGGATTTGGATGATGGTCCACAACAGTGTTGCACAATCCAACGGGGTATGTACCAACGCTGCACCGTTCGATAACTACCCCCGCCTTCTGTCCACCGGGCGATGCTCAGAATCGTGACCCGATCCGGGATACACAGCATGGCGAGTCCGATTTGTTGCATGTGTCGCATTGTGGTTTTCGACACATACGAGGTCAGATAGCGTAACAATGCTACAATCTCGTTCATGGGCTTTTGCTTGGTTTGAGTCATTTGGTTTCGTCGACAACAACTCTACCTCAAAAGCCCTACCCCCCTCATCTTTTGGCGAAGGTATTGAATTAATGGACAGGCTATAATTTCTACGGCGTAAACACAGGCCGTGCATTGTTAAGAGTAAATACATGAATGCCGGTGCTTTCCAGATGGTGTGATAGACACGAAGATGATGATTAACTGCATTAGGTGTATTTGGTATCTGATTTATCCGATTATGCGCACTCAGAAGCAAACAAACTCATAAGCCTCATATATACTCACTGTTTTAAGTATATATTCAATATAATAGTTATATTTGGTTAAATATTCAAATTAGAGTTAGATCCATTCACGATAATCAGCGTTCATGCTAAAACCAATTCCAAAGAAATACGCCTACTACCCTTACGTTGTTGCCTGCACGAATGAATATGCACGATTGGCATTTATTCCCCTAATTCTTATTGTAAGAACTATAATCATTATGCAACATGTCAATCTAGGAATTGCTGATGCCACAGTTCAAAGGTCAAGAGTTGCCAGATTTGCAGAGACCAGTCTTCACGCCCTCGCATATGTTGATCAATTAACTCTTGCACTGCCGTTTCGTCAAAAAATCCCCGAGTCCTTATTCGATCAAAACTCAAGATGTCTCTCACCATGTCTTTTAGGTCGTGTGTAATCCAGTAAGCCACTGGCGCACCAAACCCAGCCTTTTTTTGGTTAAGCACTTCCTTTGGGAGTATAGGGCGCATGGCTTCTCGGAAAATGTGTTTAGTAACACCATGCTTCAGTTTTAGGCTCGGTGGGACATTCCATGCTAGCCACTGCGCAAATTCCCAATCTAGAAAAGGCAGGCGCACCTCAATAGAGGATGCCATACTCATTTTGTCATTGTAGTTCAAGTTAAGGCTAACCATGAAGGTCTTACAATCCACATATAACATTTGATTAAGAAAATCGGCGTGGGAAACCTGATGATAGTAATGCCAGTGGTTCAAGAATGGATCACTACCATCCAGTTGATCTTCAATTTTTTGGGAATAAAGAGATTCCTTTTGAGCCTGTGTCATATAAACACTATCCATCAAGAACCGTTCGTGACGAGGTAAAGATCCACTACGAATCATTTTCTTCGCTAGTCGGACGTAGTTATGTAAGAAGGTATATTTAAAAGTCGGCAATGAGCGAACAAAAGGCTCAATAAATCTATTAATCAATAACCTAGGAATGCGCTGATATTTCTGAGCCAGATAATGCGCCTGATATTTGCGATACCCAGCGAATAGTTCATCCCCTCCTACCCCCGATAAAAGCACAGTCACGGTTTTGCGTGCTTCCTGATTAACAAGATATGCGGTGATTAGGGCCGGGTCTGCGGTGGGTTCATCCATATGCCATAACAGTTTAGGCAGCAAATTAACCACATCAGGTTCAACTACAATTTCAGTATGTTGGCAACCATATCTTTCAGCAGTGCGACGTGCAACAGCTGTATCATCAAGGGTAACCCCGCCAAGGCGATATTTGGAAGGAAATGCAATTGTGTAGGTACGAATAGGATCAGGGCTAATAAGCGCCATACTTGCGACAATACTACTCGAATCTAGGCCAGCACTTAAAAAAGCACCTAGAGGCACATCACTGAGCATCTGACTTTGGACGGTCTGGATAAATCTTTTACGTATTTCTGCTGCAAGTTCTTGTTCAGGGATGGGAAATGTGTGATCCGCAGTCGGCATCTCCAAATTCCAGTATTGTTTTAGAGTAAGTCGTCCATCTTTGAAAACCCCATAATGACCAGCCTCTATCTTATATATTGCATCTAAAATAGTATTCGGATCAGGTACCCAAAGAAAGGTCAGATATTGATGAAGTGCCTTAAGACTAATCTCACGCTTAATTTGAGAGTGTTCTAAAATGGCCTTGATTTCAGAGGCAAAGACAAGGTGGTTGTCGTGGCAGTAATAATATAGGGGTTTGATACCAAAGTGGTCTCGGGCTAAAACCAGTTGATTGTTTCTTGAATCCCAAAGCGCAAATGCAAAAATCCCATTCAACATTTTGATGCAATCTACACCAAATTTTTCATAAAGATAGAGAAGCGTTTCGGTATCTCCAGTTGAACGAAAGGTAAGGCCATTGTTGAGATGCTGCGCACGTAATTGAAGGTGATTATAGATTTCACCATTAAACACTATAGTAATTTGACCATCTATAGTCGACATAGGCATGTGCCCAGCAGATGTAATATCCAAGATTGCTAATCGTCGAGACCCGAGACCAATCCAGTCACCAGATGAAGTGACAGTCGTCCAAATACCTTCATCATCAGGGCCACGGTGAGCCAATCTATCAATCATACAATGTATGATGCCCTGATCACCCATATTTACAGCTCCAGCGATACCGCACATACTTTTTGGCCCTCAACCAATTGAGCAAATAATCTACGGTTTACCTCGATTGCCACCTGATCTCGTATCTGTTTGTCGCTAAATAGACGTGCAACTTGAGATCGCCTCTGAAACTCTTCATCCGCCATGTTGACAACCTGTTGCAATGCCTGTTGGAATGAATAGATACTATCAAGTGATAAATCCCATCCAATACCCTTAATATCTAGGTTATGCCACGGGGTTTGGTTACTAATGAGAACTATACATCCAGCACTCAGTGCCTCTAAAATGGCATGCCCAAAGTTCTCCCCACGCGTTGGCAGAAGTAATAAGTGATATTGTAGTAATGTGGTGAATACTTCTTCATGTGGAATTACGCCCAAATACTTGACCCTAATATTGGATGGGAGCGACTGAATTGCAGTTTGGCAAGCCTGCCAGTAGATCCGGTCATCTATCGGACCAAAAATATCAAATTCAATTTGCCCTTCAACATTTGATAGTATGTCTAGGGCTAAATGTAAGTTTTTCACTGGGGTTATTCTAGCAAGGAAAACCACTCTGATTGACCCTGGTATTTTGAGAGGTTTTTTATCATTATTTCCATGAGGCCCATAGGCAGCCAAATCAGGTGCAACTTGTACTTTTGCTTGCGGATACATTGCTACAATATAGTTATACTCTTCTACACTTGACGCCTGCCATAATGCCTCCTGATAAAGATTTAGCTGCTTCGCCAACCGAATAAACCATCGCTTCTTACGTGACTTTAGGGTCAGTGCACCCGGCGAGAACTCACCTCGGGGGGCTATAATAAAGGGTTTTCGAGGAAGCAATCGCAATTGACGCAAGATCAAATAATATATACTCAAAGGAGCAAAATAGCTGTTTAAATAGATGATATTATAAAATGTGTGACCATGAATATGTCTACGAAGACCCGATAGGTTTATCTCTTGGGGTTTTAGATATCGTACTTTTGCTTTACCAACCGCATTCCATTGGTCAAACTGGATACTCGCGTAAGGAGATGCCTCAGTGAAATCTCGATCACGTGTGATGATGTAAAACTCAAACTCATCACCCAGTTGCTCCACCATATTACTCACAGTCCGTAAAGTGCCTCCTGCCTTAAAACCAGGCAAGTAATATTCGACAAGGACTAAAATACATGGTTGATTTAAGAGTGCCTTGTAATTCTCGTTAGCAATCATTTATCTCTTCCAAGGAGGGACCGGCTTTTCTTGTATTTGTCCCTGCATATGTTGAATACATTGGACTAGATATAAAGCAACCACATCTGCGCAGATTTTCTCGCCCGTCTCAACCGCTGATTGGCGCATCAATTCCCGTTCGCTTTCATTTTGTGCAAGAAACTTTTGTAAACACTCCCGTAATGATCCTATGTTCTGACTGACGAAGATGTAACCGTTTTGGCCATGGTTCACTAGGTCAGCGGCCCCACAAGCATCTGAAACAATCACTGGTACCCCCACTGAAAATGCCTCATTTACTGCAACACCCCACCCATCGTGGCGTGATGGCATAATAAGCAGATCTGCCATAATTATTAAGCTCGGTATTTCACTGGCCGCTACGGTACCAACAAATTCTACATTTGATTTACACTCTGCTTCTTCAACTATCATTTCAAGATTTTTGAGGTCTTTTCCATTGCCGATCAATCTTAGATGCAAATCAGGAAAGTTGACAATCAATGGAATTAGTGCCCATAGCAAAATATCTACAGCTTTTCTGTGAATAAGTTGTCCAACGTAGATAAAATCGGTTCCATGTGTAGGGCTTCGCTCAGGTTTTTTAATGACTGAAGAAGTCCGAAAATACCCATAGGTATATATTTGGTTGGGATCAATTCCAAATTGTCTATAGTAATTCGAAGCTAGCTCTGAAATCGCTAGAACGTAAGCATTTTTATGTCGCAAGATCAAATTGCCTAACACCTTCTTGAGTATGCTTTTATAGCGTACTCGTCCTAACCCATTTTCAATAGAGGTTTCTGAGAGTATAGCATATCGGCAACCAAGGACCCGCAACATTATTAACGCCATCAATAAAACAGGATCTCCCCAAATACCACTCATAATATGAAACTCTTTGCGATATTTCCATGCTAGGCACATCGCGGCAAAATAAGGGGTCTTTCCATATAAGAACTGATAAGGATACCCGTCATAGTTTGCCGCCCAGCCTTGTTGAAGACGATCAGAAGGCATATCTCGCGCAAATATAACTCGTAAATCAATCTGGTCATTCGCAGCGAGTTCCTTTATTACATCAGTCTGATGGAATGAAGGAATGTTTAGCCATATAGTAACCGGAATTTTCTGCTGGTACATCATGCTATATTTCTTTGTCGGTTTACATATTCAAGAGGAAGAAACAACTGAGGGTGCTGTATATATAAGCACAGTACACTCAAAATCAGCCAAAATAGAGCAGTCGGCCCATTGCCAAAAGAGAATAACCAACCCTCAAGGACGGCATTTGTTAAGCCAGCAATTAAAGCAGCATAGAAGCCATTAAAAAACAAATTACTATTTGAACTCCTGATGAATTGTACTCCTCTAAGTATAATGCGCAAAAAACCCCACAAGGCAATTATTACGCCAATAAGCCCCACCCCAATAAATAATTGAAGATAAGAATTGTGGCTACTTAAAGTGATTGGTCTACCTTTACTTAACAAAAAATGATTATACGCTTCTGGAGAGGCGTTGAAACCCAATCCCAAAATCGGTGCTTGCTTACCATATAGAAGGTGATTTTCCCAAATTTCTAAGCGGCCAGAATCATCTAGGCTTCCATAGCGTGCAAACACATCCGCTGGTAATAACGCTAGACTAACGAAAGCTATGAATAAGATGAAAGTAATCAACGTGATGCCCGTATTCCTGTTTTCACCTCTATTTCCAATGAGCAACAGAGTAATTAAACCAATAATAAACCCAAGAAAAGAGCCTCTTGATCCAGATAAAAATATGGCAATTATGCTAATAAAAGCTATGGTTAAACTCAGGCCTCGACTCACTCCTTTTTGCACAGACCAAATAGCGATTGAAACAAAAAAAATTAACATTGCGATTAGGCCCAAACCATTAGGGTTGGAAAATAAACCAGAAAACCTATCTAAAGTGCCTACCTTCACGGCTGCGGGATCAACTGCCAACCCCGAGAAACCCGCAAGAATGAGCCCGCCAACTATAAGTTCAATCCCAAATAACAAGTTGACAATTCTTTGAGGCATGTGAATCATATAGATAGGCAGAGCAATCCCAAACGCTATTAGTGAAAATCCCATAGATATAGCACGCTGCAAAGTAATAAACGGGCTTGTGGAGTAAACAGTTGAAACTGATGCTAATACACATAAAAGGCCAAAGGGCTGCAACAATAAAGTTGGGAGATAAACACTGTTTGCTTGGTGGGTCGCAATATAGAGAAAGACTCTTATTGTGAGTATCCCCGTCGGCACAAAGCGTACATAAAAAAGAACCTCTTCATTGAACAAATTTGATGTAGCGAAAAGGCCCACCGCGACAGCCACAATAATCAGATTCTCAATTGGTATTATAAAAGAAATTAAACTTAATAATATTACAGAAAATAGTAAAGTGAGGCCCCAAAATGGCTGAGATATTTCGCTCTCAAAAGTAGAGTTGGATACGCATCCTGCCAGAATAAAGGACAGTAGTATTAGAATGAAAATTAATTGGCATTTTCTTGGCGTCATCAATGCTGCTCGCTTAGTAGTTTATCGCACTTGGCAATCAGCTGATTAACCATACTAGGCCACGAAAAGCGCTTCACTTCTGCTAACCCCTTGTTCCGTAGTTCAATGGCGAATTCAGTCGAACACAATATAGCAATCATTCCATTGGCGAATCCTTGTATATCATTAGGATGTGCTGTAATCGCAGCATCTCCTACTATCTCTGGTAATGACGTAACATCCGAACAGACAACTGGGGTACCGCAAGACATTGCCTCAATCACTTGGTATCCAAACCCCTCATACAGTGATGTATCGAGATAAACCTCTGCACTACGATACACATCGGCCATATCTTCATTTTGGATGAAACCCGTCCATATAAGGTAATTTTCTAAACCCAATTCATGAATAATAGGAGTTAAACCCTGCCTGTTTGGGTCAGTCTGGCCCCCAATAACTAACTTAATCCCGTGTGGAAGACTGGGAAGGGCAGAATGAAAAGAGCGGAGGGCAGTTGATGTATTATCACGTTTATCATTTATGGATGAAATGTGAAACACATAGCCGTTTGGTGCACCTAAACGTTTCTGCATTAGAGTTTTGTCGTAAGTCGCATCCCCCGCATTAAATGTCTCCGTTCTGCCTGGATATACTAGACTTATTTTATTATCTAGGTTCCTGTAACTACCTGTGATTGCTTTGAAAGTTGCCTGAGAGCTGACCAAAATATGAGCCGCATTTTTTAGGGAAAGGGGAAACCATAATGCTGTCATCAATGTACTAAACCGTGTATAAAGGGAAGCCGATTCTCTACCTAGCCGAAAACGGGGAAGAGGGAGTTCAAAAAGATACAGCAAAATCAACCCTTGATAAAACAGGGGTATACGATCTGAGCATGTGAACAATAGGTCTATTTTCTGGGTTTGCAGAATACGGGGAAGCTGTATTGCCCCCCAGATCAAGTCACTGCGGACAGGAACGGGGTAGTAGGCTAAATTGGAGGACTGCGGCAAATTGGGCAAATCAGCTAGTTCGTTAACAAAAACTGTAAATCGATGGGAACTCTGGTATTTAGTTAGTTCAGTGATGAGTTGGTGAAGAAAACGCGGAACGCCTTTACCATTCACCGATAGTGGAGTTGCATCTATCGCAATATTACTCATTACTTTGAACAACCTTCTCATATAAAAGGAATATTCTATTGTGAATTATATCTAAGTTGAACTCAGTTTCGACCCGCCTACGACCCGCTTCACCCATTACCCTTGCTTTATCTTTGTCAAGCAGTAGTTTTATGACTGCCTCGGCTAAGGCTAATGTATCACCAGGTGAAACTAACAAACCCGTTTCGCCTTGTATTACAACTTCTATTATGCCATTGACAGCGGTTGCGATAACAGGTTTGGCAACTGACATTGCTTCAAGAATGGTCAATGGCATGGCTTCTATATAAGATGGGAGCACAAAAAGATCAAATGTGGACAGAATCTCAAGAATATTTGGTTGAAAGCCTAAAAAATAGACATATTCCGACAAGCCGAGCTTGATAGCTAAATCTTTGAGTTCATCCAAATAACGTCCACAACCTAGTAAATCTTCACCAACAAACACAAGACAGGTATCGGCAGCAATCTCTCGTATCTTGGGCAATGCCACAATTAAATCATACTGTCCCTTTGCTGGATCGAGGCGGCCTATACAGCCCACGACATTCTCACTCAATGCAACGTTGTAGAAGGTAAGAATATCTTCGGGGGTTCTAGTTATCTCCTGTTCTTTCACCTGCACACCATTTGGTATGCTAATAATTTTCTGAGCAGGCAACCCTAGTGCAATTAAGCCTTGGCGTGTATCTTCTGAAACAGCGATAATTGGCCCCGATAGCCTTGCCGTCAAAACATAGGCCATTTTTTGGATAAGCTTGATAATTAGCCGCTTATTGAACGATAGTTGGGAATGTACATGAACAATGAGCGGTATCGTGGCAATGTGAGCACCTAATCGTTCGAGGATTACACCTGGTAAGACATCATGACAATGTACAAGATCAGCTCGCCATTGGTGTAAAAAACGTGCGAACACAAATGCTTTATGAAGCTGAAAAGTTCGTTGCATGGGTAAAATAAAGACATCAAAGGTTTCTTGTCTTGCTCTTTCAGTTAATGGGCCTGTTTGTGGGGCGATAAGGCATACTGTATGCCCCTTATCACGAGCAGCAATCATGAGCCGTAGGCAAACCATCTCACCACCATGAATGTTCGCGCTCGGCGCGGTATAGACAATACGCATGTTGTTAAGCTCGCATGGGCTTGCGGCCCAGCATTACAATTTCAAAACCGAGGTAATTATCAATCCAATGTTGTTTCTGAGAAATACCATTCCAATATAGATCCATAGTAGGGTAGCTAAAGTAGCGATTCAGAAGGGGTGTTTTGTGAGCAGTTAGGGCAATATTGTAGCGATACAGGCGTGCATAGAATTTTAGATCGTTAGCAAAAGATGAACCAATCACCATAGGGGAAATTACTTGGAGACGTTCTGCCATCTTATACATTTCCTTACGTGAAAAACTGCCTTCATATCCTAACCCCCACTTGCCTATTTTTTGTAATGCAAATTTCAGCACTTCATGCGGCAAAAAAACGAGGTTGGGAGTTGAGATGATGACAATACCGCCTGGTTTTACCACATCAAGATGCGACTTGCATATATCATAGCGTTTTGGATAGTGGTAATGCTCCACTGTCCCAAATGACATTGCAATGTCAAAACTATTGCAGGCAGGTGGGTTAAAAGCATCACCTTGAACCAAATGACCATTAAGATTTAGGGCAGCTAAATTCCGTTCAGCATATTTGAGGGCTTTTGCACTATAATCTAACAATGTCACATCAGCACCGTGTTGGGCCAATATTAGACTATATATTCCGCCGCCACTCCCAAGTTCAATAGTCTTTTTTCCCTTAACTGACCCCAAATGGGTTTCGAGGTATTGGAATATTCTTTGACAACGCGAACTGATACTCTCTTGAGCAACTTGTTCATCAATCTTGGTTGAATCAGTATTGATCCAAACATCGCCCCATTCATGAGAATCAAACGTTTTCATGCGAGACTCCTGTGTTTGAGCAAATTGCAACGATTTCGCTTGCATTCCGGTGAAGTCCACTTACAATCCAAATATCTTCCAGTTTCTCAGTCCCCATAACTTGTGTACCAGTAGCAGTGGCAACGGATTGCCTTATTGTTACTGGTATATAGGCGCGAAGTTTAAAAACATCGAGACCTCGAAGCCAATTAGCTACCCGCGTTGTCCTACGGAGTTGGCTGAATAATCTTATATCGGAGAAATAAGCTTGCAGAAGTCGTTGAAAATCTGCTGGATCCCATTCTTGTACATGGTGGGGATTAGATGGATGTTGAGTTGACTGTTTCGCTAGAGGAGTAGAGACAAAGAATTTTCCTTCAGGTTTTAGTACACGTACAACTTCCTTCAAAAAGAGATTAGCATTCGGTACATGTTCTATTGTTTCGAATGAACAGACAGCATCAAATGAGTTATTTTCAAAAGATAGTTGGCTTGCATCTCCCTGAGAAAACACTATATTGTTTTTATCTCCAAAGTGCTCAATAGCATAATCTATCGCTGTCAAGTCAATATCAATTCCAACCACCTCATGAGCCACTTCTGCCAAAGAAGCTGTCCCATACCCAACTCCGCACGCTACATCGAGAACCCGCAAGTCAGTCAAATGTTCACGTGCGAAGTTATAACGTTTAAGATGGATAGCTACTATTCCTGAGGATGTTTCATCTGGAATAATACGTTCTGGGTAACCATATTTTTTATTCATAAAAACTGTCTCTCAGTCGTGCGTTTTATTAAAATAGAATATGTCTGATCAAAATTTAGGAAATACCAATCCATGTTAGAAACAACTCCCGTCAATCTTAGGCTTGTAGAATAGAAGTCAAACACAGCAGTTCTTGATCTGCCCCAAAACTGGTTCATACATAAATTGCGTGCTCATGGGGGAGTGCGTTTGGGCAAGCGCTTGCCCCGTTCGACTCGTAAATGCAATTTCAAAGCCATACACTCGATGCACCCGTTTATGATTCCCTCTATGCCCCACATTTCGCAGCGCACCGTGCGGTTTTTTAGCCCCCAACGTGGATGGATATCGGTCAACTGGCGCAATTGTACGGCAATTTCACTCTCGGCGACCTATTAGGCTTATACCATCTCACTATCTGACTCAGTCCTACGACGCTGCAAGCCCGTCGTTTGCTGATGCCCTGTTCACGCATCATTTCCTCTCCGTTTGCTTTCCGTGTGCCCGCATCTGTAGGTTTTTTCAAGCAGTTCTTTCAGCAACTGATGATCCAAGCTCAGCTCGGCATACATCTGCTTTAACCGCCGATTCTCTCTTTCCGGTTCTTACAGTCACCTTACATCCGAAGCCTCCACCCTCCATACTTCGCTTTCCATTTGTAGTACGTCACTTGGCTGATTCCATGCTCCCGACAAATGCCTGCCCCCTTCATCCCTGCCTCCCCTTGCTTCAGTATTTGGATGATCTGGTGTTCGCTAAATCGTGTCTTTTTCATTTCAAGCTCTCCTTCCTCATTTTCAAATTTACCGGAAAACTCTGCTTTTGATCGGTGCTACTTTGGGGAGATTATCCTGCCTCGGCACGCAATTTGCGTATGAACCAGTCAGATAGATCATAGCGGTTCTCATATTGACTGACTCTTAGGTTAGATTCAGCATGGCAGCTTTAATCCTGTGCTCTTAGTGGCTCAACCAGCTTGAGATTTGCTGTAAATGTGTGATTTTGCCGATATGCTATTTAAGGGGTCAAAAATAAACTACTCAATATATAATTGCTCGACTACTCAAAAAGACTCTATATCACTTTGATATTCAGCATTGGAAATAATTCTTTATTCTTCGTACCCGCAATGTGTCGCCCAAACCACTGCGCCTCTTTATTAAGCATTTAGTATCTCCTATTCATCTGGCTAATTTCACGTAAAGAAGATCTTAAGCAATGCATCCAATTACTAGGCAATAGGGCTGTCAATAGGTAACGAAAATTCTCAACATGTAATAGTATTAACGGGTCTATTTGCAATAATTTATGCACCCAGCGAGTGCATTCTTTTTTGTCTTCGAGGTGATATGCTACACTAGCTAGTTGAAGATAGAAATTGCGTTTAGCTTTGTGACGTATGTTGGATGGTACTTGGTTGATCTGTGCTAAATGCTTATATGCCATTGCAACCTGTCCAGCATGGAACTGGGCTAAAGATGAGTTTTCACTGTGTAGTCGATACCAAATCAAGCTTTCTTCGATTGTGCCTATGTGAGTTAGTAAAGCGGCTCGTAAATACCAATCCCAATCTTCGTAAGTTTCACAAGCTTTATCCATTGCTCCAATTTGTTGCGCAATTTGCGCTCGTACCACAATTGTGGAAAAAAACATGACGCAATGGCGACTCATACCGAGATAAGTATAACCACGGTTGAGGGCTTTTTGATACAATCTATGGACCCATGCTGTATATGCCAAATCTGACTTAGATTCATCTCGTATATTCTCAACAAAGGTGTGTGTAAGGCCATATTGAGAATTCTGTTCCATAAAAGTAATTTGTTTCGAGAGTTTGTTAGGTTTCCATAGATCGTCAGAGTCAAGAAAGGCGATATATTTGCCCTTTGCCTCCCTCATTCCATGATTACGTGCTTCCGAACGACCTCTATTTTCTTGATAGATGTAATGTAACTGTCCAACGTACTTTTTATGAATTAAATCACCGGTACCATCAGTTGAGCCGTCATCTACAACTATAAGCTCAAAATTAGAGTAGATTTGATTGAGTACACTATCAATTGCTTCCTCTAAATAATCTTTGCGATTATAGGTAGTAATTATGACACTCACAAAGGGCATTGCATTCATTATATAACCCTAAATTCAGAACAATTAGAGAGGCTAGTGATCTAAGAGTGAGTGATAGAAATTTGCCGTATTTTTTATTAGGGTATCTCTTGAGAAGAGTATTTCGGCGCGTTGCCGTGCTACACGTCCAAACTGACGACGTTTCTGGGGGTCGTTAATAAGAATTAACAAGGCATCTGCTAGAATAGTCGGATTGCCTGCGGGTACAATAATACCTGTTTCTCCATCAAGAATTGCATTGCGAATACCCCCTACCTCTGTTGAGACTGCTGGAATTCCTCTTGCCGCTGCTTCCATCAAAACATAGGGAAAACCTTCAAAATCCGAGGAAAGTACAACAATATCTGAAGCTGTAATGACTGAATGTATATCAGTACGATGCCCTAGCATGCGCACTCGAGAGGACAACCCTGAGATACTAATTTGGTGTTCGATAACTTCCTTCAACTCCCCCTCACCTGCTAATAGAAAAACGACACTTGAAGACTTCGATATCACAAGTTTTGCAGCCTCAATAAGCATATCGTGTCGTTTTTGTGGAGCTAAACGTGCTGGATTTAGAATAATAACATCCTTATCACTCAATCCTAGTTGAAGTCTTGTTTGATTAATTGTTACATTATCAATGGGCGAAAACCAATCAGGAGATAAGCCAAAGGGAATTACGATACACTTGTCTTCAGGAATACCATCATGATGGATACCACTTTTTTGACTTAGAGGATTGCTAAATATAAATCGAGTATATGAACGAAAAGCGAGATATTCAAAGACTCGACCAGTAAAATTGTAGTTTCTTATCATCTCTGCCGTGTGGTGCATCATGACCCTATTAGGCACATGCGCTATCCAAGCCGCTAATCCACCTACTAGACAGGGGTCATTAAAATGAACTACAGAGGGTCGTAATTTGTTAAAGAATTGTATCCAATATGACAGTGCAAGCACTGAATTGCGCTCATAAATTTCGGGTTTTACCCAGTGGATTTTTACACCATACTTTTCCAAAGGACGATATCCATCCATCATCGGAATGGCAGGGCATACGAGATTCACATCGAAACCATGCTCACCTATGTTTGCTGCTAAGTCAAAAATATATCTTTCTGCCGAGCCGAAGGCGTGATGCTGTGACCAGTAAAGAATTCGAGGTTTTGGCATGGATGTATTCATAACAAATTTGTTATCTTCTATGTCTGAATCGAGCATTTATGATATTAGTTATACCAATAAAAGGACGAAGCAGCCACAGCATAGTTCGTACTGAAATTAAACGCATACGACTGCAAGATTTGACTTTTTGAAAAATCCAAACAGTAATACCGGGACGCTCATAGCCAACTAATTTGAAGCCCAGAAACGGAATAATGTAATGAAAAACAGAATGCAGATACAGATTATGCGGCAAATGACATTTAATCATGGGATAAAAGGAATAACTAGTGATTAATATACCATCATCTTTCAAGAGATTGTTGATATAGCGAGCTTCCACAAAAGGATCTGGTAGATGTTCAAACACCTCAATACTCCAGATTAAATCATAAGGCGGTTGTGGAGTATGCACTGCATGGATTCGGGATAAGCCCCATAACTCTTTGCTAATCGCTTCTCTACTAATCACGTCCTCCAAATGGATTTCCGCATTCGGCAATAGCTCGTGTGCCATACGTGCTAACAATCCATATCCACCACCCCGATCCATTACCTTTTTAGGATTGAACTTGCTGGCTAATTTGACCGCTAGCAGGCGATGTTTTACTGAGATCTCGTCAGTTTGCTCAATTTTACTGTTAAGCCACCATATTGGATGAGCATAAAAAATCATCAAGTCTTCATATTTCTCAATATTAGTTTCATCCCATGCTTGATCCATCATTTGCCATAGTTCAGGGATGGTAAGGGGCATATCACGAATTAGGAGATTAGGACTCCACTGCCGAAAAAACTCACTATATTCACTTTGTCGAATTTCGTCTTGAACTGTCTTCCAGTTCTTGATGTATCTCTGGGCTAGTGGGTTCAAATCAGGAGAAAAACCAATCATAGAGCATAGCTCCTATTTCCTTGATAATTAAACCATTTACATCCTTGATTATGAGGTTTTCTTATGTTGACGCCGAGCACGGGTTGCAATTCCAATACGAATAAGAAAACGAGCGAGGTTTTCCTTATGTTTTGGTCCAATAAGGGCAGACAAAAGGCGATTAACAAAAGTTCCAGTTACGGCTCTATTTCCTGCTAAACGCTTTGAACGGTCAAGGCACTCATTAATAATATCTGCATCAAGGTCATTTAGGATGCAGTGCTCCGCATGAGCATAATATACTCGACCCAATAATAAACGATATTTATCCAGCCTCTTTGTCTCTTCGAGCTTATTTTCCAACTTCACAAGAATATTCATGATAGATCGTGCACGCTTGGATGAAATTGTCGCACTGAGAGAGGCGCTGTCTTTACCGTGATAGCGATAATAGGCACCCCCACCGCTGACAAGCACCATTTCTATTCCAAGGGTCAAGGCTTGTAAAAAGCAATCTATCTCTGTCGCATTAGGCAACGAATCATCCGACCGTCCCGCCGTAAAGGCAATATTTCGAGGCCACAAAACAGCATGAGGTGGTACGCCCCATCCGATCTTAGGATTCAAGAACATCTCCAATATGCCTTTGATAGGGTCTCCATCAAGGGGTTTTTCAGATCCAACTTTGACCTTTTCCCATGTATTATTACGGTTCTCCAAAAGCCACCAATCACTCACCGCTATGTGATTCGATTTCTTTTGAAGTGCTTCAACCATAACAGCGATATGATCTGTCGCCATTAGATCATCAGCATCTAGATAGAGTATATAATCCCCATTTGATAGTTCTAATCCTCGATTGCGAGCATATGGTAAGCCTTTATTAGCTTGAGACACATAATGGATTCGGTCTTTATAAAATTGCAGAATGGTAAGACTAGCATCTGTAGACCCATCATCCACTACTACAATTTCTATTGGTTTATGCGACTGGCTCAAAACTGCCTCTATAGTTTCAGCAATCCAATTTGCAGCGTTATAGCAAGGAATGACGACGGACACAAGCGACTTAGAAGACATGTTTGCAGTTCCCTAGTAGCCCACAAATTTTTGCACTTAGAAGAGGGTTTTCACCGAAATAATGCCAAAAGTCGTCTGGCGAACCAATCAGTCTTTTCGAAGTTATGCCGCCAATGCAGATCCCCATACTTTCGAACGCATGACATAAGATATTGGTCAATTTCGTTACTTTCGAGCAATATCTGTTCAGAAACATCAAAACCGTCCTCCCAGAAAAGGGCTTGAACAAGGTCTTGAGGCTTTAGTTTTCTTTTGTAATGTTTCGGTATAAAATATTTCCGATGAAAATGGATAATATGGTACTTAAATGTAAATAAAATAGTATTATCCTCGATTTCGATCAACCAGCGGTGATGATGACGCCCAGCATAAAGCGGATGCTCGATTCCCATCGCCAATTCACTTACTAATGAAGGCACCTCAATATAGCCACACTTACCAATCCGATTTATCTCTGAGCATACAAAAATTGGATCACGAATGTCTTCTAAGGTGTGTGAGCAAATCACATAATCAAAATATTTATCAGGAAATGGATATGGTTCCCGATCACATAGGTCTCTAATAAGCCAAGTCTCTTCAGAAAAATGCTCTTGCTCAGGGCCTTGAAATCCGAATAGCCCCCTTGTTTCGTATGGTCCAATATCGAGAACAAAATTGGCACGATTAAAGGGCCGTGCCCACCCTCCAATATCTAGAACAAGATTTGATTGTTCAATTTTCTCTAATACTTTAGCGACGTTAGGTTCAAACATATCAAATCCTGCTGTGCCTTCCACTTTCCTAAAAAGCGATTATTTTATCTAAATCCCAATAGGGGTTTTCTGCTTGGCTCATCATTCGTACGGAATTCGAATAGTTAATGGGAGAAGTCATTACGACCTTATAGAGATGGGGTGATGATTTACCCATCCTCTTGATTGACTAAGCATCTACCACAATTCCTTATCACCCGTTCTATCTACTATCATATTTGAACATAAGGATTCACATCACTACTAAGAAAAATATATGGGAAGAATATTTCTGAGATTAGAACTAACCTTATAGGTCGTTTTAATAAAGCCTATTATCAACCATTCCGAATTATATTTGATAATATCTCTATTCTAGGATGAAGTTGTGCTTCCACTCCAAATACATTTATACAAGTGTTTCTCCCATTCATAGCCACTTTATATAATTCATCTAAATGTGAAAAATAATAAATTATTTGATCAATAATGATATCAATTTCTTCAGGAATAATTACAATATCTTCGGCATGTCTAAAAATGATATTCTGATTTAATGGGTCAGTACAAAAGGCAGCCACTCCACATAACATGGATTCAATAACTGAGCCTGTAGGAAAACCATCAAAAGCCCCCGGATTTAAGACAAATGGGCGATTAGGCGAAATGATAATATCCATGCTAGTATAGAAGGTTGAGAAAAACTCTGTAGTTTGTGCACCGTAAAACGTTATTTTATTAAATAGGGCATCTATCTCAATATCTGACTCATCAAAATCTCCCACAATGTGAAATCTGATGTTTGACGAAACTAAATGCAATCTTTTTGCCACTTCAAGAAAGATATCATACCCTTTATCAAGTCCACCTTTCATATATTTGTATGAAACGAAACAAACATCGAAGTTTTCTTTATCAATGGGATAGTAGTTTTTTATAAATCTATTGCAAATTAGTTTTTCTAGCGGGACTACAACTCCATATATGAAATTGATATTCTCCTCACTGCAAAATTTTTTGCTTCTCAAATATTCATAGCTAATTTTTTGGGTAACAATTACTTTTCGAAAATAAGGCGAAGAAAATATTCTCATTAACACTTGGTCCGAAGCTTTCGACTCAAGAACAAAACCTCCCCCAGGATAAAGTGTAAAGGCAAAGGGTAACTGATGTCTCTCAATTGTCTCCAAAAATCTTATGCCATTACCGAGAAACAAAAAATATGCTGCTTGACTTCGAATTCTGTGGAAAGGGGTAAATCGCTGAATTTGATTCGCAACTTCTGGATAGTTGAGGCGATATTCTATAAGATCAGAGGTAAAAGCACTACGTCCCGAACTCGAATATAGTATGGCATCTTGCCAGATGTGTAGATACTCGTTGAATTCGGTTGTTCGATAGGCCGTACGTAAGTTGGGTATCCGATTATCAAATATTGATAGGCTTGAAATCGTTTTTTGGGATCTAGTATTTTCCAGCAATGCGCTTGCCCAATCTCTAGGATGCTTTACAGCTGCGATATTTCTCTTAAAATATCTTTTAAAGGTAATATTTATTTTCATAAATAAACCTCTGTTTTACTTGTAACTTCATAGCTATTTCTGATTATATACTGAAGTAAACCGCAAACTTGTTCAATATCAATTCCCTGCACCGCTGTACCCGTTGGTAGAGACATAACCCGCAAAATGAGTTTTTCCGTTTCCGGCAAAAGCCATCCTGAATGCGGATAGTATGAGCGATATGGCTCCATCTGATGACAACCGGGATAGAAATAGCGTCGGGCTAGGATATTTTCAGTATGAAGAATTTTTACTAGTATATCTCGGCTAATTCCCGCTAGTATCTCATCAACTTCAATAATAATGTACTGGAAATTATTTCGTTCAGCTTCATCAAACGAATATAGTTTAATCCCCGGTAATCCAGCAAGGCCTATCCGATAGGCATCGTAGTTACTCTTATTAGCAGCGATAATTTCATCGATAGATTCCAAGGAGGTCAATCCCATTGCCGCTGCGATTTCAGTCATCTTGCCGTTTGTCCCAACATAGTCCACACGATCAACACCAGCAAAGCCAAAATTACGCATGTAGCGCATCCGGTCTGCGAGTGTGTCGTCATTAGTTAGAACAGCCCCACCTTCAAAACTATTGAGGAACTTCGTCGAGTGAAAACTGACAATCTCTGCCTCCCCAAAGCCGCCAATCATACGACCTTTATATGAACAACCTATCGCATGGGCCGCATCGAAGATTAAGTGCAGTCCACGACGCTTTGCAATTTCGGTAAGCTCATCAATTGGACAGGGACTACCCCATACGTGTACCCCTATAATGGCCGTCGTGCGTGGCGTGATCATATGTTCCACTCGATTGGGGTCAATATGATGGGTTCCCGGAGCTACATCACAGAAGACAGGGGTAATTTCCTGCCATTGTAGAGCGTGTGCAGTAGCAATGAACGTAAATGAAGGAAGGATAACTTCTCCCTTGATATCCAACGCCCTCACTGCAATTTCCAACGCTATAGTAGCATTGGTCATTGCGACTGCATGTTTAACCTCCATATATCTCGCTAACTTCTGCTCAAATTCCTGCACATAAGGGCCATTATTCGTGAACCAGCGGCGATCCAGCATGTCGTTTATACGTGCCATCAAGTGTTCACGATTGCCGATATTCGGACGCCCGACATGCAATGGCTCTGCAAACTGGGGGGGGCCACCGAAGAAGGCAAGGTCTGTTAATCTAGTCTTCACGCAAATGCCACCCTTCAGGTCGTTGCTTGATTACTTTTGCTGGCACGCCAACGACTGTAGAATTTGCTGGCACGTCCTTAGTTACGGTACTTCCTGCACCAACTATAGACCATGCTCCGATATTCTTTTTTTCGATAATACTTGCGCCAGTACCGACATATACGCCTTCATATAAGTTCACATTACCTGAAACTAAAACTCCAGGGGCTACCGACACAAACGGTCCGAGGGTTACATCATGACCGATAGTGCAAGAGGGATTGATGTGAACATGATCGGCAATCGTAATATGGTTGCTGAGGACACAACCTGCCGTAATCACACTACCCTTTCCTATGGTAATCCATCGGGTTTTGATGACGGATGGGTGAACAAGTGTGGCGAAGGATATAGGTAATTCTCTAAGTCGTTCAATCATGTGCCAACGATAATGTGGTGTACCGACTCCACAGACTACATATACATCAGAGTGTTCTTTTAACCATGAGAAATTACCCAAAATCGTTTTTTCCTGTATTATGGTCCCGACTTCACCATATTGAGAATCCACCAAAAACCCCAGCATATTCCATGTCGGAGATACTGTATTAATGGAATCCACAATATCTAGAATCTCGCGGGCGAAACCACCTGCTCCTAGAATAACGAGAGTCTTGAGCATAACTATCAATCAATTAATCTATGTTATTATGTAGAAATAATTCTTTTGTCTTCCACTCCAATTTTGGGTGAACAGACCCAGGCCACCTGCCAAACCAAGTTGCAACTCCTCGGGCTTCGGGTGCTTCAGCGACATCAAACACAAGTACATCGTCTAGCTGACAAATGATGCGTGCTTGGTCCTCAACAAACAACACCTTCACATGGTAAATGCCACTATTAAGGAGATAACCGGGAACATAGCAAACACTGCGGAATAAACCTTGGGGATAGGGTTTTGTCAACCATTCTGCGTCATGGACAGGAGCAGTATTAAATGCCAGCGCTCCATCCGGACTGTAAACATAAAGACTCAGATTTAAGTAAGTATCTGGCTTCAAATTCCAATATTCAAACTCAAGCTTTAAGGGAGTTACCATTGTAATTGGTTTATTTGTGTCGCCTTCAGATGGAATCACCCGAACACGTTTTACCCGAATACGATCATTGCCGGGGGCCGTTTGTATATCTTCATAAGATTGATCCATAGCCGCAGAAATGGAACTATTCAAGTAACTAGATACGATATGTTCCGTTTGACCTTCATCAACAACCACGCCTTCATTAAGCCAAATACATCGCTGGCATAGACTCTGTACTGCTCCCATGTTATGGCTCACAAATAACACGGTGCGTCCTTCGCTAGCGACATCACTCATCTTTCCGAGGCACTTCTTCTGGAACTGGGCATCACCCACAGCTAAAACCTCATCCACTACCAAAATTTCCGGTTCCAAATGGGCGGCAACGGAAAAGCCTAACCGCAAACCCATTCCACTAGAATAATGTTTCACCGGAGTGTCAATGAATTTCTCTACACCGGCGAATTCGACAATCTCATTAAATTTAAGGTTGATGTCATTGCGAGACATGCCGAGGATTGCACCGTTGAGATAAACATTTTCTCTGCCAGTTAGTTCAGGATGGAAGCCAGTGCCAACTTCTAGCAAAGCACCCACCCGTCCATAAATATCTGCATACCCGGCTGTCGGCTCGGTAATACGCGAGAGGATTTTGAGGAGAGTGCTTTTCCCCGCGCCGTTATGTCCAATGATGCCAACAACTTCACCATGTTTCACTTCAAATGATACGTCTTTCAGCGCCCAGATTTCTTCTTTCAATCCTGCTGCGCCATATGCTTGACCTCGTAGCAGGTCATAGGTCCGCTTAAATGGCGCACTCACAGTGCGAGTAATCGCATCTCGAAAAGTGCTGTAGGCTTCCTGCGGGCCACCAATGTGGTACATCTTGCCGAGGTTTTCAACTTTGATTGCGAGGTTACCCATACCAGTCACACCACATCCGCAAAGGATTTTTCCATACGACGGAAGTAAAAGAGGCCACTGATGAACAGCACTATTGCAGCAACAGCAGAAACCAAAGCCATCAGTCCTGGGGCAGTTTCCGTACCGAGCAACGCCCATCGAAAACCCTCAACGACGCCTGCCATCGGGTTAAGGCCATAAAGCGCCCGAAGCAAATCATTCTTGATTAAACTGCTTGGGTAGGCAATAGGCGTAATGAACAGCCAAAATTGGGTTAAGAACGGCACGGTGTAGCGAACATCACGGAACTGAACATTCATCGCACTGAGCCATAAACCCACACCAAGTGCTGTCACAAATGCTAAAAGAAGAAATAATGGCAAAAAGACCATATTGATAGTAGGGATAATCCCAAAAAATAGCATCATTAAGAGCAAAACAACGAATGCAAGCGCGAAATCAACCACACCTGACAAAACAGTGCCGATAGGAATAACCAAGCGTGGAAAAAACACCTTCTTAATCAGATTAGCACTTCCCACAAGACTATCCGACGACGTTGCTAGACCAGAAGCAAAGAATGTCCATGGGACGAGTGCCGCATAACTCCAAACGGGATAAGGCAGACCGTCCGATGGAATCTTAGCCAGCCTTCCGAAAAAGAGGCTAAACACAACCATAGTCATGAACGGTTGAATGATCGCCCATGTTGCTCCAAGCACCGTCTGTTTGTAGCGCACTTTAATGTCACGCCAAGTCAGAAAGTAAAGCAACTCCCGATACTCCCACAATTCACCTAGCTTGAGGGAGACCCATCCATGTGATGGCTGGATACGAAGGTGGGGTAATTCCGTATCGCGTGATAATGCTGCGTTTATTGCAATTGGAGCGACTTGCTTGTTGAGAATTTTCATCAGGCTTATAAGTGTAGCTTTCAGGCGTGCTCCGCCGTTGCGACATCAACAAAGTGACAATCGTACTTTATATTATGAAGCAAACACAATTTCTGAAGCGTTAAATTTAGTGTTGACGATGACGCTTCTCAATTGCATTGGCGTTAATTTGGACCTTCGTCTCACGGCCTAACCAGTACAACAAAACCTGTACTCGTTCTTGATCGCTTAAGCGGAGGTCAAAAATGGCGTCGTACCCTGCAAACGTCCCACTCTTGATTAGTACCGGATCACCCTGCTTGAGACCATCTAAATGTAATCCGCCTGCTGCTTCAATCTCAGCAATTCGTTTACGCAGATCTTTAATAAATAAATCGGGTACAACAGCAGGTTTGCCATCAAACTCCACTAATCCAACAGAACCCGGTGTCCACCGCAACCCACTGAATCCAATCTCTTCCAGATCTGCACAGATAAACAAATAGCGGGGAAAATAAGATCGGATTTTTGAAGCACGAGGGTTGACGGGTTTCACCTTCAGCGTTGGGTGATAGACTGCAACGTCATTGGATTGCAGATAATTTGCTACCTGAAACTCTTTGCGCGGTTTGCAGAAAACCGTATACCATTGAGCAGCCATATGCTTTCCCATTACGCCGAAAACATCGTTCAAACTATACTCATTTTATATTCCAATAAATATTTTTGTTGGATAACTAACGTCAACCATTTTGAAAAATCACCTCAAGCCACTGATCCCGACTCAAATCGGTGCGAAATTCTAAGATCGGTTGCTCTAGGGTAAAGTTTGCGCTTGGTTCGATGGATGTATCAATAATCTTCGCGTTTACTGGTAAGCGAACTTGCACACTCACTAGATCGTTAATAATACCCGGTTGCTTTTGAATGTGCAACCGATACCGCCGATAGGAACCAAATGTTTCAACGATCACTGGTGTTGAATACGAGAACTGAAGCCGTTCTGCGCTATCATAGGGAATTTTGGTCAAAGTGACGAAAGTTGTATTTTCGGGCTGATTCACGGTGTGAACGATATTGGGCACATCTGAACTATCTATCAATGCACTTCCAGCAGGGGTAATCACTTGAAGCGTGTTGTAATAATCAATATCCCGATAATGCTCTGGTCGCACCGCAGGATCGAGTTCAGCTACAGCCGCAGAATAATCATAGGCAATCGTCACTCGACTATGGAGCGTTCCGTCCGATTTAATCTCAACATCATAGGTGATTTGACGGTGAATTGAGCGTCCAGACTTATTAGCTCCAACATTTGCATCGGCAACCAACAAGTAATCATTCTCAATACCGGGGTCAACTTGTCCTGTCCAGTTCAGAATTTCCACCGCATTGTTCAATGATTCATCGCTGAAATACAACATAATGTGTTTTTCGCGGAGGGCACGAAGCTGTGCACCTAACAAATCATCTTTTTTCTCTGCTGGAGCCTTTTGCCAGTCATTAATGATTTGCTTGTAGAGGGCTACCAAGAACTGTTTATGAGGCAGTGCACCTTCGCCCTCAGCGCGAATGCGATAAATCACATCCCGGAAGTCTGCGGCAGTCACGACCTCATTATATCCGGGGACAACCACACTCCCTAAGGCTTCCACCAAATATTCAAAGCCGACAATATCAATCGCAATCACACCATCTACTGGCGATTGTGGGTTATTGCCGTTGTCATAATACCAAGCCGCCATTTTTGCAGTGGATGGAAAATCAGCATACCAACTAGCATCCCATGCGGCGTAAATAGGTTGGCTGTACTGAATCCACCATGAAGGAATATCTAATTCACTCGCCATTGATGTAGGTGGGGGATTAGGGCTAGTTTCAGTCGTAGGACTGTAATCGTAATCGACCACACGGGCGTTACGAACCGTCATCCAACCATAGGTGCTGATGTAACCGCCCGAGGGGCGGATTTCGTCGCTGTTTTGAGCCAGAACCAAATAGCTCTGCGTGTCATTGAGACCAAGCGCCACTGACAAAAGCTCTGGAGACTCCAATAGAATCTGATTAATTTCCAGCAATTGGTCGTAATACGCTAACAAATCTTGCTCTACCAATAACAGATCAGCGGAAGACCCGCCGGAGTTAAGCGAATCGAGAATATCATTGGCAGTCACTAGATGTTGATTAGCGCTGGCAAAACTGCCACGACCAAGAGTCAACAATTCAACGGCACGTTCGCCTGACGAACCCTGCACAGCGATTGCTTCATCTTGTTGGCCTTCTGTCAGATAAAACAAGGTCGGCTGTAACCCGGTTAGCATCACATTGGTAGCCATGCCCAATTCTTGAGCAGCATCCAACATTTCCATTACACCAGCAAGATCATCGTTAAATCGGGCAAATGGACGCACCAAAAATGCCCGCTGCTCTGCTGAATCCAGTGAACTCAAGAGTTCAGTGATGGCCGCTTGTAAGCGTTCGAAGTCGGTATATGTCCATTCATTGGCAGGCTTGGTATTGAGCGAGTCGAGTAGGCGGTTGAGGCTCTCCTGCGACGATTGTACTTTGCTTAATGAGTCAACAACCAGTACCGCACTACCCGCGAATGCAACCAGAATTCCAGCCAGCAACGCGATCAAAATAACACGCCATTTGAATTTACGCAGACGTTTCTTGACTCTACGTGCTACCTTGAATCGGCTGCTGTGCCGCCTACGTCGCTTATGCAGTTTTTCCGGCTGGAGCGTTTCCGAAGAAACGCCCTTCTCAATATCAGTCGTTGCCATCAAATCCTCAAAAATCTTTAGTCTGCTGCGTTGTCCATCAAATCCCTAGAACTAACAAGCCGCTGAAGTTGGGAAAGGGGATTATTCGGTAACAGACCCCGTTCAAGAAGCAGCAAAACTCGTTCAAAAAACTGATCACAGTCAAAATTTACCTCTTCACCCAGCACTTTTTCAATGTTTGGATGAATGGTCGCTTCAGTAGCCTCTCCACCCGTATGCAATTCTTCATGCAGCTTTTCGCCGGGTCGGACGCCAGTATATTCAATCACAATGTCTTTGTGAGGGCGAAGTCCTCGCATCCGAATCATGCGTTCGGCTAGTTCCACAATCTTCACCACTTCACCCATGTGAAGCATAAACAAGTCATTCCCACGTGTCAAACACGCCGCATGAATGACCAAATTCACAGCTTCGGGGATTGCCATAAAATATCGCGTCATATCAGGATGAGTAACGGTTACAGGCCCACCGTTATCAATCTGTTTATTAAACGTTGGCACTACACTGCCCCGGCTGCCTAATACGTTGCCAAACCGAACAGATGTAAAAAGGGTCTGGTTATTATGACGCTTGGAAAAGCTGTACATCAACAGTTCACAAATCCGTTTGGTCGCACCCATCACACTCACAGGGTTGACTGCCTTGTCCGTTGAAATCAAGACGAAACGTTCAACACGATGCTCTTGGGCCAGCGATGCCAAATGATAGGTTCCACCAATATTGACGCGGACACCCTCATCAGGATACTTCTCCAATAGAGGCACATGCTTATAGGCAGCCGCATGGAACACAACTTGAGGCTTATACTCCTCAAATAAACATTTTAAAGATGCACAACGAGTGATGTCTGCCAGAATATCAACAAGCTCTAAATCACCAGATTTAGTTTTTAGCTCAACAACAAGATCGTGCAAACCACTCTCGTTGTTATCAAGTAAAATCACACAGGTGGGTTCATAATCTAGGATTTGGCGACTTAGCTCTGAGCCAATTGACCCAGCAGCTCCCGTGATAAGCACGACTTTATTTGACACAGCGGACAAATCCACCGCTTCGTGCTTGCCGATGGTCTTGCGCCCTATAAAATCTTCTACTTCCATATCACGCAATAGAGGCGCATTGGTCGTTTTACCAATCGAGGCAAGGACATCAGGAGCCATCTTGATCAAAGCGTCTGTTTTCTCGCAATAACTGAGAATACGATTGAGGTCATTACTTGAAATCTTGTGTATAGCGATCACAATCAGATCGATTTGGTAATTTTGCACAGTTGTCGGAATATCCTGACAACCGCCCAACACTCGATAGCCCTCAATCATGAAACCCTTTTTAGCAGAGTCGTCGTCTGCAAACCCGACTACCTTATAATCATGGCTGTTGACTGCTCGATTTCTGAATCGAATAGCTAATACCTGCCCTGACTCACCTGCCCCAACAATGAGAACCCGTATTGAGTTCTTAGACGGAAATTCCTGATTCCAAATGGCTTTCCAGCGCCAACTGAGGCCACTGACCAAACGGGTCTTATAGCGTACCCCAATGAAACCAACGAATGACAGGGCGTTTGCCACCAAGACAACACTGATAGGTAATGGACGATCACTTGCAAGGGAAGACATGTCGATAGCGAGGATGGTCACCGTCGCCATCACGACACCACCCATTAGGTTTGTTAAGCCATGTACCCCTGTTCTACTCCAAATACGATGATATACGCCCGCAATGTATTGAAAAAAGACTGTAATGAAACAACAAAAAACGATGAAAGGTAAACTTTCAAAAAATGGCGATAGTGGAGTCGTTACAGCACGAGCGGAAAAAGCGATGAAATAAGCAAATACGATGATAATGGCGTCAATGCTGGCCCAAGCTATGAAGCGCTTTATCCGAATGGAATAAAATAGTTCTCGCAAAAACACTTTCATTAGGACGTTCTCCCTAACACCTAAGTCGAAATGTAGTACATCGCTAAGAACCTTACGAGCTGGGCTTTTTAAAACGACTTACAAGGCGCCTCCACGCCGAAAGTTGACCCTGTCCATTCTCAGAATTGGCATAGTAGTAGTAATATCCGCCACCATAACCATAACCATAATTCTGTTCGGCAGGGTTCAATTGATTCAACGAAACCCCTACCAATTCTGCTCCCAATGTATCCAGTTGTTCTTTCGTGCGTAAAGCCGCACCCCGGCGTGTCCGACCTGCCTGCACAACCAACAGAACAGGGACATTGATAGTCGCAGCTAAAACAGCACTGTCCGCTACCACCAACACAGGTGGTGTATCAAATATTATAACATCAATATTGGTGGAAGATTGAAAGAGTTCAAACCACCGTTTCATCAAGGCCGACCCCAAAATTTCCGCAGGATTCGAGGGAATAAATCCACTGGTGATGACCCGTAAACGCGGTACGGATGTACTTTGAATACATTGGCGTAATCGGGTTGAAAATTCTGCATTGGTCTTTTCTACGTCGGCTTCCGAAGGTTTTGAGGGATTTGTAGGATCGGCAAACAAAAGCGTCGTTAAGCCGATTTCATTCTTCAGATCAAAAATTTCATGAACTTTGGGTCGTCGTAAATCTGCATCCACCAACAGGACTTGCAAGCCTGCGGTTGCCATGACAACTGCTAGATTAGCAGCGGTGACAGACTTTCCTTCTTCGGGGCCGGGGCTAGTGACAATATAGGCTTGTTTACCACCATTTTGCGAGGTGTAAAGCAAATTCGTGCGGAGAGTGCGATAACTTTCGGAAACAGGAGAATTCGGTTGCAAATAAGTAATCAGGCGCTTGGAATAATCTTCCCCTGATTTACCGAATCGAAATATTGTTCCAAGAACAGGAACAGATAAAAGGTGTGTCACCTCTTCGGGTATCTTAATCGTATCATTCAAATATTCAATCAACAGGACTGCACCGAAAGCTAAGGCTGCCCCTACCATAGCACCCAATAGGGTAACTTGAAGCGTTCCTGTGCCTGTAGGGCTACTAGGAACACGAGCACGTTCAATAATTTCAAGCGAATTGGTACGACGACGCAGATTTTCAACCGTGCTGGAATATTGAGCAATAGTAGAGGAAATACTGGTGATCTGGTCAACGAGAGTATCACGACGGGTTGTCAAACTCTCAATTTCGTCGGGATCGGTCTCCGTCTCTAGCTGACCATCTATGACCTCTAAATCTTGGCGCGTCTTATCGAGTTCACCTGTTAGGCGTAAGATTTCTGCATTTGCCAGATCAAGTTGGCTTTGCTGATCAGGGGTTAGATTAGTCGGACTATTGAGGATAAGCTGTTCGGCAACTTGATTCGCCATATCCGCCGCCAAAATGGGGTCGGTATAGGTGACACTCAGAACCAATAAGGAGGTTTCAGGGACAATACTGGTGGTGATACTTCCTCTAAGGCCATCGGGGGAAATGGGAAATCCACCTGCCTCAACCGCTGCCTGTGCAATACTATAGGTCGTTGCCAATGCCGCGTAGGTTGACGCTAATTGAGTACCAGTATTGATCTCACCGCTTCCGGGGTTGGGGTCTTCGCGGAAACTACCAACAAAGATAGTAACCTGTGCTTGATAAGTTCTTTCTTGGCGACTGCGGAAGATAAAACTGGTGCTTCCGCCGAGAAATGCCACTAAAAGAATAAGCCACAACCATTTCCTAAGAAGGCGGATATATTGTGTTAACTCCATAGAATTTTGTTTCTAGCTATGATGTCAATTTAGGATATAATTGTCAATATAAACACTATTGTCTATATTTTTGAGAAATTGCAAAGTGTAAAATTGCACACAAATTAAATTAGTGGCAAAATTGGTCTGTTATTTGATATACTAATTCATGATGACTCGCCCTGTAAATTTATCCTAAGAGAGGTTGAGGACATTAGGGATGTATTTAAAACATTTAACACTCATAGTCGTTGTAGTTGTACTTGTTCTAGTCAATATCCCTCAATCCAGCCATGCACAGTCCGAAAATCCATTATCCCCGATTTCTTCGCAGCAAACTAATGTCTGTGCCACACTGGTTCGAGATGCATTTGCCCAAACAGGTACAAATTGTGGCAATCTGGATCGAAATTCCGCTTGTTATGGTTTCAAAACAGTCACGCCATCATTTATTGATTCAGATGACGATGCACTCATTAGTGAACCCGGGGATCGAGCCGAATTGACCGAATTGGAATCATTGATGACATCAGCCATCAAGACTTCGACTTCGGAATATGGCATTACTGTCCTCAAGCCACAGGCGAATATCCACAGTTCGGTAGATGCAGCCTCTCTGGTATTGGTTGGCGAGGGTCAAATTGAATCTGAGGTTGAACCGGAAATTGAATATGTTCCAGTTGAACCGATTTTTGTAAGCACGAGCGCCGAGACCGAAGTATTTAAAGATTTCAATTTTTCAGAAACTATAGGAAGTCTAGCAAGTGGTGAGAATTTATTCGCTGATGCTGCGAGCTTGGATGGCAACTACTTACGTGTTCTGTTTGAAGGACAAAATGGCTGGGTGAAGGCTGAAGACTTGGGATCACCTGATATTAGCTCTCTGCCCAAGATTGGCCCTGATAACCGCACTCCGATGCAAGAATACTATTTAACAACCGCTTCCTTCAGCCGTCAATGCAGAACTCAGACCCCCCCACCTTTAATGGTCGCTCAGACACCGCTGGAATTTAAGCAAGTGGATATGCGCATCAACGAAGTAGATGTTCGATTCGAAGAAGCCACTACTGTTTTCCGCCTACCGTCAACCCGCGTTATGGAAGTCTATACACTAGGTGGCATGACGACCTTATTCCCTGATACGTCCAATGAATTGATCATTCCCCCGGGCCATAAAGCGAGACTTTGCTTGCGTACCGCTGAAGACCTCGGTATTGAAGGGGACATTGACGATAAGGGTCTCGATACACGTTGCGGAAAACCAAGACTGCTTCGAATGACTCGTGGAGATGCATTGAGTTTGACACCACTGGGAAATCTGCCAACCAACATTACCCATCGGCCCATCCCAATTCCGGTAATTATCATTGCGTCGGGTATTGGCGGCGTCATTCAACAGATTATCTTCTCGGATCCAACCTTATTGGCAATTGCACGTCGCCTGTGCCAAGAAGGTAAAATCCCAGCGAGTGTTTGCCGCTACTTGGGATTGCTTCCGTAGAGATACGATGGAAATTGAAGCCTAGACAGAATTCGATAACGGGGTCCAATTGTGACCCCGTTGTTTTGAAATAACTGGCACAATTTTCGCTTGAATCTCACCGCGCTTATGGAAAATAGCATTGAAGATCCTTTGAAATCAGCCCAAGATTGATGGTGAGTAGACAGCTAAGTCTTTTGTCCTCAACTTAGAAGTGGTTTTTAAAAACCAATGCGATATTTCTACATTTGTCATTCTCTTCAAGAGCATGATTTTGCACAGCAACTTGCTGATTTACTTAGGCAAGCCTTCAAAAATGCAACCATTCAATTCAGTGAACAGCATCTTAGCACCGACGACCTGCTAGTCGAAATCGGGAACTGTGAGATATTTATCTATCTGATCAGTCCCACCGCTTTAGGGTCAGGACGATGGGAAACCCAAGTCCAAGAAGCCATTCGACTCGGCAAAGTAATGCAGCCTATTCAAGTACGTCCCACAAGAACTTTATTTGCCCTACCGGGACGTTTTGCACCACTTGATATGACGCAAGGCCTTACCCAAGAAAAAAGTGCTGCTCTCCTAGATACGCTATCACGGTTACAGCAGGCGGAAATTCAGCTTAGACCTCCCAATCGGCTACCAGTTTTTGTGGCTTTGATTGTCATAGCGATTTTGATGGCTTTAGGCGTAGGGTATCTATTACAAGATGGAGACAAAGATTCCGAACATGCCGAGCGCTTAGTGGAAAAAACCAGCACGCAAGCTGCTTCGTCAACGCAGGTAGCAATAGCGGCGGATTCACATTCGCCAACCCCAACCATGACTCCAAGCCGCACTCAGACAACTGAAGTCACCGCCACTGCTACCGCAAGTCCATCATCTAGCCCAACGCCTACGAGCAGCCCATCGGTAACCCAAACTCACACCGCACGCCCCGGTCTCACCGCTACCAATACCGTAACGGTCACGCCTTCTTCAACGCAATCAGCGACTGTCAGTTCCGTAACACCTCGCCCATCCAGAACAAATACAATATCCCCTAGTCGCACCATGACACGCACAGCGACACGTAGCCGAACGTCCACTCAAACAGCCAGTTCTACCCGTACCCCTCGACCTAGTTGGACATCAACAGCAACCGCGACTATGACATCTTCGCCGACGAGAACCCGAACATTTACGCCAATTCCAAGCCCAACGCGCACCCATACCGCCACATCGTCTCTAACGCTGATTCCAACCAACACGCTTTTCCCGAGCAGCACGCCAACATTGACTTTTACTCCCCTACCGACACTAACACCGACCATTGATGCACAAACCATTGTGTGTAATTTGGCACCAAAGACCCGCTTACAGATGAATCAGTCGGCACGAGTTATCTACGGAGAGGGAGTGAGATTGCGTGAGATGCCGGGCTTCAATGGTGCAGTTTTGGATATGGTGGCAGCGGGAATCATCGTGCGTACTATTAGCCTACCTGTCTGTCGGGATGACATTCTATGGTGGGAGGTCAAATTGGAAAGCGGTCAAACTGGATGGATCGCCGAAGGGCAACCCGATTTGTATTACCTTGAGCCAGTCGAATTAGAAGAATAGCAAAAACCCAGTTGATTCCGATCTGATTAGGTTCAACTGTAAATTAAGAACTTCTGTATAAAAAGATGGAGAAACCGTCTATGAGTACCGATTATCGTCAGCAGTTGTTATCCCGATTTAGCGATGGTACGGCTACTGTTGGCATTGTTGGCTTAGGTTATGTCGGCTTGCCTTTGGCAGTAGCCTTCGCTGAGGCCGGATTTAGAGTAATTGGGATTGATCTTTCCGAATGGAAGGTTGACAAACTCAACTCCGGTGAAAGCTATATTCCCGACATCCCAACCAGTCAACTTGCTCCCCTCGTTAGCAACGGTAAGTTACAGGCGTTCACCGATTATAGTGCCCTCGAAACCGTTGATGCCGTGAGTATCTGTGTTCCAACACCCCTTCGCAAGACCAAAGACCCCGACATGTCATTTGTATTGGATGCCACATCACACGTCGCCGATATTTGTCATACCGGAATGTTGATTGTACTTGAAAGCACTACCTACCCCGGAACAACGGAAGAAATCGTTGGGCCTGAAGTCGAAAGACGTGGCTTCACTGTTGGACAGGATGTATTTGTCGCCTTTTCGCCTGAACGGATTGATCCCGGCAATGAAAAATACGCGGTCTACAACACTCCGAAAGTCGTGGGAGGTATCTCGTCCGCCTGCACCGAGATTGTGACCGCTTATTATCAGACTATTGTGGAAAAAGTCGTTAAGGTCTCGTCCCCTACCGCCGCTGAAATGGTTAAGTTGCTTGAAAACACCTTTCGAGCCGTTAATATCGGTCTAGTTAATGAAATGGCTTTGATGTGTGACAAGCTAAATCTGGATGTCTGGGAAATCATTGAAGCGGCCAAGAGCAAGCCTTTCGGTTTTATGCCATTTTATCCGGGACCGGGTCTTGGTGGGCATTGCATTCCCGTTGACCCTCACTATCTAAGCTGGAAACTGAAGGCTCTAAACTATAACGCCCGTTTCATCGAACTCGCCAGCGAGATCAATACCCATATGCCTTTCTATGTGGTAGACAAAGTGGCCGAGGCATTAAACAACGTCGTTAAGCCGATTCGATCCTCACGCATTGGGGTACTGGGTGTGGCTTACAAACGCGATATTGATGATGTGCGTGAGAGTCCCGCACTGGATATTATCCACTTGCTCAATGAAAAAGGGGCTGAGGTTGAATGGAATGATCCCCATGTCCCCAGTATTCGGTTGGAAAATGACGAGGTATCCCACTCTACTCCATTTTCAACTGAATGGCTTGAATCGCTAGATTGTTTGGTGATCGTGACCGATCATACCGCCTACGATTGGGAAACTATCGTGAAGCATTGCCCATTGATTGTGGATACCCGCAATGCAACCAGTCGCTTCACTCAGTATGCCAACATCGTTAGTTTGTAACGGGTGATCTAGCCTTATGCCTTCTTGGGTTGCGCGGCAAACCATTTGACTGTATTCGCTACGCCATCTTTAAACAGGGTAGCTGGCGCGTAACCCAACAATTCTTCCGCCTTTGAAATATCGGCCAGAGAATGCTTAATATCACCTGTGCGTGATGGGGCAAATGTTGGTTTGATGTCCGTGCCCAGATGATCATTGATTACATCAACCAAATCCAACAATGTGTAGCGCTGCCCACACGCTAAGTTAATTACCTGCCCGGACGCTATCGGGCTTTTTGCAGCCAGCAGATTTCCTTTTACAGTATTTTCAATGTAGGTGAAATCGCGTGATTGTGTGCCATCACCGTAAATTGTGGGCGACTTGCCATCGAGCATCGCTGTGGCAAATTTAGGGATCACAGCCGCATATTCAGATTTCGGGTCTTGTCGAGGACCAAAGACATTGAAATAGCGCAGGCAGACGGTCTCTAATCCATACACCCGATGAAACACCTGCATGTAATATTCACCTGATAATTTTGCTGCGCCATATGGCGACAAAGGGCGTGGGGTCATGTCTTCCTGTTTATAATCACCCTCAATATCACCATAAGCTGATGACGATGCGGCATAAACAACTCGCTTAACACCTGCCAATCGAGCCGCATTCAATACATTGAACGTCCCTGTTACATTGACCTCATGGCACGTAACAGGATCGGCTACCGAACGCGGTACAGATGGAATAGCCGCTTGATGAAAGACATAATTGACTCCCTCCATCGCCTCTTGAAGCGCGGCAGCATCAGTAATGCTGATTTCGTATAATTTGATCTTGTCTATGGATGGAGATAAATTCTCGCGCTTGCCTGTAGCAAAATTATCCACAACCCGTACTTCATGGCCTTCAGCTAGTAGCGCTTCGACAAGATGTGACCCAATGAAACCTGCACCGCCCGTAACTAAAGAAACCGTCATAAAATATTGCCTCTTTTCATGAATCGCCTAGTTGACCCGCTAATTATACTCGGCATGACTATGCCTTCCACGTAATAATCAAATTTATGCGACAAACGCGACAGATGCGACATGTGACAGCGCGACGCCTATAATTTATAGCCATATATAAATACAAGAATCGAGAAAATATAACATCATTTACAATCCCAAGTCCAATTGGTTTGGCTTTGTCACCTTGTCGCGTGTCGCGTATGTCGCATTGGTCGCATTCCCTATATCGGAGAGTTCTCAGATAGGGCATATTCGCTGGCGATATACGATTCAATCCCGCCTAAACGTTGTTCTACTACCAGACCTGCTCGTACAAGCTCTTGGGTCAAAAACCGGGCACGCTGGGCCGTCAGGTGTAGATTCCGATATAGCACTCTTAAGCTAACGCCTTCGATTCCAGTTTGCCGAATCGCTCGTAATAACGTGTCCTGTTGGCGGCGTTCATGACTTGCCTCACCACGTCTGTCCATCTGCTCAATCAACCGATGAGCACTCATCCGCCACATCTCGGCTATCGCCTCCCCCGCTGCCCAATGATCAACCGTGAGCCTCGGTGCTGGCAAATCAGTATCGAGCCAATCCAAAGCAGCCATCAATGTAGCAAGTTTGAAGGCTTGGACATGCAAACGCCCATAAACACCCTTAAGTCGTTCATCCAATTCAGTATCTTGATGCGGAGCACACAGGCGGCGCAGGCGATCACCATAATTTTGACATTCCGGCCAGCACGCAACATCCAATTGGAGTGCGTTCGGTGGAGTCAAACCCCGCTCGGTCTGGACAGGATTTGGTAGCCGTTCATGTAACCGATGTAAGTCTTCTATGAGTATTGGCGGAGGGGGTTGATAGGTAATTGCAGATGGTCGTTCAGTGTAATCCAATTCTGGCGTAACCAAGGCGAAACGTACCAGCAGGCCATTAGCCCAATCCGCTTCGCTCACCCCTGCTGCCAAACCTGCGGGAGTTGTCACCCCCAGAATGGATAAAGCGGCATTTTCGACAATCGTGACACCCGACTGCGTTTCTTTGCTAGAACGATCAGGGCAGTCATAGAGTTCCATCAGTAAATCTTTCATTCCCGTCATATAATCCCGCTTGTTAATGACCCCAAATAGCCCCGCCACCTCGTCTTTAAGCAACCCACGTTGGGCGGCGAAAGGTTGGGCTTTCCGAAAGCGCTCCTGTTCCGTTGGATTGAGCTTGTCAAAATTACCGGGTAGTTGACCTGCCAACGCCTCTTGAAAGCGTTCAGGTGAACCCGGTGTCGACATCAACATATGCGGAATGGCCTCATAAGCTATTCCCTCGGCCAATTTATATGCGGTGGATTTGCGATAATAGGTCGTCGCCGCGATCAGCATCAGATATAGATTCGGGAAAATCTTCACTCCCCAAGGCGCAGCGCCATACAAACGCCGTCCCACCGCGACAGATAACAGCCACAATCCAGCCGCCAGATGGAATGATAGCGGCGTCTGATTGCCTGTCGTACCAGCCCATTCCACGTAAATTTTTAGCCAGTTAGGGAGTTTTAGGTCATGGATAGATACTCCAAAATTTGGCTCAAAAGGCGGTAGGTCACTTGGAGGCATCGTCGGAGGGAAAGTGATACTGGGAGGCTTGGTTTCTAGGTGGAGTAGCGGCTCATTCACGGGTAAAGACAGCCTAACGGCTGTGGGCTGGTGAGGGGGATTTGTCTTTGAATAAGTCCCGACGAGTCCTCCGAGGGTACTGACATCAATTCCAACCACCGCACAGATGTCTTTCGCCAAAATCGTACCGCAGACGAAACATGAGCCAAAACCACTCAGGCGATTGAAGCCAAACGATGGATTACGATCACCGTGCTGATGCCGATGGGGGTAAATACACGGCCCATGCAACCACTCCCCCACCTCTCGATAACCCTGCTGCAAAAAATATCGTTCGATTTCTTCCATCACTTTGGGATTCAATCTAGTGGGATGATTCGGCGGTGCTGACGCAAAGGAGATTGGCGCAGATAGGGGTTTGACCTTGAACGATTCAATCCACTCCGCTAATTCGGCGAGTGTTTCGACCCGCAAAATATCCAGTGGTTTATACACACCATAGGGATTACCCGTCACCGGATGGAGACTAGGCGGTGCGACTACCTGTCGTCCATTTGCACACAATTCCAAATTGCCAATTGGCAGATTCATCGCCTTGATGGTTTCTGGCAATTGTTCCACATAAAAATAGACATGGTGGCCTTTCCCGCTACCTGTTGCAACCGTATAGGTTTCCGCCAATTTCGGAAAGGTGGCGGCAAAGGCGACATAACTTGCTGGACCGTCGGCATCCAAGACCACTAGGTTTTGCGAGGCACTGCCGCACACGACACCGACATTTTGTAGTAATCCATTGCGCTGCCAGCGATGGATGGTCACGGGATCGGCACGGATTTGTTGGAGTTGTGTCCAACTGGACAGCGAAGGGCGTTTGCCTTTGAGGGGAATGACGCTCATGCCTAATCGGGCATACATCAAAGCGGCATCAAGAATGGTATTCGATTGGGCGGCCTGAACGATCAAAGATTCATTGGACATGATTATCTCCTGTCATAAAACAACAAAATCGGTCTAATTTCTGTAAATTGAAGTGAGATTTGCTTGCGGACAGGCCATAAACCTACTACAATGAAAGTTCTCATGAGTCATTGCAATAGCAACATGGTTTGCCTGTCCGCCTGCCCAAAATGAAGGCGGTTTTTCTTTTTCGGTGGGCCACGCGATTGATTAACCATCACTCATTCCTCAAAATTGTTACCCCGGGGTAACAATTTCACTCCGTCACTAGATACTGCTCTGCTTCTTCCAACAACTGTCGTAATCTCTGTACTTTGGCACGGGCGATGTGAATATCAGCCTCTTCTTCAAGAAGGGCTTCTACGATTTCACGGGAAGTCAATTTACCGGGGGTATGCAGCAGCTTTAGTAGATGTCGCGTAGATGCTGGAATCTTATAACTGGAGTTATCCAAATCCGGGTCAGTTTGTTCGCACATTTCCTGTACCTGTTTGCGGGTTAGATTGAATTCAATGATTTGTCGAATCATCTCGGATTGATGTTCGGGAGGCAGCAGAAGGACAAAACGCAATCTACTCTCATCAATGTTATGGCGATCTGCTAGCTCGATAGCATCGTCATGGAGCCTGAGAAGAGATTTGAAGCGGCTGAAATGCACGCGACTGATACCCCCCATCGCAGAGAGAATATCATCTGAGAATTCCCGTTTAGTACGTAAATCAAGCTCAAGGGCTTGCCGATAGTAGTCATTTGAGACAGGGCCATCGGGAGGTTGAATCTGATGAGCGGCGAGAACGAGTAGAGATGCTTGGCGAGCCATCGCAATGGCATTCAATCCAGCCCGCGAGGTGTTTTCTTTAGCTTGACGGAACACGGACGCTCGATTGGTGGGGACGATGATGCAGGGGATTGACCCATCGCCCTGATATCCCGGTAGGAATTCCATCATCAGCCATGTCGCCCAGTAACGCCGCTCCCCGGTCTCAATCTGGTAGATGTGGGTCATCCCCTCGGACTTATCCACGACTGTCAACGGGTTCACCTGTCCGTCATCCCGAATCGTCACCGCCAAGTTCACCAAATCCCGCAGGAGGATTTCTTCGGGAGTGAGGGTGATAGGGACATCGGTCTCAGTTTCATCATTGGGATTTGGGAGTAAATCCAACACATGGGTGAAAGGCCGCCCTTTCTGGCGGGCGGCGATTTGCACGAGTTGAACGAGTTCTTTGAGCGCTTGATACGGGGTGAGGCGCTGCTGGTGAAACGCTTGGTATACCGTTTCGGGCAACACACGACGGGGTTGGGCGGGATCAGGCCGTACCAATTGAATTGGAAGGTTTTCAACCCGCAAATGTGTATCCTGCAATCGTTCAGCAGGATCGGCATTGAGAATCATCATCTGTCCCACATCTTGCAGCAAGGTATTGATACGATTGGGGGTATCCGCTTTTTTTGCCATTACACACCGCCTCTAATCACCATTGTTTTTTTGATGAGTTGGGCGGCGAGCATGGCATAGGCTTGGCTGGCCGGGCTGTCGGGGTTGTATTCGTATACGCTCTTGTGGGCATGATGGGCATAGGCGACTGCTTCATTAGCAGGAATCACCCCACACAGCAGCCGTCCTAGCACCGGATGAGCCTTGAGGCCATCGAGCATCTCGACATGGCCTTTCATGCGTTTGTCGAGTTTGGTGATGATAATTCCACCCACCTTCAGATCAGGGCAGCGCCAACCTTGCCGAATGGCTTCGATTTTGTTCACCACCGATTCCAACCCAATGGTTTCCAGATAGCGCGGCTCAATCGGGATGAGCGCATCCGTCGCGGCGATGAGGCTCATTTCGGTGAGCAGCGAAAACGAGGGGCGGGTGTCAATCACGACTGCCGCGTAATGACTAGCGATCTGGCTGAGAGGTTCTGATAAGCGATAGGGTGCGCCGGGCACAGCGATGAGTTCGCGTTCGGCAGCTTCCAAAAGAGGGGAGGCAGGTAGGACATGCAGATCGGCATCCCACTCACTGGCGACGATACATTCTTTTAAGACTGTTGCGGCGTCACGGCGATCTGCATTGAGTACGGTATACAAGCTGTCGTCACGCCCAAAGTTATTCCGACTGGTAGTGACGAGTGTGGCGTGTCCTTGACTATCCGTGTCAATCAACAACACCCGATGATTGGCAACCCCGAACTGGGCCAGCATTTGTGAGATGCCATAGGCGATATTCGTCGCGGACGTAGATTTCCCCACGCCGCCCTTATGATTGGTGAGTACAAAAACTGGGGTCATAGCTATCCTCCTGATGGTAAACCCCGAACACATTTGCGATTTGCCTTCAGTGATTCCTTCAAAAATCGGCTGTACCAAAAGATGTGGTACACTACCGATTGAAGTCACTGGTAATGGCTGACTTCAGATGGTGCAGGGGGAATTCAAAACTCTCCCTGCCAAACCCCTCTCTAGGCAGTCGTTATCGAAATCTCCAATTGTGATCGTTGTGGATAGGCTATTGACTCTAACAAGTGGGCAAGACCCTGATGGGGAGCGCGTGTTAGCGGTTCAGGGTCTGTTTCACTGTGGGCATTAACATTAGACAGGGGATAGTTCGTGGGCTATAATATCTCTCAGTTTTAGGGGCATACCACCAAATACATAATCACCTCAACACCACTATGCCTAGTTCATCTATGCCCATTGGTTGAGGGGATGCAGAAATCGCACATCTGTATCTGAGACCTCCATAGGAAACCCTCGTCTGTTTGTAAAAAACGTAAATTTTCGGAAAAGCCAACTAATTTGTGATATAACTATTAGTAGGCAGCTCGAAGTTTTGGTAGTAGGAGCATTGCATTATGAAATTCATCAAGCTCATCACAATATTGGTTCTCCTTGCGATATTCATGTCATTAACTCAAGATTCATCCAAGGCCCAAGATGACCCTCGCGCTTGTTCTGATACTGTCCAGACTGCCTTAGAAGCTGCTAAACGTCTTTGCACGGGGATTGGTCGCCATAGGGCATGTTACGGAAACCTATTGGTGAATGCCGAACCGCAAAACGATACCAGCCCATTCAAATTTGATGAACCGGGTGATGTCGTCGAAGTGGCGTCGTTGAAATCGCTCAGACTTAGCCCGTTTGATCCACAAGAAAACATCTGGGGAATCGCTCAACTCTATCTACAAGCGGATATTCCATCTTCGCAGCCCCAAAATGTTACTGTCATTCTATTTGGGGATGTACAAGTTGATAATGCAGTACCCCCCGTTACGGTGATTGAGATAACCTTAGACGGCCAAGATGAAGTTCCAATCCTCGCCCAACCATGGCCGATTGCGGAAACCCTCGGTTTTGCGACACCCAACCAGCAACTTAAGGCAACTGGCCGCACAAGTGACAGTACATGGATACGTGTAGAATCAATGGATGGCACAGTCCGAGGTTGGGTGCCTGCAAGCCATGTTGAAGACGCGGCTGATATAGCGACATTGACCGTGACAGACGGCGAAACTCCCTACCAGACGCCCATGCAAGCCTTTTATCTACAATCCGGGACAAATGACTATGAATGCTCCGATATTCCCTCGGATGGCTTGCTGATTCAGACGCCAGAAGGGGTTGCCCAAGTAACCCTGCTCATCAATGAAGTCAATATTGAACTGGGTTCGACGGCCTTTATTCAAGCCCGACCTAACGAGGCTATGCAGATTACGATGCTGGAAGGCAAAGCCAAAGTCAGTGCAGGCGGCATAGTATACGAAGTTCCGGCAGGTCAAAAGATTGAAATTCCAATGACTGCCGACATGCGACCAGCCGATGTACCCTATGAGCCAACCACCTACGAGTCTCAAGATGTTGAGGCCCTCCCCGTTGACTTGTTAACTGAACCCATTGAGATTGTCCCACCCGCTGAAACTGAAGAATCCAGCGAAGAAAAAGACAAAAAAGATAAAGAAAACAATGGCGACAATGGGAATCATGGTACTGGCAACAACGGCAATTCATCCAGTAACTCAAATGGGAACTCGTCTTCCAACAACGGGAATGGCAACAATGGGAATAACGGCAATAATGGCAACAACCAAAATAACGGCAATAATGGGAATGGAAATGGGAATAGCAACAATCAAGCTGCCAATGTAAACCAATCCAACTCCGCAGCAACCAACAATGGCAACAACGGGAATAACGGGAACGGCAACAACGCCAACAATCAAAATAATGGCAATAACGGGAATGGCAACAACGGCAATCAGTCGACTCCCGTAAACAACAATCAGAATAATGGGAACGGCAACAATCAAAACAACGCCAACAATGGAAATGGCAACAACGGGAACGGCAATAACGCCAATAATAATTCTGCGACCCAGCCTACCCCTGAAACCAGTAACCAAAATAATGGCAACGGCAACAACGCCAACAATGGAAATGGCAACAACGGGAACGGCAATAACGCCAATAATAATTCTGCGACCCAGCCTACTCCCGAAACCAGTAACCAAAATAACGGAAACAATGGGAACAATGGGAACGGGAATAATGGCAATAACGGCAATGGCAATGGTATCCCAAATGATGAAATAGGTGAGCAAGAAGGGATGAGCTTTGCTGCAACCCCAATGGCTGTAGGAGTTGCTCTAGTTCTCACATCTCTGATAATGGTTGTGCGCCGCAGAAAATAATTCCATTTTCCTTTTAGGGAGCCAGAGGAAGTCAAGTTGAACACCTCAGATTTTATAATTTGTTCCGTTTGCCAACATCAAAACCCTACCAGCGCACCCGCTTGTGAGAAATGTGGGACACCGCTGCGATCTTCAACCACAGTGGCTGTTGCGGATGATATGGCATTATCTCCGGTTGAACCATCGCCATTTTCCCCCCAGCCGGGCGTTTTCACGATTTATGTACCCGGTTTCGGTCAGCCGCTCAAGTTAGCGATCAAAGAAGAAATCTTGCTGGGTCGCTATCAAGATGGCCTTCCTCCCCCAGATGTTGATTTGAATCCATTTTACGGCTATCTCTCCGGTGTCTCGCGCAGACATGCCAAGATTAAAGTGTCTGGATCAGAAGTCACGCTGCTAGATTTAGGCAGCAGCAACGGCACATGGGTAAACGAGTCAAAACTGCTGCCTCACCAGAGCCAATCGCTCAAAAGTGGAGACATTATTCGACTCGGCCAACTTCTGATGTTTGTCTATTTTCAGTCCGTAGAGCTATCTGAACAGACCCTACTCATGCGAGATACGCGCGGCGGTCTCAATATGGGCTTGACCCCCAATCTATTCTCAGATGGCCTTTTGAACCTGCTGAACTCGATCCAAGAAATAGAAGCCTGCATCAGTGTTGTCCAAGATCAACCCTCCCCCGCGATGCAGATTAAAGCCGTCAGTTTTGATAAAGAACGTGCGCTAATCCAAGCCAAATTGGTTGGGGCCTATAATGCCATTGAATTTAGTCGGAAGGAAATTAGCAAACGACGGGAGGCACTTTCAGGGAAACTTCAAGGCATCCAAGTTTCACCTGAGGAGACCCTTCCCCCTCAAGCAATGGTTGACCTGTCCGGTTTAGCCGATATTGATCAGGTAGTCACAGAACTGGCTTCCATTATGCTTGAGCAGTTCGGAGCAAATAACCTAGAAGAAGAGAAGAAAAAAGCGTTTTTTGATAAAATCGAGCCACTGATCAAATTAATCCTGACCAGTCCTTTCGAAATCATCATAGAATAAGCGACTGTCCATTTGATGCACGATCAGGAGTCTTCTCAGCAGACAATCCGAGGATATGTACTCGGTGGGCTGATTGGTAAGGGTGGGTTTGGAAGTGTATATCGGGCCTATCAACCCGTCATTGAGCGTGATGTTGCCATCAAAGTAATTCTCCCCCTATACGCGAACAATCCCCATTTTATACGTCAGTTTGAAGTAGAGGCGCATGTGGTTGCTCGTTTGGAGCATCCCTACATCGTGCCTCTTTATGATTATTGGCGCGAACCTGATCGAGCCTATTTGGTGATGCGCTTCTTACGCGGGGGCAATCTTGCCAAATTGGTTCTGTTGAACCCCAAAGGCCTCCCTTTAACCTCCATCGCAGGCCTGTTAACCCAAATTTCCTCTGCACTCCAATTTGCCCATTCACAAGGCGTCGTTCACCAAGATATTAAACCCGGCAATATTCTGTTAGATGAACAGGGCAATGCCTATCTCTCTGATTTCGGCATCGCCAAGTCCTTACTTGATGAAGTTCCAGAAATGGCGAAATATGTTTTAGGGTCGCCCGAATATATGTCACCCGAAGCGGTAACGCGCAAGCCGACCTCATCTCTCAGTGACATCTACAGTCTGGGAATTATGCTATATGAGCTTTTAACGGGTGTGTTACCTTTTATCGGAAAAACACGCGAGGACTTCATCCAAGGGCATGTGTATGGCAATGTTCCGCCAGTGTCCTTGCAGCGACCCGATATTCCCGAAAAAATGAATGAGGTGATTTGGCAAGCGACCTATAAGGATGCCGCCGCCCGATTTAGGTCAGTGGCTGAATTAACGGAGGCCTTCTACAATGCCGCCAATATCGTCAGCCAACTACCATCCGCGACAACCTCGCTGGGGGAAACTGCTAGACAGACGGTCATCGAGAGCCAGCAACTTGGCACCATGGTGTTTGAGCAAGACGCTTCAAACGTGCGAAATCCGTACAAAGGCTTACGTGCGTTTGAAGAGGTTGATGCGGCTGATTTTTTTGGCCGAGAAACCCTCATCGTCAAAATTGTGGGTCGTTTGGAAACCGAACGATTTTTGGCGGTGGTGGGGCCAAGTGGGAGTGGTAAATCGAGTGTAGTGCGTGCTGGGGTGATTCCCACATTAAGAAACAGAGCGGCTCCACTCTTTCGAAACAGCTTCTTTTTGACGATGACACCGGGCGCTGATCCAATTCGAGAACTCGAAGTCAGTTTGCTCCAAATCGCCACCAGTTCTGCGAATATTCACTTTGACCGAGAGTGTTTGGATAGCCTGAAAAACATTGGTCAGAAGATCTTTGAACAAACACAAAGCGAGACTGTCCTCTTCATTGACCAATTTGAAGAAGTTTTCACCTCTGTAAGCAGCGAAGTCGAGCGAAATTATTTCCTGACCAATATCGTCAATGCGGTTCAAGATAGCCAAAGCCACCTCCATATTTTGATTACTTTACGCGCCGATTTTTATGATCGCCCGCTGTTGTATCCCGGTTTTGGGGAACTGATTCGTGCCCATACCGAAGTAGCCCTGCCACTTTCGCCAAAAGAACTAGAATACGCCATTATCGGCCCCGCCCAGCGTACTAATGTAACTCTCGAATCCGTTCTACTCGCCACGATCATCGCGGATGTCATTCGTCAGCCGGGGGCACTGCCCTTGCTCCAATATACCCTCACAGAATTATTTGAGAACCGCCACACCTCCTCTATCCTGACGCTCGATACGTATGGCCGTTTGGGAGGGCTGACAGGCACACTGACGCGCCGAGCCGATGAACTGTATTTGACACTTAACGCAGAAGAAAAAACATTAGCCCAGATGATTTTTCTGCAACTGATCTCGATTGTTGAAGGCTCAGAGCCAGTCCGCCGCCGCATTGCCCAAGCCGACCTTTTGGCCGAACAATCACCTGAACGCAAAGATGCTATTCAAAAAGTGCTGGATATTTTTTATAAGCAGCGTTTTTTGACCTTTGACCGTGACCCTGTTACCCGCGCCCCAACCGTTGAAATTGCCCATGAAGCCTTAATTCGTGAATGGGATCGTTTCCAACAATGGATCGAAACCAGCCGCGATGAAATGCGGATACAACGGCAGTTAGCCTCGAACACCCAAGATTGGCTAAAAGCAAATCGAGACACCGGATTCTTGGCGCGTGGGGCGAGACTAGACCAGTTCAAATCCCTGACTAAATCCGTTCATCAAATGGTCAACCTGTCTGCGGACGAGCACGCCTATCTTTCGGCAAGTATCGCACTTAGCAATCGCCTCATGTGGTATCGCAGAGTGATTGCGGGGGCATTAATTACACTAACCATCCTTGCCATCATTCTGGCAGGATTGGGATTAGATCGGGCGAATCAGGCTGAACGCCAGCGCACTCGTGCCAATCGTCAGGCCAGTGTCGCCCAATCACGCGAATTAGCTGCTGTCGCGTTGGCAAATGCCGATCAAGTTGATTTGGCCCTACTGCTCAGTTTAGAAGCACTAAACGTATCCAACACGTATGAGGCACGGAACAGTTTGTTGAGTACCCTGCAAATTGAGCCACGCCTTGAAGCCTATTTGCATGGGCATACCGATTTGATTCGCACCGTCACCTTTAGCCCCGATGGTCATTACATTGCCTCTGGTGGACGTGATAACCAAGTAATTTTGTGGGATGCCAGCAGTCATACCCAGAAATTTTTGTTGACGGGTCATGAAGGGTGGGTTAACAGCCTCGCCTTTAGCCCGGATGGTACAGTTTTAGCTTCGGGAAGCGCCGACAATACGGTACGGCTATGGGATGTTGCCAGTGGTCAGATGATCGGCCTATCCCTTGAGGCAGGTATCGGCTCGGTGTGGAGTGTCAGTTTTAGCCCTGACGGCAAGTTGTTGGCAGGAGGCGGCGAAGCAGGGCTTATTCAGGTATGGGATGTTGCAACCCAACAGCCACTAGATGAGCCACTGGCAGGCCATAACGATATTATCTACAGCCTCGCCTTTAGTCCCGATGGAACGATCTTAGCCTCCGGGAGTGCTGATAATACCGTCCGCCAATGGGATGTGAAAACCGGGCAGGAAATTGGCGAACCGCTTACAGCCCACACCAATTGGGTATTTGCAGTTACCTTCCATCCTAGTGGGTCACTGCTGGCTTCGGCGGGTGCGGACGGGTCTATCGTTTTATGGCGCTTGGATGGCGAAAACACGACCCCCATCTTCACTTTTGAAGAGGCCCACACCAATTGGATACGCAGCCTAGCATTCGACCCATCCGGCAATCTATTGGTGTCGGCAAGTGCAGATGAAAGCATTAAGTTCTGGTCAGTCGCTCCCAACCAATCCGTTCCCGCCCCAATCCAAATCTCCCAAAATGAAGTGTGGAGTGTTGGCTTTAGTCCAGATGGGCAGTTTATTGTTTCTACTGACGGCAATGATGTGGTGTTGTTGAATCTCCTACCAGACGAAATACAAACCGACTTGTTGATTAATGACATTGCGATTAAACCCAAATCATCCTTGCTGGCTGTGGCCTCAGGTGGCCCCGCCCAAGATGACGGAATAGATGCCATCAGCATTTGGGATATAACTGAAAATCACCGAGTCGCGCAACTGACAGAGCACGCTGGCCCGGTAACGAGTGTAGCCTTTAGCCCGGATGGGACATGGCTGGCCTCTGGCAGCGCTGACCAGACGATCATCCTGTGGGATGCTGCCAACTATCAACCGCAAAAACGTATGGTGGTATCCACCCTTGCACAAAACCCGGTGTGGTCAGTGGCCTTTAGCCCGGATAGTCAAATTTTGGTTTCGGCCAGCGAAGATGGTCAAGTCAAATTTTGGGATGTGGCAACCGGGGAGTCTATTGGAGACCCCTTGATTGGGCATACAGGGGGAGTCTTGGTGCTGGCGTTTAGTCCAGATGGTCAAGTGCTGGCAACCGGGGGCCAAGACAAAACGATTCAACTTTGGGACGTGGACACTAGAGAGCTTATCACCACGTTGGAAGGGCATACGGATAGTATACTGTCGTTAGTGTTTAACCCGGATGGTCGCTATCTGGCATCCGGCAGCCGCGATAACACCATACGCCTTTGGAGGCTTTCTTCACGTTCAGATGAACTCCTTGTCGGCCATGACAATTGGGTAACGGATTTGGCCTTTACGGACGATGGAGACCAACTTATCTCTAGTGGACGGGATGGGCGAGTTATTTGGTGGGATGTCGCGTCTCGCAATATGTTAGGCGAACCCCTCGAACAAGAGGATCAGTGGTTTACCAGCCTAGTTTTTGATGAAACGACCCATCAGGTGATTTCGGCCAATCGTATGGGGGCCATTCAGTTTTGGAAAACAGGCCTCACCACATGGATGTCGGATGCGTGCCGCATTGCCAATCGCAACCTCACGGAGCAAGAACAGCAGCAATTTTTTGATCGCCCAATACCCCCGACCTGCTCTTCTTTTCTCCCCTAGTTCGTGCTATAGCCAGCTAAATAGTTACTCGTGGATACCCAGACTATGCAGATACGCCACAATCAACTGTAAGTCAGCATCCGAGACCGTGCTGGCAGGAATACCGGGGGTGTTCGCCGATCCAAAACGGGTGAAATAAACAATATAATTGGCGTGCAGGGGTGGCGTCTTGATCAATGGCGGCCCCTGTTCCGCCGTGCCCTCGGCCTGTGTTCCATGACATTCCGCACACTGCTGCTGATACAATGTGGCAGCATTGGCTAGTTCGACCTCGGTAAGCACAGGCAGGCTTGAACCAAAAATGTTGGATTGGGCATACTCAATCAGCACCATCAATTCCGGGTCGGGTAAATCGGTCAACGGGAAAGGTGGCATGGCATTTTTGCCAGTGCGGACACGGGTCATGATAAATTCAGTGGGCAGCGGCGGCACATCATTCAATTGCGGCGCGATAGATCCGCCCTCCCCGCTTATTCCGTGACAAGGGGCACACCATTTTTCAAATAAGACCTGCCCACTCACTGTGACACCGCTAGTATCAATTGTCGGGGCGGGAGCAACCGCTACCCCAACTCCATTCCAGTGTTGCAGTAGGTAAATAAGTGCGGCTTTTTCTTCCAGTGAAAAGCGTTCGCGGAAGGTATCCATTTTGGTGCCCGATACCCCAAAATTGATAATGCTCAACAGTTGGTCGGCAGACATGCTTTGCACATAAACGCTGTTTAGCATAGGGGCATCCGCTGTACCTTCGCCATTGGCCCCATGACACTCAATACACACACTGGCAAAGAGTGTCCGGCCTGTACTTAGGGTCGTGTTCGGGTCATTATTGGCAGCGGCATACACAGCTTGAAAATCAGTAGAATCCCCCACCGAAGCGGCAGGTTGAAAACCAGCCGCTAACACATACTGCGAGGTTTCTGCCCATGAACCATGCTGAATCACCGCAATGATATTTTCAATTTGTGCCCGATTGAGCAGTCCCCCCTCCTGCAAACCAAACGCCGCCATGTCCGTGCCATAATGCCCACGCGACACGAGTTTATACAGCGCTTCGACATCCTGCTGACGGAGAAATGCTTGATCGAGCGCTGGATAGTTATTGAGGCCCTCACCCGCCGCACCGTGACATTCCGCACAGTATAAGGCATAGAGTGTTGTCCCCTCGGCAATCGCGGTGGCACGATAAGCCGCCTGCGCCTCAGTTTGCCGGGTCGGTTCGCGCCAAATATTAAAGGCCAGCAGCACCAAAATCCCGACAGTTGCCAGCAGTCCGAGCCATTTCATTGAGCGAGTCACACTGATTGCTCCGGGGGATAGGTGAAATCTTCAGCGGTTGTCTTGGTGCGTTTGATCTGCTTGCTGGTGTCAATCCGCACCTGCCCATTTTCGATCTGTACTTCAAGCGCCGTTAGGGGATGCGGCGCGGGTGGGGAAATGACCTTACCCTCTGTGGTAAAAGCCGAGCCATGACAGGGACAGCGGAATTGGTCTTCCTCCCAGATCACAATACAACTGAGATGGGTACACTGACGATAGAGCGCCAAAAAGCCACCCGTAGTATTCCGCACGAGATAACATTTGCCTTCGGGGATAGGCGTAACTGTACCGGGTGCAAAATTATCCACTAACCCTGCTGTGACCACACCACCCGTAGTGGATTCCCGATTTTGTGAAGCCAAATAGCGCAGTCCAATAAAGCCCATTCCGCCAGTGGCTAACACACCGATGCCCTGCCAAATCGTCACCAAAAAATCGCGTCGTTTCATGCCCAAGGGCCTCTCAATGCCATACCTTCCCCACGAAAACCAATCCCAATGACGGTGAAGGTCACGAAAATGGTGAATATCAGCGTAAAAAGCGCCAGCCGGATTTCACCCGCCTCTGCCCCGCGATAACGGAGTAACCCCCAATAGCCCCCCACCAATAGTAACGCTGCAACTAAAGGCATTACCCCGCTGTTGGTCGAAATTTCCGTGAGTAAAATACTGGTAAGCGCAATCCCCACTCCAACAGGTACACTCACCGCACAAATCCATCGGGCACGGCGACTGCGAAACCAGATGCCTGCCGAATCGCTGGTGTCATCCCAATAGGGCAGCAGCATTAAAGCTATAATCAGCAGCCCCAGTATGGCGATGCCAGCAACCGAGGGGTAAATATGCAGCAAAAATTCCTGAAGCCCCATAAAATACCATGCCGTTTTGGTCGGATTCGGCGGCTGATTGGGATTGGCGCTCGCGCCCAACGGCGCATCCACCCAAGTAGCCCACGCCAATAGCGAAGCCACCACCAGTAGGCCAAAAATAAATTCGCGGCTGATGAGATGTGGAATGGTGGTGCGTTTCTCGGTCGAAATCTGGTCATCGTTCAAATTGCGGGGAATACTGATGCCATCTTTGCGAACACGCCAAATATGAAACGAGGTAGCCACCAGCAGACCCAGTGGGATCAACATGATGTGCAGCACATAAAAATTATGCAGGGTATTTTCATTGACCTGATCGCCGCCCAACAGCCAAACCCGTAAATCCGGGCCAATCAATGGAATCGAATCAATCAGGCTGGTTACGACGGTGACGGCCCAATAGCCCAACTGATCCCACGGCAGGAGGTACCCCGTAAAATTGGCGGCCACCACCAACCCTAACAACATCAAGCCAATCTGCCAGTTAAATTCACGCGGTTTTTGGAACGCCCCGGTATATAACACTCGTAGCAGATGCAGCACCGTCACCACCAAAAGCAAATTGGCACTCCAATGATGCAGATTGCGAATCAACTGCCCAAACCAGATATGCTGCTCCAAATTGAGGATGCTGGTATAGGCGGCATCGGTTGAGGGGGTATACGAAAACATCAACAAAATACCCGTGATAATCATGATGGGCAGCAGCAAAATCGCTAGACCGCCCAAGCCAAAGGTATACGTCCATCGCAAAGCCGCCGCTGGAACGGTGCGCGGATGCAGATGCAGAACGAGATCGCTGGTGACAAGGCGCATTCGCTCACGATCAGTTTCACCCCAAAAGGTTTGGCGGCGAATGGAGCGGCGTACTCGGTCAACAAAATTGGGTTGAGACTGTGCCATATGCGTTCTTCAACTATTGCGCTTCATCACGGAGATAGCGCAGGTAAGCGATGATGTCCATAAAAATTTCATTGCTCCAATCGGGACGACCCCCACTGGGAGGCATCGAAACCCCCAGCGTATTATCGGGGTGGTCAGCCGGACGCCCCACCCGCAGGAACATAATCAATTCCAAATCTGAGGCGTACAGAATGAGCGGCGAATCCACTAAGCGCAGCCCTAACCCTTCAATGCCTTCGCCCTGCGAGCCATGACACCCCGCGCAGGTTTCATCATAATAGCCTTTACCCGCCATCCAATCCCCCGTTGTAGAAACCGCCAGCGGCGCACCTTCCACAGGTGTATTGGTTGGAAGTTGAGTGGGGATAATGGTCGGGGTAGGTTCAGGGCCAACCCCTGTATAAACATGATTCGGTGATAAAAATTCCGCCCCGCTGATGGCATAGATTTCGCCCGCGTTGATTTGATCGTTATTCGAGCCATCCCCACCCATCGCATTTGGAATAATGTCAATCACACCATCGCCATCCAGATCACCCAGCGCCATCGCATAGGGCATCATGTCATTATCATCCGCCCCAATGATGTACTTCACGCGCAGGCCTGCCGGAGGGCTAAACAGCATAATGCGTCCATTGTCGTTGGGGAGGCCGCCTACTTGACCAAAAATGACGGCCATCAAACCCGCGTTAGGGCGCAGTTGCCCCGAATAGCCTATTGGGTCGTAATCCGGTGCGCCATAAAACAAATCATCTACGCCATCTCGATCCAAATCCCCGGCGCGTAAGGTGTCCCCGGCCTTACCATCGGCTTGATCAGGATAAATCACAATCGCACGGGCGGGGTCTACGTCGGCAAGGTCAAACATCTTGCCGCGAAACCGATCATGTGTGTAGATAATCCATGCCTCGCCTGCCTCATCGAGATTATTGTCCGCTCCGTCGCCAACCAGCGTGCCGAGGATAAGGTCTTTGCGGCCATCCCCGTCCATGTCCCCCGCTGCAATTTCTTCGCCAAGCAGGTCATTTGAGTTGGCCCCATAGATCACCGTGATACGCTCATCAAGCGGCGCCCCAAATTCATCCAATAGGGTTGCCAAGTCAATCGTCTGTCCTTTTAAGCCGGGTGTCCCAAAAATGACATAAGACTCGCCCGCGTTATAGCGGGTATTGGCTGGGCCATCCCCCCCACCAAAAGATAACCCACCGACGCCACTAGACGCCCGCCACAATCCTGCCCCTGCCACAATATCGTCAATACCGTCCCCGTCGAAATCATCACCCCAGACACATGAGCCAAGCAAATCATCAAAATCCGCGCCAATGATGCGGGTCGCATCAGGAGGCGGGTTGCTCAAATCGGTAAATTGACCGTACTTGCCCACCATATCGGCAGCGCCATAAATGACCCACACCTCGCCCGCGTTGCTCCGGCTGTTATCAACACCATCCGCTTGATTCGCCCCAATCAGCAAATCGTGAAAGCCGTCCCCGTCAAAATCACCACCCTCAACCCATAATCCCAACCGATCTTCGGCATAGGCCCCATAAAAGGCGATGACATCGGCGGGAGGGTTCAACAAATCAATATCGGTACGCGAGGCCATGTTGGGATCCCCAAATAACACATACGCCGCGCCCGCGTTCGACATATCTTGATTCAGTCCGTCGTTGTTTTGGGCGGTCAGCAGCAAATCGTCATAACCATCGGCGTTAAAATCCGCCACATAGGTTTCCGTACCCGCCATATCACCCGCATAGGCCCCAAAGATGGTGAAAAAATTCTGGCCGGAAATGGTTTGGTCAACAGGCATCCGACCCACAATCTGGCATACATTCATGAGCACCCGCACATGACCGACACTGCCACGCCATTCACCCAACGGATGGGAGGAATTTTGCCCGGTGATAGCAAGGTCGCCGCAGCCGTTTCCATCAAAGTCGCCCATATCTACGGGCTTGCCTGTGGTGGATGCCCCGGCGGGCAGGTCATAAAACACAAATTCGCCGCGCTGTTCGGTATAACGTAAGTCCCATGGCTGTCCACCCGTCGGGGAACCCGTTTGTGCGGAGAGCGGCATTACACTAAGGAGAAGTAGCACGATAATAAGTAAGGCTCGTTTCATAGGGTTGCCCTTACAGCGATTTCAAAAATGAGATGAGATCAATGAGTTGTTGCGGCGTTAGGTCGTCAGCAACACTGTGTACCGGATCGGTGCGTGTCAGCAGTTCTTCTAGCGTCATCACAACCCCGTCATGTAAATAGGGAGCGGTTGCCCACAGCCCATATAAAGATGGGGTATCAAAAGCGCCATATGACTCTAATGAAAAAGTAGTGTTGGCAAGGTCATGCTGCTGTTGATCGGTGTACAGTGGCGGCAAATGGCAGCTACACCCCGGAGATCCGCTCATAAAAATCTGCATTCCACGTTGGGCCGATTCAGTCAGTGTGCCATCCGGATTACGATAGGGGCTTTGCCATGCCTCAAACGTGGAGACATAGGCCACCAGCGCATCCAAATCCGCCGAACGCCCCACATCTATCCGGTCAATCAGGGGGTCAAAGTCACCTGTAATTAAACCGTCCCCTAGCATCACCATACGGATGTGATCTTCAATGGTGTCCTGAAGCTCTGCCATCTCTCCCGCCCAATTGTAGGGGGGGAAATCGGCTGACCCACCGAGCGCCAGTGTATTACGTGGGCCGCTACGGAAATTGATCCATGTCCGTTGATCGCAGCCGCCGTCAAAATGGCAGGTCGCACAACTCACCGCCCCGTCACTCATGACAGGCCATTCGGCGCTGTTAAAAAGAACTGCCCCCCGCAGAATTTCAGGGGATAAGGAAATCTCGGTGACTGGGATGTTCTGGGTCACTGCATAAGTATCCAAATCAATCACCGACAGCGTGCCATCCAACGCATTTGAGACAATCGCCTGATTGCCTTGAATCAAAATCCCGCGTGGATTTGCCCCCACCTCAATACGCTGCCGAATTGCTCCGGTGGCTGAATCCACTACCAGTACCGCATCGCTCCCCGCCAACACCACCAGCAGGGATTTTCCATCGGCGGTAAACGCGGCGTCAAACGGCATGTTGCTGCCCTCCACGAGTGAGAGGGGTAGACGCCCATCCCGATCTGCCTGCATGGTCGCTAAATCGAGAATCGCAACAATCGGAAACCAATCTTGCATATATTGAAGCGAAATAAGCGATAATCCAGTGCGGGTCATCGGTAGATAGGCCCGTGTCCCATCCGGTGTCAAAATCAGCGATTGCGCGATAGTTCCGCCAACATCCACCGTAACCGTACCAATCATGACGGGAGTGCGCTGAACATTCAGGGCGGTCACTTGCCCGGTATAAAAATGGGTGACAAGTAACCAGTCGCCACTCAAGGCCAACCCTGCCGGGAAGTCGGGCACTTTGACCTGATACAAAATGGTCTGTGACGCCAAATCCATTACTACCACCTGACCATCACCAAAACAGGTGATATAGGCCCGCCGATCATCCACCACCACGCCATAGGGCATGTGCCCAATCGGGATAACTGCTTCGCGTTGGGTTGTTTCGAGGTTCACCACCGCCACCGCGTTTTCCCCGCGCAGTGTCACCCATGCCGTTTTGCCGTCGGGCGTTATGGCGACGGAGCGCGGGTCATCCCCCACGACAATCTCGGCTTGCACTATCCCCTCTTCGATTAGGGTGATGCTGTCGCTCTCCGAATTAACCGTGACCAAGCGGCTGCTACGTTGGGCTAGTATCTTACTCGACTGGGCATTAGACATTGGCGGCAAACCGGGCAAAGGACGTTCAGTGACAATCGGGGTCAGAATCAGTGGGACAGGGGTAGCAATGACCGTATCAGTTGGGTAAACCGGACGGGTGGGGGTGGCATCATCCGTACACGCCGCCAATAGAACTAGGCCGCTACCCAACACAAAAAATATTGCCCATAACTGTGTGAGACGACTTGGCATTACCGCACCTCCAATGTGACCTGTTCCATCAGCATATCGGGGGTATCCCACGCTTTCTGATCCATCAGGTCAATGAAGGCCCGCCGCAAGAGGAGTTCCGCCTCGACGGTTGCGTTGCAATCCCCATTCGGCAGAGCAAATTGATAATATGTTTCGTCGGTTTCGAGGGCGTGAATCCGGTTGTCACTCACGATGCGCGTCTGTCGCCAATAGGCCGCGCTAGGGGTCTCGCCTGTATAAAAATCGGCCAAGATTTTGGCATACAGCACCCCCGGCAACCCTGCATAATAACCCCGCTCAGGATCGCCCACTCCGCCCCATTCGGGAATGGTTGGCCCGTCGTTTAGGGTCAATGTCTGCCCATCGGCGGTGGTCGCATTGACAACCAAGATTACGTTCCGCAGGGGGTTGTCGGTTGGAATATCATGCCCCGCCCCTGTATTCGTCACCGCTACCGTCACGGCAAGTTGCTCATTTTCGCAAACGGCCTGCACATCCAGTTCAGCGGTGTTTTGCAGCAAGTTTGTATCCGCCGCACCGGGCATTCGATGGCTGAAAACCGTGTCGGGATTGCGTGCGAGGCCGCCTCTTTCCTCAAAGACAAAATATTGATAGTCAACGGGTGGCATGTGGCAGTCTTGACAGGTTTTGCCACTATCGGGGTCGCTATAGGGGCTGGCTAACCATTCCCCATAGGAATTATAGATCGTCGTTCCCCAGAAATTACCCGTATGACACGGGGCACAAAACGCACTTTCCTCAAACAAAGGGAGATAAGTATCGGGTTGGGGCACATCATCCAAATTACCAAAAAACAATTCTTCATCGTCATGGGGGCGATAAAGCTGCATAGACAAAACCCCCGGCAGATTGATATTGGGGGTATTGGTCACGGGGTTCAATGTAACGGCACCCGTTTTATGGCAAAATTCGCAGAAGACACCCTCAGTTTCAATACCACTAAGGGTATTCATGTCCACCTGATAAGCGCTTTCGGCATTGAGGGCGGCAGCAGGCGCATGGCACGTCGCACAATTACCCCCCAAGTCTGGATAATCGAGCCGGAAACCCACCCCCACTCCGTCTTGCCCTAATGATGGCGCTAATGGAATTTCAATACCTGCGGCCCGATCAAATTCATACTGTGTGGCCGCCCCTTTCGTCCCGTTCAAATCCGTCCCGTTATAGAGGCTCAAAACACGTGGGTTCACAGCGGATCGGGCATGAGCATCGCCCAACCATTCGTCGTAACACACATGACAGTTGGCACAGGCGAGTGAACCTGTTGCGCCCTCATGTGAAAACCAAGCATAATCCGGATTGTCGGTGGTGGTGTAGCGCGTTAAGGTAATGGCAATGGGCGTATCGGCCTGTTTAACCTCCGATTCGCCTGTCAGATACCCCAGCGACCACGCCGTCACATTGATTGGTTTATCAAAGGGGGTCGTCTCTAATTCAAAGCGCCCATTTTCATCGGTGACGGTGAAGGTATCCGACGTTCGTACCCGTACCACCGCATTCGCAGCAGGCCCTTCTTCGGTCATGACTTGGCCCGTCAACACAACCTTTTCGGGTTTTAGAAATACCCATGCCACCCCAATAATGAGCAAGCCTATACCAAGCAGCAGGGGGGCCATCCATTTGACACGCAACACAGCGCTACCCTTCTAATACAATGTTCAATTCAGGATGTCCGGTCAAAATGGCGGTCAATCGCTCGTCCAACGGCAGGCCAGTAGGAATCACACGAATTTCAGCAGGCCGCCCTCCGCGCAAAATATAATAGGCCAGATTGATGTGCGTCATGGCGGTGTTCGCTTCTAGGGATTCAAAAACAGGCAGGGTTTGGGCCGATTGCTGCCAAACCTCTTGTACAAAAATCTTGTTGTAATAATCTGCCGATTGGAAATAAGGATCATTGGCAATTTCAGACGAGGGGGTCAGTTGGCGTCCCCACAGCAGCAGCAGCAGGGCGATCTGGTCGTGATTGACAATATCTTCGGAGGCGACAATCAGCGGGGTATCCAACGTTAGATCATAGCCGTGATCGGGGCCAAAAGTCGTCAGCGCCACATCTACCAATGTCATGGTGAGACGCATTTTGTCTTTAAGCTGGGGGATAGCGTTAATTTCCGCGATTTTTTGCTGAAAGGTTTCGGCGTCGCGGTGTAGCACCATGCGGCTGTGATCGCTGATGTAGCCCACCGCATTTTTTAATCCGAGGGTCGCCCCTGCCAGCACATGTTTGCCGAGGCGCGGCAGATTGACGATGTGATCCACCCGATCTAAGATTTCGGCGACCTGCAATTCATTGCCCCAACTCTGGTTGCTGACCGAAGGCACACCGGGAATATAGGCGCTCTCAAACGGCACTTCCTCAAAACAATGCACGGTTGCCCCGGCCTCTTCCGCCGCTTGTAAGAGGCCATTTGTCTGCATCACGCCGCGTGTCGAACCATCGGTGCGGGTTGCCAGATGACGCACAAAATACGCCCCACTCATGTCCCCCACATACACTTGGCCCGCCCCATATTCCCATAACACATTAATCATGCCCTTCAATACCGCTGGGGAAGTCACGGCGGGTGGGGCATAGTACGAATTACTGGCGACCTTCACGAACACCGTCTGACCGCCCTTTAACCAAGACATATCGGTGGCAGCCAACATCGTTGACCGTACCGCATCATTGACAGCGGTCTGGGCTGGGTCAAAGTGATGGATTAAAACGGGAGGCAGTTTGGAATTGGCATGAACGGCACGAGAACGAAGTGGAAGTGTTGATAGCAGTCCTGCCCCCATCATGCCGAGAAAACGTCTTCTTGAGAAGGACATGTTAGGCTCCTGAGTGCATTCGGATATGCCCATTTTATCCAACTGACCGGATGCCCTAAAGTGACTTTCCACACTTCTTTATGTAGACCAAGTTCATTTTATGGTCAGGTGCGACGTTCTTGATACTTATCATAAATGCGCATGACGATGAATATCCAAATCACACCCAACGCCAGTGCTGCCAGTACGTCACTGGGATAATGGACGCCCAAATAGATCCGACTTACCCCCACCGCCAACACCCATAACCCCGCCAGCACAGCCCACCTACGATGCTGTGTCCGCCACAACCACACCGCCAATAAACCATAGAATGCGGCAGCACTCGTCGTATGCCCACTCGGAAAACTGTAGCTGTGTGCGGTGGTGAGTGGCAGAAAAGCCTCGGGCCGTGCTCGTTCAAACAACCGCTTCAACAAAACGCTGCTTATTTCCAAACCCGCCATCACTGCCAAAAAAGTGAGGGCTTGAGGTTTATAATCTATTCGCCAAAGCCAAGCCGCCACCACGCCAGCTAATCCAATGGCAAAAATGCTGGCTGTTCGGGTAATCCAGCGCATCAGAGTGTCGAGCAGCGGGGTGTGGGCTTGATGAACAAGTCGCATCAGGCTCGTATCCCAATCCGGCTCATTTTTAGACCCGATGCTATAGGCCAACAACAAGAATACCAAAGCAGCGACTACCACCCCTACCCAACACATCAAGTCAATAGGGGACAGTTCATTTGCCATAAGTCTTTTCATGCGTTCCATTAACCCATTCATTCGGATTGTTGAATGCTAGACACTTAATTGCCAACCGCGCCGCAAGACGCTAGACTACTGCTCACAAGATGGGGTCAAAAATACCCCGTATCCAATCACTATATTATTTTAGTCCCCCAAGAGACCTTCATGAGCCAATCTACAATCGCTGCTAGTTATGATGCCATCCCGTATCCCAATTTAGGCTACAGTCATACCCATCCCGACCATCTGGCGACCCTTGCCACGCTGCTTGGGCTAAATCCCGCCTCACCTGAAAAATGCCGCGTGTTGGAACTAGGCACAGCCAGCGGGTGGAACATCATTCCCTTCGCCTATGCCTTCCCTGAATCACAGTTTGTTGGGATTGACATCTCGCCGGTTCAAATCCAAGAAGGTCAGGCTGCCATTCAAGCCCTCGGCCTGCAAAATATTCGTCTTGAAGCGTGCGACATTTTAGAAATCACCTCCGAACTCGGCGAATTTGATTACATCATTGCACACGGTGTCTATTCATGGGTTCCTACCGATGTCCGGGATGCGTTGATGCGTGTCTGCAAGCAGAATCTATCCCTCAATGGCGTGGCTTATATCAGCTATAACACCTATCCGGGCAGTTATATGACCCGTATGGTGCGGGAGATGATGCTCTATCATACCCGCAGTGCCACTACCCCCTTTGAAAAAGCCGAAGGTGCGCGGGATTTTATGGCGTTTCTGCGCGAAAACAACACTATCCCCGAAAGTGGATTCGCCGCTTTTCTAAATACCTACTCGGATATGCTGCAACAGCGTTTGGAACATGCCACCTCACGCAGCAACTCGGTCATCCTGCACGACGAACTGGCCGAAATTAATGACGCCCTCTATTTTCATGAATTCGCCAGCCATGCCGCCCAACATGGCCTGCAATATTTGGTTGAGGCTGAATTTCCAACCGTGATGGTCAGCAACCTAAAAGACCCCGTGATTGATGCCATCAAAGCATTTGCCGGGGATATTATCGAGACCGAGCAATATTTGGATTTCCTGCGTAACCGCAATTTTCGCAAAACCCTGCTCTGCCATGCCGAAATCGAATTGGAGCGCACCATCAAATTAGAACGGGTCACAACCTTTCGGGTCAGTTCAATGGCGCGTCCGGTCAATAATGAACTCGATATTGCCTCGGTGTCGCCGGAGAAATTCGGTGCATCGGATAACGCGACCTTCACCACCGACCACCCTCTCTCCAAAGCCGCCTTTTTCTATCTGAGCGAGGTCTCACCCCAATCCATCCCTTTTAGGTCACTATTTATCGCCGCCCGTAACATTCTGGCCGAATTTGAACCACAGCCAGAGGATGCCGCCAGTATCAACCGCGAAGCCCAGATTCTCGCCGCCAATTTATTACAAGCCTACAGCTATAGCACCAACCTCATCACCTTTTCGTTGACCGCCCCGCGTTACACCACAGAACTGAGTGAATATCCCACCGTCAGCCCCGTGGCACGTTATCTGGCCCGTTCATCGCTCCTTGTTCCCAATATCCGTCACGAGCGCGTGGAATTGGACGCCATTAGTCATTTTTTGCTGATGAAATTGGATGGCACCAATAACCGGGTTGACCTCATGAACGCCCTCCTAGATTTGTTTGGCAAGGGGTCGTTTGCTTTCCAAATCAACAACGAAACGGTCACGGACACGGACAAAATCAAAGAAATTTTGGAAACCCAATTGAATTTGACGATGGAATGGTTTACCCACGCCGCCTTATTGGTCTCATAAAGGAAAAGGGTATGTTTTTTCAGCCGTTATATAAAGGCAAACTCATTCGTCTGGCCGCCCCCACGCCAGACGATTATGTGATTATGGCGAAATGGACAGAAAACGATGAGTATATGCGGTTGATGGATACAGGGGCTGTCCGTCCGCTTTCGGCACAAGGCAATGAACAGTGGGAAAAGAATCTGCGGGAAGATCCCAATCTATTTTTGTTCCGTTTCCGTACTCTGGCCGATGACCTACTTATTGGCTCTGGTGATTTGGAGGTCATGTGGGCCAATCAATCGGCTTTTTTGGCGATTGGCATTGGCAATCCCGATTATTGGGGCAAAGGCTATGGTAGTGATGGGTTACAGCTATTGCTGCGCTATGGCTTCAATGAATTGGGCCTACACCGCATCGGCCTAAATGTCATCAGCAACAACACCCGTGCTATCCGTGCTTATGAAAAAGCGGGGTTTAGTTATGAAGGCACTCAAAAAGAAGCGGTCTATCGAGACGGGCAGCGGTTTGATATGGTCTATTATGGCATTCTGCGCCGCGATTGGGTCGCTAATCAATCATAGAAAGGATGGGGGACAAACGCTCATCCTTCCAATAATTGGCTGCACCCCTATTGCTCGTAAGCCCCGCGATCACATGCTTCTACCGAACGTAGGTTGCCAAGCAAATCTTCCGCTGGGCACAATGCCGCATCCGCCGAATCCAAAGCCGGACTGCTCGGCAGCAGGGTCATATCATAAGCCATGCCCGTCAGCGGCCCGGTCACTTGTGGGTCATCGCAAATATCATGACTCCCCGACGTAGTAAAGTCATTAGTCGTCCCACACTCCAGATTTTTGACCCCGGAGGCGACGTTGTAATCTGAATCGAGTTTAAGCGCTCCACAGCCTTCCTGATAAAAATAGAAGGTGATGTCCGAGGAATCAAAATAATCGGTATCGCCCACCACGACGCTGTTCCGCAGTTGGATGCTTTCGTTTCCGTTACATTCAAAACCTTCACGTGGGCCTGCGCCGATAAGCCCGTCGCCCTGTCCATAAATCGTGGAGTTGACGATGCTCATTTGCTCTCCGCCCGTATAAACAATTTGCAGGGTAGCACCCAGCGCCCGGCAGTGATCCACCCAATACGTAAACGGCTGGTCTTCAAAAAATGCACAATTGCCTACCAAGAGGCTGTTGGTAATCGTCGTTTGCCCAGTCACTTTAATTTGATTACCTGCGTTGCCTTCGGCCCACACGCGATTTAGGGTAATCGTTCCTCCCAGCGTGTGATACAGCAGGTCAAGCCCGTCCGAGGTGTTATGCAAAAAGGCGGAATCTTCAATAATCCAATCCCCGCCCGTCTCGGCCTCGCCAACACCATCCCCATAGCCGCCTGCCTCTTGTCCCCAACACCCAATCGGTTGGCCCACTGGATAGGGTTCACCACAGCCATTCCATTCCACCACCCAATGGCGGAAAAGCAGCGTGCCGGAATTAGAATCGCCATTATCATCCCACAAATCGCCATCCCAGCCGACTGAGCCATTCCCTGCCACCCGCACACTTTCTACCGTCCAATCGGTGAGCCGTCCCGCATGGACACCCCCCGCTGCCAATCCGTGAATATTCAAATTCCACAGATGCACATTGGCCGAATCTTCGGCATACAGCCCATAAGATGCCCAATCCCCATACGGCGCGACATCGCGTTCGCACGCCAATTCGCCCGAATGATTTTCGATACAACCGGAGTGGTCGGTAATATCCAAACATGCCACTTCCACATTGCTCGTATCCATCATATTGACGATAAACCAAGGGCGACCTGTCCCCCATAACTCTGGCGGTGCGGGGCATTCAGCATCCCATCCTACTCCCAAAATGCGCGTCGGTTGGTCAGGGGAAGGGCCACTTGGAATGGCGGGCATTACGCAGTCATAAGACCCAATCTCATCACACATCTCCGCGCCCGGTGCGCCATAACCCATCGCGTAGCTCCCCGCTGCAATCAGCAACGTATCTCCGCCTATGATACGGGGAGTGTTAGCGGGGGGCAGGGCTTGAAAGGGGTGATTCCATGCGCAGGGTTGTCCTGTGCCCGTGCCAGAATAAGCGGCGTCCACAAGACCTGTGCATTGTTCGGCGCTCCCACCATCGGGGCGCACATAATAAACGGTGCTGGCGTTCTGGTGTTTTAGTTTAGGGGTAGCCGGAGCGTTCGTTAAGTAGACAGGCGTGAAAATTACGGGGAGAAAAAGAATAAGCACGATGAAGCGAGTCATAACGTAACTCCTCGGCTACTTTTTCTCCCATTATACGCCCGATTTCTAGGCCTGATGAAAATGCGGCAGGACATCCCGCGCCATTTTTTCTAAATCGTCAATATTGTCGTAATCCATCCATTGCAGCATGAATCGCTCGATGCCAGCCTCGATCCACGCGCCGATTTGGTCAACCACCGCCGACCCTGTACCAACAATCAGACCACGATCAGTAATCAATTCAGTCGCACTGGGTTTTCCGGCAAGGCGGGCGGATAATTCAGCATCGCTGGGTTCATACACCACCTGTGTCATCAACGAACGTTTGACCGACTGCCGCGACCTGCCACGCTCATCCAATAATTGATCGAGCAGGGCGTTCCGTTCCTTAAACTGCTCCAATGGAATAAACACCGCATTCCACTCATCCGCATATTTGGCCGCTAGAGGGAGGGTGCGTTTTGGCCCGCGTCCACCAATCAGAATGGGTGGGCCGCCTTTGCGGGTAGGGCGAGGGAGCAAAATCGCCTCATCCAATGAAAAATGTTTACCCTCAAATGTCACCGGAGCATCGCTGTCCAGCAGTTGTTGGGTCATTTCCAGCGCATCAGTCAGCATCTCAAAGCGGGTCGGCAAGTCAAAAAATGGAACCCCAAACAGCCGATGCTCCCGTTCTTGCCAACCAGCCCCCATGCCCAAGACCAACCGCCCGCTGCTTAAATCATCCACCTGCGCGGCCATACGCACCGTTATGGAGGGGTGGCGAAATGTCACGGGTGTTACCAATGGGCCAAATTCAATTTTTTGGGTGTGTGTAGCAGCATAAGTCAACGATACCCATAGTTCCAGTGAATCATAATCCGGTGGATTCGCGTTGGTAAAATGGTCGGATCGGAATACACATTGATAACCAAAATCTTCAGCGGCTTGTAACAATCTCTTCCAGCGTGCCCAATTTAAATCATGCTGTCCTTCAATCATGATGCCAATTTGTGCCATCGAAAAATTCTCCTTCAATAATTTCCACGTTGCATAATCTCTACTTCGTTACCACACAAAAGTTTTTGTCCAGCATCAACCATCATTTAGCTTAATCCCACTCCACCCATATTACCCCAACAGGTGTTATAGTAGGGGCACTTAAACAGACAGATTGGTTGTAGGAGAAAAAACGATGATTAACGAATTTAAGAAGTTCATTTTACGTGGCAATGTGCTCGATCTGGCAGTGGGTATCATCATGGGCTTGGCCTTTGGGAGCATTGTCAATTCATTGGTCAACGACATCATTATGCCCCCCGTCGGCTATATTTTGGGTGATGTGGATTTTGCGAACCTATTTATCACCCTCTCCGATGGAGACTATGATTCGTTGCAGCAAGCCAAAGACGCAGGTGCGGCCACCATCAATTACGGCGTTTTCATCAACTATGTCATTAACTTTTTGATTGTGGCGTTTGCACTATTTTTGATCGTCAAAGCCTTCAACACCATGATGGAGCGCATGAAGAAAGCCGAAGAGCCTGCCGCACTCGCTGGTCCCACCACCGAAGAAAAATTGGTCGAATCGCTGAACAAGCTAAACGCCACTCTCGAAAAAATGCAGAAATAGAATTTGGACTTGGGGCGAATGGGTAAACGAAGTTCGCCCCTTTCTTGAGGCTATTTTAGGGGTTCGCGGAAATCATAGATACCGTCGCGGATGGCCCATTGCGCCCCACATCTTCCACACGTCAGCCGATCTTCTTGATGGGTTAAATCGGTAGCCCCACACGCAGGGCACTTAAATAGCGGGTCATCGAAACGGGGGGCAGGCGACGACCCCACCGTACGATTTTTGGTAAACATGCTGGGGGCATAAGCCGCCATTCCACCCGTCGGTTGCAGCCATTGGTCGAGCGTTACCAGTACCGAGGTAGGAATCAGCCGCTTCAACACGCCTAAGCGAAAATACGATACTGCCAGCCGCCGCTGGGTCGCAAAACCCGCCCCATTGAGTGCCTCGGCCATAAAAGCTGGGTGAAAATCGAAATTGAGTTTGACAAATTCGACTGGCTCACGGCTAAAGGGATTCCAGTTTTGGCGACGCAGCAGATAACGCAAAATCGCCTTGAAATTGCGCTTATTGGCATACTCCAAAACAAACACGGCATTGGGAGCAAGGGCAGATCGGATTTGTTTCAATACGCTTGGCACATCGGAAATATGGTGAATCACCCGAATCAGCGTGGCCGCATCACATACTCCATCGGCAATCGGCAGTTGATAGAGATTGGCCGCCACATAGACATAACGATCACTTCTGCCGAGTCGTGTTTGGGCATCTTGCAGCAGGGAGTGGGAATAATCCAACACAATTACCTGCTCATAGCCTTCATATAAATCGGTCAGGCGTCCAAACCCCGCCCCCAATTCCAAAAGACGTTTCCCGGTTGGCGGGATCAGACGGTGGATGGCAATCCGTTCCACGCGGTCTTCATAATCGCGGCCTTTACCCTCCCAAAAATCTTTTTTATAGCCCGACCCCTCATAACTCATCACTTCTGGGGTTTTGACTGGCGAAACACTCATGCAGAAAATCCTATTCTCGTGAAAATCAACCCCCGACGGGTGTGGCGCCAAAGGGTGTGAAAGTGGGTGTCATTTGCTGCTGGACAGGCGGTGGGGGCGTTTCGGTCACAAGTGTACCCCCATCCACTGGCGCGATGGGTGCAGTGGGTGTACCTTCAACAGGTGTCCCATCCGGTGCTGGCGATTCAATAGCGCTTGGTTCGGCGGTCTGTTCATCTTCAAAGCCCTTCCATGGATCGCGTGTGTAATCCGTTGGGGCCATCAAATTGACGTTGCCGCTCATCACATCGCCCACAAACGCCGGCACATCCCCCCAATTGCTCGGCAAATTCCCCAATGCGCGGACATAGGGTTCAAACAAGTTTCTGAGATTGTTAAATGGCTCATGCAACTGCGTTTCGTTCAAGGGAATATCTACGGGTACTGTCAGGCTGACCGGGATGGTCTGCTGCACGGGCACGTTGATATTGATGGGTACGGTCTGTTCAACTGGCACAGTCAACGACAAACGAATGGGCAGGCGTGTCTCCGCAGGCAGCCGAATATCCACCGTCCCCGATATATTGCCTGCGCCGCCCTCAATCGCAAAATAGGCGGGTACATTGTCAATCACGACATCTTCAGTCAGATAGACATCGGTATTGTCGGAGACAGGCAGCGTGAAGTTAATCGGAATCTGATCCGAGACGGGCAGTGTAAAATTAATCGGAATTTCGTCGTTGACCTGAATTTCCGTTTGGATACGTGCCTCGTCCAAGCCCACAAAGTTGCTGTGCAGTCCTTGTAAAAGGGGGTCGGCAATGCCATTTTTAATTTGGAAGATCAACAAGACCACAAAAATCAAAACTAGCAGCACAATAAAATTCATAATAAACGAAAACAAGATCGCAAAATTACGAAATGCTATCCAAAGTTCACGCAGGCGCTGCATAGCGTCCCCCTTTGACCAAGAGTTCGCGGATGAATGTTACACTATAGCATTGACAGGGCTGGCTGCAAAACTTACCCCCTATTAGGCAGGCGGGGTGTTCTCATCAGTGGTTTCAACCACCGTCTGTTCATCGGATGTCTCGCCGTTTTCATCTATCTCAGATGCTTTCCAAACCTCTTTGGCGTGGTCAATATACAAGACACCGTTCAAGTGGTCAATTTCATGCTGAAAGACCCGTGCCAACCAATCTCTAGTTTTGATCCGAAATTCTTTCCCGGTGCGGTCTTGGCCCTGCACAGTAATGGCGACATGCCGATCCACCTTGCCAAAATAGCCGGGAATTGAGAGGCACGCCTCGACACCTTCCACCATTTCTTCGGATGATTTAACAATTTCGGGATTGATGACCACAAACAGCACCCCGGCGTTGTCCCCATATTCCTCTTTGGATTCTTCATCATCGGGGAGTTGAATCACAATCACCCGCTGGGAAATGGCAACTTGCGGCGCAGCCAAACCCACCCCCCCGGCGTCGTGCATGGTCTCGACCATATCCTCGATCAGCGTTTGGAGTTTGGGGTCAGCAAAATTGGTGACCTTATTGGCTTTTTTCCGCAAAATCGCGTTTTGTGGCGTGATAATCTCTCGTACTGCCATGAAGCACCTCTATCCATGACCCTATCCTCTTTGCAGATAGGCGTTGGGGTTATTTTACCGTTTTTTCGCTCTGCCGAATACCCTGCCCGTGTAAACGGAATATCAGTGGTCAATTGTGGGTTGCAGGACTTTACGCAATTTATTAATCTCATGGTAGGGCATATTTTTCTATGCCCCTTGACGTCAGATAACGATTACTTTTGCGGAGGAGCTGTAATGCTACCTTTCAAATTTTCTGGTCAAAAGGCAACGGCTGTCATTACTTTACTGCTGTTGTTATCGCTTGTTTTTGTGGCGTGCCGTTCTGATGGTGGTGATGATGAGGAGAGTGGTCGCCCAACGGTGCGCTCACTGCCAAGCGTCACCCCTATCAATACGCCCCTGCCGGGAGTTGTATCCCCCACCCCGCTCATCGTGGCAGGTAGTGGGCCATCCCCAACCCCCTTTGGTGGTTTCCCAAGCACGGGAGGCGTCGCCCCCACCTTACCCTCAAGGTGGCCTGAAAACATGCAAATTGTATCGCCTGTCGTGGGCACAGCCATTCGTGGCAATGTCAGCATTTTCGGCAGTGCCAGCCATCCCGACTTTGTACAGTATGCGCTAGAATTTGGCCCAGACCCCAATACAGGCGGTTTGTTCTACCCTATCACACCGCAGGCCATCACCCAACCAGTGATAAATAACGTGCTGGGAGCATGGAATACCACGACCATTCCAGATGGCCTCTACCAAGTTCGCCTTCATGTGTACCTCACCGGGGGACGCCAAATCACCAATGTTTTGGTGGGCGGTCTGCGCGTAAGCAACAACACAACTGGGCCGGGTGCTGGTGGAGCAAACCAACCCGGAACTGGCACAGGCTTCGCGGAAAATCGAAATCCTGTCATTAGCCCGATTGCCCCGCTCAATTTACGGACAGGGGTCTCAACAACTGTCGCATTAGGCGTGTATGACCCAGACTATGACACGTTTACCCTGAATGCCTCGACTGATAATCCCACCGTGTTAACTGTCGCTCCGGTTGGTCAAGCCCTGACCCTCAACGCGCTGGCCCCCGGCATTGCAACGATTACGGTTCGTGTGGTGGACGCCTTTGGCAAGACCGCCGAAACCAGCTTTTTGGTGACAGTAGCGAATCCTCCCAGCACCAACAGCCCACCCAACATTACGGGTGTTCCAAATCAGACGATGGTGCAAAATACCAATGTCATTCTCCCGCTGACCATCACCGACCCGAACAGCGATACCTATACGTTTATCGTGACCAGTTCCGCCCCCAATGTCGTCTCGGCGACGCAAGGCGTGGGGAACACCATCAATCTGGCCGCGCTCAACCCCGGTACTGCCAATGTGACTGTCGTTGCAACCGACAATCGGCAGGCGTCGAATTCGATTATTTTCTCCGTCGTGGTCAACCCGGTTGCCCCCACCAATAACCCACCCAGCATCGGTGCGATTGCAGCCCAAACGCTGAATGTCAACGAGGCCCGTGATCTTACGCTCTCGATTTCTGACCCTGATAATGACCCAACAACTTTCACGGCCAACAGCACCAATCAGGGGTTAGTAACGGCCCAACCTGTGAACAGCACGACCCTGCGGATTATGGGAATTGCTGCCGGAACCGCCAATATCACCGTGACCGTGACCGACAGTCGCGGGGGCACGATTACCACCATGTTTACCGTTACGGTCAATGTCCCGCCCCCGCCGAATCAACCCCCTGTGATTGGTGTAGTTACCGACCAGCCGTTAGAAGTCGGTGAAGTGCGTCAACTTGACCTATCGTTGAGTGACGCTGATGGTGACCCGGTGGCGTTTTCCGTGTTATCCAGCGACGCCGGTATTGTCGCGGTTGCCGCTGTAGATGTGGACAGCCTCAGCATTACAGGTGTCGCGGTCGGAGATGCCAAAATCACGGTGTCTATCGGCGATGGTCGCGGCGGCAGTGCGGCGGCTTCGTTTTCTGTGATAGTCAATCCGGCCACTGTTCCCAATCAAGCACCCGTATTAGACGCGATTGGGCCACAAGCAGTTGAGACAGGTCAAACGATTGCCGTACCATTGGTCTTCAGTGACCCCGATAATGACTCGCTTGGAATTGAAGCCGTCACCGATAACGCCGCCATTGCCACTGTTTTCCAAAGTGGGGAAGCTACTGTCACCGTCACTGGTGTCAGTGTTGGTACAGCCAATATCACAATCACTGTCAATGATGGACGGGGTGGAGCAGCCGCACGCACCTTTGCAGTTACTGTGACCGCCGCTAACCAATACCCGCAAGTTACAGCCGTTGATCCACAGTCCTGCCAAGTCGGAGGCACGCTGAATCTCGTATTGTCCTATGCCGACCCGGACGGCGATTTGCTAACCTTGACCGCCGCCTCCAGTGATAACGCAGTGGCACAAGCCAGCATCAGCAATAACCCGCTGGTCATCAACTGTGTGGGTGCGGGAGTTGCCACCATTACCGTGACTGCCGATGATGGGCGGGGCGGCGTAACCCCGATTTCCTTCGCGGTTAGTGTAGATACACCCAATCAAAATCCGGCCATCACGCAGATAGACCCACAAACCTGTTCTGTTGGTGAAACTGTCGCTATACCCTTGACCATCAGTGACCCGGATGGTGATGCTGTCAGTGTCACCCCGACCACCAGCGATGCCAATGTTGCAAACGTGGCGTTCAACATGGGCGACAGTACCTTGAATCTGGTCTGTCTGAATGCTGGGCCAGCTACTATCACCATCTTTGTCAGTGACACACGCGGCGGGCAATCCAACATGGCGTTTGGGGTAACGGTCAACGCACTACCGACCAGTACACCCACTTCTACAACTGAATTTACGGCGACTGCTTCAGCCACCTCAACCGAAACTGAAACCCCATCCGCCACCCCTACTGAGACGGCCACTACCGAATTTACGGTAACGCCTTCAGCCACTTCGACTGAAACCGCCACGACGGAGTTTACGGCAACACCCTCAGCGACACCTACTGAGACGGCCACGACTGAATTCACGGCAACGGCTTCGGCCACCTCAACCGAGACCGAAACCCCGTCACCGACCCCCACCGAAACGGCGACCACACCGCCGAACGAACCGCCCTTCATTTTGCCTATTGACCCGCAGTCCTGCTTGGTTGAGACATCCTTTGATGTAGGCGTAAATTACGGCGACGCTGACAACGACATTACCGCCCTGAGTGCCTTCTCCAGCGATGACAGTATTGCCTCCGTCCAGCTTGGCGAAACCGCCCTTACGGTGACTTGTAATAATGTGGGCGTTGTGACCATTACGGTTTCGGTGACTTCGGACATCGCCGTTGAAACGACCTTTGATGTCGTGGTTAATGAAGCGCCGAATCAACTGCCCACAGTTAACCCGATTGACACCCAAATCTGCGAAGCCGGACAAGAATTGGTGGTGAATTACACCGCAACCGACCCGGACAGCGATGTTTTGACCACTACCGCCCTATCTACTGATACGACCATCGCCAATGTGAGTGTGATTGACAGCTTCTCGCTGGGGGTGGAATGTTTGGTCGCTGGTTCTACCGACATCACCGTAACCGTCAATGACGGACGCGGGGGTGAAGCCGCTACTGGATTTACCGTTGATGTAACCGCCGCCAATCAGCCACCCAGCATTAGTGCTATTGACCCACAGTCCTGCGAAATTGGCGATACCCTGACCATCGCGCTCAATGTTGCGGATACCGATAGTGACACACTCACTGTTTCAGCCCTTTCCGATAACGAAGCGGTGGCCCAGATTACAGGGGTAGACACTGCCACGTTAAACGTCACCTGCTTGAGCGATGGTTTTGCGACCATTAGTGTCAATGTGGATGACGGGGGGGGTGGCACCAACGCAACGGCTTTCACGGTTAATGTCAGTATCCCTAATCAATCGCCGACCATTGCGCCGATTGACCCACAAACCTGCGAAAGCAACCAACCACTCGTGGTCAATTACACCGCGACTGATGCCGACAACGACCTGCTGACGACTATCGCCTCGTCTAGTGATACTGGGATTGCGATTGCCAGCGTTACCGATGCTTTCTCGATTGCGGTGCAGTGTCTCAGCCCCGGCACAGCGACGATTACCGTCAGCACCGATGACGGACGCGGGGGTACAGCCAGCACTGATTTCACTGTGACCGTTTCCGCACCAAATCAGATACCGACCATTGATCCCATTGCGGCTCAAACCTGCGAAGTTGGGCAAACCTTGACGGTGGCCTACTTTGCCATTGACCCCGATGGCACACCATTAACGACCAATGTCTCGTCGGACAACCCCGCTATCAGCGCCAGTCTTGCCGATGCCAACAACCTCAGTATTGTCTGCGGCGATGCGGGTACTGCCACCATTACTGTGACGGTAGACGACGGCTTGGGAGGTACGGCGGCCACCACATTTACGGTTGAAGCCACCGCCCCCAATCAATCACCTACGATTGACCCCATCGCGCCACAAACTTGCGAGGTCGGTCAGCCTCTGACGGTAGCCATCAACCCCGTTGACCCCAACGGCGACCCCTTGACTGTGACGGCCTTCTCCGATAACGAGGCGGTTGCCAGCATTACTGTTCCCGACAATACCACCCTCAGCGTGACCTGTGCGGCGGATGGTTTTGCAACGATTACGGTCAATGTGGACGACGGGCGCGGGGGCACCAATGCGACGGCCTTTGCGGTTAATGTGACCACGCCCAACCAGTCGCCTGCCATTAACCCGATTGACCCACAATCCTGTGAGACGGGTCAACCAATCATCGTCAACTACACGGCGACTGACGCCGATAATGATTTCCTGACAACGACTGCCGTCTCTAGCGACAACAGCATCGTTTCGGCTAATGTCGTGGATGCTTTCTCGATAGCCGTGCAATGTCTCAACCCCGGCACAGCGACGATTACCGTCAGCACTGATGATGGGCGCGGCGGCACAGCCAGCACCGATTTCACCGTGACGGTTGAGGCGGCCAATCAAGCACCCCTGATTGACCCCATTGCCGCCCAAACGTGCGAAGTCGGGCAACCGCTCACGGTAGCCATCAATCCGATTGACCCCGAAGGCGATCTGTTGAATATCACTGCATTTTCGGATAATGACGGTATTGCCAGTGCCAGTGTCCTCGATAATGCTACCCTCAGCGTTACCTGCGTTGGAGCGGGGACGGCGACCATTACCGTGAATGTGGATGATGGGCGCGGGGGTACGAACGCAACGACTTTCTCCGTGTCGGTGACTGCTCCCAATCAACCGCCGTCTATCCAACCACTGACGCCTGTTACCTGCGATATTGGTCAGCCAGTAGTGGTTCCATATGCCGCCAGCGATCCCGAAGGTGATTTCCTAACCGTGACCGCCATCTCCGATAATGATGGTATCGCTCAAGCAGTGGTCTTGGATGCTGCTAACCTCAATGTGACATGTAATAGTGCTGGATTTGCCACCATCACCCTATCTGCTGATGATGGACGCGGCGGGGTAAATTCGACTACCTTGAGTGTCACTGTCAACGCACCCAACCAAGCGCCGAGCATTAACCCGATAGACCCACAGACCTGCGCTCCCGGCGACATCCTGACGGTTAATTTCAATGCCAGTGACCCCGAAGGTGATGCGCTGAATATCTTCCCGCAAGTGGATGTGGACGGTGTGGTTCAGGTCAATGTCGTAGATAACGCCACCCTCAGCGTGACCTGCCTTAATGCGGGGGCGGTCAATGTAACACTGAATCTTGACGATGGGCGTGGTGGCACCAATGCAACCACCTTCTCGGTGCAGGTTTCTGCTCCGAACCAAGCCCCAACCCTTGATGCCATCGCCCCACAAGCCTGTGCCCCCGGTGATACGCTCCCGATCAGCGTGCCGACCTTCGACCCCGATGGCGATTTCATCACGACCCAAGCCTTTGCCGATAACGCAGGCGTCGCGCAGGTCACGGTTCTCGACAGCACCAATTTAAGTGTGGCCTGCATCGGCCCCGGCATCGCGTCTGTTTCGGTTAGTGTGGACGATGGACGTGGCGGCACGAATTTGACCACTTTCACCGTCGAAGTTGTGGCGGCGAATCAAATTCCGACCATTGCCCGAATTGACCCGCAGTTCTGTGACATCGGTCAAACCCTGCCTGTTGCCATCGGTATCAGCGACCCTGATGGTGATGTTGTGACCGTCACTGCTGCCTCCAATAACGATGGCATCGCACAGGCGTTTGCCGCTGATGCCTCAACTGTCAATATCACCTGCAACAGCGCGGGCACAGCAACTATCACTGTCAACGTGGATGATGGGCGGGGTGGTACAGCGCAAGGCTTCTTTGATGTCACGGTCAATGCACCGATAGTGGTCGCCCAAGCCTTTGACATCAATGCCTACCCAATTCTGCCCGATGTTAATGAACTCTATGATGAACTCCTGCCCATCTATCAAAATGGCGTGTTTAATCTGGGTCGCCGCAATACGGTCTTTTCGGTGGTGGGTGATGAGTCATTGGGTGGTACAGACTTCTTGGATGATATTGCACTCGGTAGCTACGATCTCGGCAGCTATACCGACCTGCAAAATATCATCAATCACTACAGCGTCCAACCGGCCCATGATGTGTTGGGTGATCCAGCAACGAGCTTCAACATCACCAGTGCAGCGGCAGGTGAAGGCTGGACAATCGAAAATGTGCTCGATCCGGCCTATGCTGATCCAAATATCTGCACTCCCGGCGAAACACCCTTCGATTGTGAACTGCGACTCTCACAGCCGAGTGTCGTGTTCATCAGCTTCACACCAGCCGATGCCACCACTACCGATGTGGACACCTTCCGCTCCAGTTTGCAGCAGATGGTAGATTCCGCGACGACCAGCGGCGTCATCCCCATTTTGACGACCCTACCCGATGATGGCTCGGTGGGCCTCGATGTCCTCAATCAATACAACGAGGTCATTGCGACCATCGCCACCGACTCGAATGTGCCCTTGTGGAATCTGTATCTCACGATGCAGGAAACGACCAACGGAGTCTACACTGTCGGCGGTTTCGGCTCAATGGATTTGACCGATGCGGCCCTGACCTCCGGGGTCAATCGTCGTAATCTGCACGCGCTGTTCATCCTCGAATCGCTGCGGCAGACGTTCTTCCAATAAACAGCCCATGCAGCCGCCCATCTAGTATCTCCTATTACTAGATGGGCACACTTCCAAAGAACCTAGCCCCTACTCAAGATAAATGGTATATACTATTGTTAGCGTGCTCATTTTGTGAGAGAATTTTTGATGAACAATAAGCAGAAAAATGTTTCTTTTGATGATGTCGAAATTTTAGTTGAATTACTAGGAAGCGGTGGAGTTCAAGATCTATCGCGTATAAACAGGAAGGAATTTGCTGAGAGAAGTGCTGAGGCACTAAGTAATGCCATGTCAACAATTCGTGAAATGGCAGAGTATGTTGTGGCAACTATGCAGTCCCTTAATGTTGTTCAACGTCCTGATAGCATTGAAATAAACTTCGGCTTAAAGTTGACAAGTGATGCTAAGGCTCTTGTTGCCAGTGCGAGCGCTGAAGCGCAAATTGGAGTTAAGTTAATTTGGGTAAATACTAAAGTCAAAGATTTTGACTCAGATTAGGCGGAAGCATTTATATATCCCATGCTAGAATTAGGAATTATTCGCATTATATCCTCTGAATATGATGTTTTAGGCAGCGGTTTTTTGATTGATAATCGATACGCCTTTACATGTGCCCATGCTATAGAGAGTGAGATAACTGATAAAGATAATATCACAAATAATATTATATATGTAAACTTTCCATTAATTAACGAGGAAATCTATCCAGCTAGAATCCGATACTATAACCCTGCAAAGGAAAAAAGGGGGAGAAACGATGTAGCTCTCCTACAACTTGAAGATGCCCCCAAACAAATTCGAGAAGTAAAATCATCTCAGCTTCTATATCTAGTTCCTTACCGTCGTGGCGAACTTTCGGCAAGAGCATACGGTTTTCCAGAGGATAGCGTGGATGGGCGATGGGTGGATGTGAATCTCAAAGGTCCCGTTGGTGAACGACTGCAATTTAGTAGTAATGATGCTATCAAAGTCGGCTTTAGTGGGGCTGCCCTAATTGACTCAAAACACGAAAATATGGTCATTGGTATGATTGCCTCTAAAATCAGCTCGCCAGAAACGGGCTTTGCCATACCAGCAGATTATTTACAAGATATACTAAAAGAAATTCAACATAAAGACTGTATCCTTGAAGCTATAAGAATTCTTGACAGTGAGAAAGCAAAATATGAAAGGGAGCTAACAATGGAATTTGAAGATTTTGTGAGAGGAGTATTTGATAAAGCTCACAATAGAACACAATACTCTAATGGTCATACGTATATGCGACAAAGAGAGATTTTGGTTTATGGGTGGTTACTTCAAAAAAGATATGGCGCGATTATTAGACAGCAACTCTATAAATATGTAGGGGAAAATCAAAAAGATCAAATTGATCGTTTTCTATATCGTGATTTACCCAAACAAGGTATTGAAGAAGATGAAGATGAATATCTAAGGTTTAGTAAGGATTTTATGCTTACTATAGAAACAATAGGCTTAAGCGATCCCCCAATTATGAAACCAGTACCATACTTAGAAATAACAGGATACGACATATTAAAATATTTTATGGAAATGGAATCTCGTCCCAATCTCGATATGGTAATCACTCAAGCATTTACATCTGCTCTTAATGCGCAATTAGGAAATATACAGAAAGTGAGAAATCTAACATTCTCAGAAATTGTAGACAAAAACCAAAAGTGGAAATTTATTGTTGTGGTAGATACTAACGATGGGGTTTATACGGTAAATGATCTAAGGTCAATAGCTGCCGATTCCGTTTTAGTTAGGGCGGGAGAAACAACTCCAATTCTCTTATTTGCGCCAAATAGCGAAGACATAACTTTTTTAGGAGAGTCCGAGTATTTTTATAAAATATATCACATTTGGAGCATATCCATTGCTAGACTTTTTTCCAGATTAGACATATTAATTAAAGCCAAGCAAAAGCAGAAAGTCACTGAATATTTCAACCATTTCTTTCCGCCAGAGGATGAGAGTTCCGACTTCAAGGCTGGTGATTGGATTTCTCGGTTGGAGCAAGCGATACCATAAATACGGCAAAACAGGTGCATATTTTACAAAATATTTTCAATGACTTACTTGACTTTTGCCCTTGATTTCGCTACGATTCAGGGGTATTGATAAACAACTTAACAATAACGATACTCATCCAGAGCGGGGGAGGGACCGGCCCAGTGAACCCGCAGCAACCCCTTTGTTTCATCAGCAAAGGAAGGTGCCAATTCCGGCAGATTTTCTGGAAGATGAGTGTGGCCCCATAAGCCTGCAACTTATAGCGCCCCTCATCACACGTACCCGATTGAGGGGTGTTTTTACGCCACCTCCTTGCCCATATCATCAAAATAGTAATGGGAGATTCCATGACTAAAGAGCGCATCTTTACCAACCGCCGCTATCTGGACGCGATTGCCGACCATGTGCTGATCTTTGACGGCGCGATGGGTACGCAAATCCAGCGCCACAAACTCACGGCGGATGATTTCGGTGGTGAACAATACAACGGTTGCAATGACTTTCTGGTGATTACCCGCCCCGATGTGATTGAAGGCATCCACGCCAGCTATTTTGCGGCAGGCTGTGAAGTCGTTGAGACCGATACCTTCCGTTCCAATCGGCACACCCTCGGCGAGTACGGCCTCCAAGATCGTGTACTGGAAATCAATCGTGCCGCCGCATCATTGGCCCGCAAAGTGGCGGATCGTTTTGAGGCCGAAACAGGCATCCCACGTTTTGTGGCTGGCAGCATCGGCCCCAGCGGATTTTTGCCCTCCTCCGATGACCCCGGCCTCAGCGCTGTGACCTATGACCAACTGGCCGATATTTTTGGTGAACAGGCACAGGGTTTGGTTGAAGGTGGCGCGGATGTGCTGCTGATTGAAACCAGTCAGGATATTTTGGAAGTGCGGGCGGCGGTCTATGGCATCAACCGCTATTTTGAACAATCCGGTCAGCGTATCCCCCTGCAAGTACAGGTGACGCTCGATGTCAGTGGTCGTATGCTGCTTGGTACGGAAATCGGCGCGGCGCTGGTCATTTTGGAAGGCTTGCCGGTAGACGTCATCGGCCTTAACTGCTCCACTGGCCCTGAACACATGCGTGCCCCCATCAAATATCTGGTCGAAAACAGCACCAAGCCGATTAGTGTGCTGCCCAATGCAGGCCTGCCGATTAACGTAGATGGTGAAGCCGTCTATCCGATGCTGCCCGAACCGTTCTCCGAGATGATGGCGGAATTTGTAGATTGGGGGGTCAGCGTGGTTGGCGGCTGTTGCGGCACAACACCCGAACACATTACTCATCTGCGTGAATCGGTCACCAAAGGCCAGCCCCATCGCCATGCCCCTCACCGCGAAGTAACCACCGAGCCACAGGTTGCCTCCGCGATGCGGAACATCAGCCTAATTCAAGACCCTGGCCCAACCCTGATTGGCGAACGGGTCAACAGTCAGGGTAGCCGCGCCGTCAAAAAACTGCTGCTCAACAACGACTATGACGGCATTTTGAATATCGCGTTAGATCAGGTTGAAGGCGGCGCACACATTTTGGATGTCGGCGTAGCCCTGACCGAACGACCTGACGAAGCCGATCAGATGCGTACCCTTGTCAAGAAACTGGCGATGTCGGTGTCTGCCCCGCTGGTGATTGACACGACTGAAGCGGATGTAGCCGAAGCCGCTCTCGCCGTTTATCCCGGACGTGGCATCATCAACAGCATCAATCTGGAAGATGGCCTCGCCAAGATCGAACGCACCGTTCCAATTGCCCTCAAGCACGGGGCCGCCGTGATTGCCCTCACAATTGATGAAACAGGCATGGCCCATACCGCCGAACGCAAATTGGAAATCGCTACCCGTATCCGCGACATTTGCGTGAATGATTACGGTATGAAACCCGGCGATCTGATTTTCGACGTGCTGACCTTCCCCGTCACCACCGGACAAGAGGAACTCCGCAACGATGCCAAAGAGACCATCGAAGGCATCCGGCAGGTCAAGGCCAATCTGCCCGGTGTATTGACCTCACTTGGCGTCAGCAATGTCAGTTTTGGTATTTCACCAGCGGCACGGGCTGTTCTCGACAGCGTTTTTCTCTATCAATGTCTGCAAGCGGGTTTGGATATGGCGATTGTCAATCCCAAGCATATCAAGCCCTATGCCGAAATTCCCGAAGATCAACGTCAATTGGCGAACGACTTGATTTTTAATCGCCACATTGACGCCCTGCCCAAGTTCATTCAATATTTCGAGGAAAACCAGATTGCCCTCGAATCCGGTGCGGTTGCCGACCCCACCGAAGGCATGACTGCCGAACAAGCCCTACATTGGCACATCGTCCACCGCAAGAAAGACCGCGTGGAAGAATTAATTGATGAATCCCTTACCCGTCAAAGCGCGGTGGGGGTGTTGAATAATGTCCTCCTGCCTGCCATGAAAGAAGTCGGCGATAAATTTGGCTCTGGTGAGTTGATTTTGCCGTTTGTATTACAAAGCGCCGAAGTCATGAAAAAAGCGGTGGCCTATCTGGAAAACTTCCTCGAACGCAAAGAGGGATCCACCAAAGGCACGGTTGTTCTGGCGACGGTCTATGGGGACGTGCATGACATCGGCAAAAATCTGGTGCGTACTATCCTCAGCAACAATGGCTACACCGTGCATGACATCGGCAAGCAAGTCCCCGCCAACACGATTATTCAGGCCGCCATTGACTACAACGCCGACGCGATTGGCCTGAGCGCCTTGCTCGTCAGCACCTCCAAGCAAATGCCCTTGATTGTCAACGAACTTGCCAAGCGCAATTTGCATTTCCCGGTGCTGGTTGGTGGCGCAGCCATCAATCGCCGTTTTGGTCGCCGTATCCTGTTTTTGGAGGATGGCGGCGATCCCTATATGCCGGGGGTGTTCTATTGTAAAGACGCCTTTGAGGGCTTGGATGTCATGGACAGACTCACCGACCCCGGTCAGCGCGAAGACTTCCTAGAGCAAATCATCAGCGAAGGCTACGAGGAACTAGGCCGTGCCCGTCCCGAAGTCGCCAGCGACGCCAGTGGTAAGTCAACTGTCCAGCCTGCGCCGGATATTCCGACCCCGCCGTTTTGGGGCACACGCACCATTCACAGCATCCCATTGGAAAATGTCTTCCCGCACCTGCACAAACCCGAACTCTATCGGCTCAATTGGGGGGCGAAGAATACACAGGGTAAGGAATGGGAAAAATTGCAGGCCGATTTTGAGGAGCGCCTTGCATGGATGCAGCAGGAAGCGATCCGCAAAGGTACACTTAAGCCGCAGGCCGTCTATGGCTATTTCCCGGCCCAATCCGATGGCGAGAGCTTGATCATCTATGATCCAAAGGCGTGGGAGGCGGATGGGGAGACCATCGAAATTGCTCGTTTCAATTTCCCGCGTCAGCCCAATGGTGATTTCCTGTGCATCAGTGATTATTTCGCGTCGGTGGACAGTGGCAAAGTGGATGTCTGCCCCTTGCAAGTCGTCACGGCTGGTTCGGCAGCAACCGAATACTTCGACAAGCTGCAAGGCTCTGACCAATACACCGAAGCCTACTATTTTCACGGGTTGGCCGTGCAAACCGCCGAGGCTACTGCGAACTTTGTCAATCAGCACATCAATCACGAGCTTGGTATCAACATCAAACGGGGCAAACGCTATAGCTGGGGTTATCCAGCTTGCCCCGACTTGGACGACCATCAAATCGTGTTCCAATTGCTGCCAGAGACCGTGCAGAAACTCGGCATGGAACTGACCTCCGCCTACCAATTGGTACCGGAACAATCCACCGCCGCCATTGTCGTGCATCACCCCGAAGCCAAGTATTACAGTGTCGGGGTTAGCCGTGTCGAACAATTGGTCAACGCATAATAACACCCATTGCCTACGCCCCTCTCCGGTTTTGGGGAGGGGTTAGGGGCAAGGTTGAATGAGGTAAATTCACATGGCAAAAATTCCATTCCGCGAACGTCTTGCTCAAGGCCCGCTTTTGGCTGATGGGGCCATGGGGACGATGCTGCATCAAACGGGTGTGCGCCTCCATGCGTGTTTCGACAGTCTAAATGTCAGCGACCCCGGCTTGGTCGCCAATGTCCACCGCCAATATATTGAAGCGGGGGCGGAAATCATCGAAACCAATACCTTTAGCGCCAACCCGCTAAAATTGAAAGAATATAACCTGCAAGACGACACCATCGAAATCAATCAGGCAGGTTATGAATTGGCCCATCGTGTGGTTGAGGCAACCTTCCGAGATAACATCTATATCGCGGGGTCGGTTGGGCCATTGGGGGTGCATCTTGCCCCCTATGGACGCCTGCGCGAAGAACAGGCCTATGACGCCTTTCGCAAACAAATCAGCGCCCTTATCCACAGCGGGGTGGATTTGATTTTGCTTGAGACTTTCAGTGACCTCAGTGAAATTGAAATCGCCATCAAGGTTGCGCGTGATGTTCGTGCCGAAATCCCAATTGTTGCCAGCATGACCTTTACCCGCGATGACCGTACCCTGATGGGGGATACCCCTGCCGCCGTCACTAAAACTCTACATCAAGCGGGGGTAGATGTGATTGGTGTCAATTGCAGCAGTGGCCCATCGCAATTGCGCCGCATTTTGACCCTAATGCAGCGTACCGTTCCTGAAGCACGCTTCTCAGTAATGCCCAACGCAGGCTGGCCCGAAATGGTCAATGGCCGTGTGTTATACCCCGCCACACCGGATTATTTTGGCGACTATGCCAAGTCATTTGTGGAAGCCGGGGCAACCATCATTGGCGGTTGTTGTGGCACAACGCCACAGCATATTCAGGCCATGCGGAAGGCCCTTGATGACAAATCTTCCACCCCGGCCATCTTCATTAGCCTCCCCGAAGCGGAAGCCAATGGCGATGTGGATGTGCTGGAACAACCAACAGAATTGCAGCGCAAATTGCAGGCGGGCAAATTTGTTATCACCGTCGAGATGGCCCCACCACGCAGCTTTGTCGCCCAAAAGGTGCTGGCAGCCGCCGAAATGTTGCACAGTGCCGGGGTGGACACCATCAATGTCTCGGATAGCCCAATGGCCCGTCTGCGGATGAGTCCTTGGGCCGTCGCGCATTTCATCCAAGATCAGATTGGCATGGAAACGGTGCTGCACTTCCCTACACGCGGACGCAATTTGCTGCGCGTACAAGGCGATTTGTTAGCCTCTCATGCGTTGGGGGTACGCAATATTTTTGTGGTGATGGGCGACCCCACCCACATTGGCGATTACCCGGATGCCTTCGATCATCATGATGTCGTGCCCACTGGCCTGCTGAAAATCATCAAACATCAGTTTAATCAGGGCATGGATCAGGCGGGGAATTCCATCAGCCAGCCCACCAGCTTTTTTATCGGCACGGCTCTCAATTTCAACCCGCCAGACTTGGATAAAGAGGTCAATCTGCTCAAAAAGAAGGTTGATGCGGGGGCAGACTTCGCCCTGACACAGCCGGTTTTTGAGCCATCCGCTGCTGAAAAATTCCTGCGCCGCTATGAAGAATTAATGGGTAAATTGGAAATTCCCATTCTCGCCGGAATTTTGCCCCTCTTTAGTTCCCGGCACGGTAATTTCTTGGACAACGAAGTCCCCGGCATCGCCATCCCTGACAACATCAAAACTCGTATTGAACGGGCGGGTGAAGATTCGGCAACAGAAGGGGTACGTATCGCCCAAGAACTGATTTTGGAACTCAAGGGTATGGTGCAAGGCGCGTATTTGATGCCGCCGTTTGGTCGTTATCACCTCGCCGCCGAAATCGTAGATGCGCTGGCCCTGCCGACACCTTCATAAGCCGATTTCTATAGGGGCGTATCTTTTCCGAAGATGCGCTCCTTTTTGTTGTCCCACCGTTGTCCAAACGCCGCGCTTCCGTTGGAAAAGTAAGCCCCGCCCATGCTATAGTATCTATACTTCAAAGAATTGGAATTTTATCGGAGAACCCGGATGAAACGGTTACTGCTGCTCTCACTGACCTCAATTTTTATTGTAAGTTTCACGATTGCCGCCTTGCCCACCACGCCTGCCCATGCGGATGGATGTTTAGATAACCCCAATACAGGCGGATGCCGTGCAGGGTTGCCCGTGCTGCAATATCAAACCCTTTTGGATGAAATGCTGCTGCACAAAGAACCCGATGTGCACCCCCTGCCACCTGATGAATCAGAAATTACTCGTTTCGCCTTCCGCCGCCTCAGCAATCCCAACGGAACAGAAGTCTTTAACGCCCCTAATGGTACAGTGCTTCGCACCATTGCCGCCGGGTTTAATTACGTTTCCGTCGAAGGTCAACAGGACGGCTGGATTAAGATCAATGAGGGCGAATGGGTGCGCGAAAGTGATACCGCCGTCACCCGCCCCAGTAGTTTTTCCGGCGTTTTTGTGAATCCCGATTCCAAATACACCATGGCGTGGATTGTCTATCCGGTGAAACCTGCCGCCGCCCCCGGTTATGCCGAGAACCCCGATGCCCAGCGCCTTGAGAAATACACTCGCGTCAATATTTTTGCGACGGTGGTAGTCAATGGCTACAACTGGTATTTGATTGGGCCGGATGCGTGGGTCAAACAGATTTATGTCGGCAAGGTACTGTTTATTGACCGCCCCGAAGGTGTCAAGGGTCGTTGGTTCGCCGTTGACCTCTTTGAGCAGGTTTTGGTCGCCTATGAAAATGACACACCCGTCTTTGCCACGCTTATTTCCAGTGGCCTGCCGGAATGGAGCACTAATGAAGGGACTTTCCAATCTTGGACACGTCTGCGTAATGGCCCGATGAGCGGCGCGGAAGGTCAAACCGATTTCTATAGTCTGGAAAACGTGCCGTGGACCCTCTACTTCGACAATTCCATTAGCATTCATGGTACCTATTGGCACGATGGGTTTGGCTATCGGCACAGTCATGGCTGCGTCAATATGAGCATCACCGATTCACATTGGGTCTATAAATGGAGCGAAGACGGGGGCTATACCCTGCCCTTTGTCCATGTATGGTCAAGTGGTGAATATCGCGGTGAATAGACCTAAATCACGGATTTTTCGGGGTGTGTCACAGCGGCACACCCTTTTTATTTCTCAAGAGCGGGAACTTTTTTAATCTGCCTATCGTCTTACCAAGTGGGTAGGAGTCAAAAATAAATAGTTCTCTGAGGGAAACATGATGCAAAATTGGTTTTCCAAAGGCAGTGCCGTCGCTTTTTTGCTGATAGGTTTATTGGCGTTGGGCCATCCTATTCATACGGCTCAGGCTTGTACCCCTACTTCCGCCACAAATCCCGGCCCACCGCCCATCCAGTACACCATTCAAGATAAAGTGACCCAAGCACCCATTGTGCTGGAAGGCACAGTCATCGCGTTCAATAGCGGCCTAACCGCGCAGGTGGAGGTGCATCGTTACTTCAAGGGGGATGGCCCTGCGATTATCCCGGTCATGCACTATGGGACGGGCAGCATGTGCCAAGCACCACTGATGCTCGGTGGGCCAATCATCATTTTTGCCAGCCAATGGAATACAGGTGACTACGGGGCATACTATTTCAATGGGTTAGCAACTGCTCCTGCCACTGAAGACACGATCCAACAAATAATCGAAGCCGCTGGTCAGCAGCCGATTGTCCCCAATGCCACCTTTACGCCAACTGCCTCCTCAGCTATTCCGCCCTTCGAGGGAGCGGAGCAGGAAGATGATGTTTCCAGCGTCCTAGAGCTTTGTTTAATGAGTTTTCTGCCACTGGCACTGGGAATCATCGTGGTCAAACGTCGCATCAATTCATGAGGGCTAACCGATGAAAATTTTTGTATTTCGATTGATGTGCGTCGTCTTTTTGTTGACTGGTCTATTGGCATTCACTCAAATGATTAGCTCTACGCCAACCGCCTATGCCTGTACCCCACCCCCCGGCGGATTACCCGATTACACCCTTGAGGATCGTGTCGGATTTGCGCCAATTGTCTTGGAAGGGCATGTGGCGGAGGTCAACTCCAATCTGTATCCTGTCACAGCTACGATTGAGGTGAAAGAGTATTTCAAAGGGGGCGGTGGGCCAAGCATCCTCACGGTCAGCAATTTTGGTTATAGTTCAATGTGTCTTTCGATGGTCTATGAAGGCGACGACATCATCTTATTTGCGTCAGGCGATCCATCCAGCGGCCAACTAACAGCCTTCTATGCCAGCCAATTTGACGCCGTTACCCAGTCCACCCCCGAAAATGTTCAGAGAGTGATTGACACGGTGGGGCAGCCGCCTATTCTCCCTGATATAGCACCATCCTCAACGCCCGAACCTGAAGAGTTTGCATCGGGCGGGGAGGTCAATAACAACCCGATGGTGTCTTTTGGGCCGCTCGAATTGTGCCTCGGTTTACTATTCGCGCCGCTGCTTTTGGGGAGTGTGTTTGTGGTTGGTCGAGCCTCAAAGAAATAGATAACTCGTGTTTAAGCCCACCGTGCGCTCTTCGCCATCAAAGCGGAGTTTCAAAGGCTCGGCTTTGCGTGCGGTGGCTTCATCTAACAACACGACGCCGGAATTTAATGGGGGATTTTTGAGCCGCAGCAATACATCGGTTGAGCGCGGTCTCACTTCAAAAATTTCAAAGAAATAGTGGGTAAAGATGCCCGTCTTGCCCTGTCGCATAGTTTGTTTGCTATCCTGCACAATCTTCACAAAATCCATGCGTAAATCTTCAGGGCGTAGTGCCGCTAACACCCCCGATTCGTCTACCAATTCTTCGAGGATTTCGCGGAATGGGTCAAGCTCACGTTCTTTACGTTTACGAAACCACACCCCGAACACATCGAGATGTTCCGAACGCATCGAAAAACGCAAATCACGGGTATCGGGGTTTTCTAGACGTGCTTCAAATGGGGCTAGGGCCTGCACATTTTGCACCTGAATCGCCCCGCCCACCGGGGATAATTCATAAATTCCTTTGCGGCGTCGGTTGCGATTGAGCAGCAGCAAATACGATTCCTCTACCATCAAACGGCACATGGAACCACAACTGACCCGCACTTCCCCTTCCATGAAATTTTCCCTCTCGACTTTCTTTAGCGCGACACATAGGGATTATCGCTAATCCACCACCGCCACGCCATACTAAACCATGGCTCCGGGACTCGTTTACCTAATCCGATACGTGGCCCGGTGCTCACCTGTGCATCTTCAATAGGCGTCCCTTGTTCAATCCATAGTCCAGCCTGTTCATCGGTCAAATTCACTCGATTGTGCCGACCATCCACACCAATGGCTAGGGTCAAACGGGCAGGGCCACTTGTCCATTCTTTGGTGGGACGATTAGGCCGCCGCTCCGCCATCAAATCTAATCCCTCCACTGGCTCAATCGCCCGTAATAAAACCGCCGCCGGACGCCCTTCCGGTTCACACGCCACATTCAATAACCAGTGCATCCCGTAGGTGAGATACACATACGCATGACCGGGATTTTCGTACATCGGCAAATTGCGCGGGGTGCGTTTTAGGCGACCATGCGAGGCCAAATCATTGACCCCGGTATAGGCTTCCGTTTCCACAATAATGCCGCTGATGCGCTGCCCGTCAATCTTTCTGACCAGCCTCGCCCCAAGCAATTCCCGCGCCACGATACGCGCATTCTGGCTATAAAAATCACGATTGAGTATTGTCGGCGTCATCTTTATCGTACTCTTCCAGTAGTGCCAATTGTTGTTTTAACTCAACTTCATGACCCATTTCGGCGTTGCTGATAAACCGCTCAAATAAAATATGTCCATCACTGAAGAACTCAACTTCCCAATGCTCGCCCGGTATGACAACACATACGCAAATCGTCTCCGGACGAATTCGCTCCAAGCGATACCAATATTTTTTGTGCTTAAGGTATTCCAAGAAGTCTAAGAGTTTTTGAAATGAACTTTTGCGTGGCATAGTTATTCATCGTTAGCCTCAGTGTATAACTTCATGACCTGCTCTAAGACGGTTTCATCCTCAATATCGCCGGAACTCTTGAATCGCTCAAATTCAATATGCCCATCGGCAAAAAATTCCACTTCCCACCGTTCGCCGGGAACATCAATAAATACACAAATCGTTTCGAGGCGACTATGGGTCAGGCGATACCACAGCCCCTCATCTTCTAAACGATCTAAGAAATCAAGCAGTTTTTGAAAGGAACTTTTGTGGGTCATAAAGGATTCTCAATTTCACTGAAAACGATGGGGGATCGTGATGTAACAGCTTATGTCGTTGGACTCTTCAACCGATTCAAGTCTTCCACTGCCATTACCCCCAACCGTATAGGCATTCCAGCCCGTTTTATTAATCGGCGTCACCTGATTTTCCCTAGTCAGGGTCAGTTCCAAATGGGTAGCTTCATCGGCAATGATCAATGTGCCATCCGACCAATTCCATGTCCAATCTTCAACCCATACCCGATTTTCATCCGCCCCTGCCAATCTAACCGCGATGCGACTGGAACGGGTCACATTGATATTCTGCCCATTTTGGCCGTCATCAATGGTAAGAGATGCCTGTAGAATGCCATTCATGGCCCAAGCGGAAGCGCGTTCAATCGCAAATGCTTCGGCGACAAAACTGGCCCGGTCAAACAACACGGTAAACGACATTTCGCAGCCCTCATCCGATTGGATTTCCCACTGTTCGCGCTGAAAATCAGGGTGTAGGCCAAAGTCTTGCGGGAAATGCCACTCATACTCGCCCGTGACCTGCTTAAACCCAATGGCAGGCACTTCCAAATCGCTGCTGATTACATTGGCTTCAGTCGTCACAAGTTCGGGGTCATCCAGCGCCAGAACGACCAGCACCGCTCCACCGATGATGACCAATACCAGAACTGCAAACCATCCATACCACCGCATGATTGAAATTCCTAATGTCGTTCTCAATGTTTCTAATGCCAATAGTAACCAATTTCAGAACAAATGTACAGGTTCTTAAAATTCCTCATGGGCTTTTAAACCTTCTTTGCTATACTGTGGTATATAGCAAAAAAGGATTTAATCAATGCCTTACCTGATTGATGGGCACAACCTCATCGCCCAAATGCCCGATCTAAAACTAGATGACCCCGATGACGAGGCCAAATTAGTCCTGAAACTGCGGAGTTTCAGCAGTCGGGTAGGCAAGCGAGTGGTCGTGGTCTTCGATCACGGTCTGCCGGGAGAAGTCTCGACGCGCCTTTCAACCCACAGCGTCATCGTAAAATTTGCCTCCGAACACAGCAGTGCCGATGCCGTCATGCGCGATATTATTCGCCGCACGGAAGACCCTGCCAGTTGGATTGTGGTGTCATCAGATAGTGAGGTGACGGATATTGCCAAAATCGTGGGGATGCGCTGCATTACCGCCCATGATTTTGCCCCGCAGTTAAAGGCGACCCCCAAAGTAAACCCCAAAATCAAAGCGGCCCAACAAGCCGTCAGCAAAAAAGCCAATCCGCGCCTCTCGCCCAAAGAGGTTGAGGACTGGATGGCTCTTTTTGCAAAAGACAAAAAAGATTGATATTAGGTCTTGTGTAGATGCAAGATGGAATTCACGAATCAGCATTTTCAAACTGGCTTGACGGCGGATTTATCCCCGCGTTTAAATTAGGCGCTCTTCTTCCCCATGTACAGAGGAATAAATTCGAGTGAATTTGGCAGGGCGGCCATCGCTTGTTTATCCCCCGGCAGCATCAAGGCTTTAGGGTCGCGCTGCAATTGACGGGCGGCTTGATAGGCCCCAGTTAACGTTTTCCAATCGGGTTGCGCCCAGTTCTCTGGCACAGTCAGACACGCCATCACCCGCTGTAATGCCTGCCCCGCTGGACTGTTCCACTCCACTTCGGGCTGTTTGGGAACACCTGCAATCGCCGATTTTGCCTGCTTTTGAGCGTCCTGCTCATTGCCCATTTTTTTAAAGACACCCTTCGACATCTTTTGCATCAATTTGTCCACCTGCCCCGCGTCCACTCCCTGCTCTTGGGCATATTTCTGCAATTCAGGCGGCAAATCGGTCAATGTCGTGGCCGTCGTTTGGGCAGTTGGCAGAACGGCAGTCATAATCGCCGACTGCTGCAAATCGGTTTCACTTAGACCGGGGCGCAAAAAAGCCGTCAATCCACCCATGCCATCCGCTACTGTACCTACTTCATACTGCTCGGCAGATGTATAGACGGCTCTGATGACAGGTATCCCCGCCAGAATATCGCGTGTGACCTCATCCGGCCAAACCTCATTCGGCGCAAAAATCATCCGTGCCCATCCACCCTCCAGCGACCCGATGAAACAGCGAACGCGCTGCTGCAACCCGACGGGTGTACCTGTTCCCCCAGCGAATGGGTCATAAAAGGTATAACCCAGTCCTTGCAGGCTGTTTTTTAACTGGGTTTGGAGATCAGAGGGGTTGCTGTTGGGGAATAAGTACCATTGGGCTAAGGTCATTTTTTTGCGGCCTCCACAATCGTCACAATATTTGAAATTTGGATGAATCCCAAGCGCAGATAGAGGCGGGCATCGTGTTCTGGTCTCCCCACACTATAAATGACGCCACAGCCGTTGGTTTGGGCAAATTCCACCGCCATCTGAATCAACGTTTCCTCCATACCAAAACCTGCCCACGGCCAGACCACTGCGGGTTCATCTACATGGGCCACCCCTTGATCGAACGTCACTTGAATGGCCGCTGTGGGATAGCCGTGATAGAGGCCAATCAAAAATACCCCATCGCCACGTTGAAAGGCTTCTTCAAAAGGTTGAACGGCTTTGGGGTCAATCTCATGGTCATCTACCCCATAGTATCCAGCGCGATAGGTACGCCACCACACCGCAAAATCTTCATGGCTGACGGCTTCTTGGATTTGCAGATGGGGTTGATCGAGCGGCACAGTTCCAAACGGCTTTTCGCCCTCTGGTACCGGCCCATACAGTGGCAGATACAGCCAGACGGGGGTATTCAGATAATGTTGAAAACCGTGTAATTCGAGATGTCGTTGAAAGGCGTCGGGGAAAAGGGCATCCAGATATTGAAGATGAGGCCAACGTCCCCGTTCTTCAAGGGTGTCAAATCCCCGGCGCACATCCTCACCCCGCGCCCATGTAATGCCTTGGTGTGGAATAACCAGACTGTACGCCGGGTCAAATTCAATCGGATGAAACACCACCCCCGCCGTATTAAACTCGGCATAGGCCGCCCCTGCCCGCCGTTGTTCGGTGAGCAAGTGGGTTTGGATCAGCCGGAGTTCACGGCGTTGATGGTGATTAAGTGTCATCGTATCCTTATGCAACCGTGCCTTCACGCAGGAAGTTGCGCAGCACTGTATTGAGGATACCACCATTTCGATAGTAATCCAGTTCAACCGGAGTGTTGATACGTGCAATCGCAGTAAATTGCGATTCTGTGCCGTCTTCACGAGTGAACCGTACCACCACCTCTTGAAGCGGTTGCAGATCATCGGGAATCTCAATCGTATACACTTCACGCCCCGTCAGGTTAAAGGTTTGGGCATTCTGGCCCGCCTTAAATTGCAGCGGCAGCACCCCCATAAACACCAGATTGCTGCGGTGAATACGTTCAAAGCTCTCGGCCAAGACCGCCTTAATCCCTAAAAGATAGGAACCCTTCGCTGCCCAGTCACGGCTTGAACCCGTCCCATATTCTTTGCCTGCCACAACAATCAGCGGCGTATTCTTGGCTTTATAAAGCTGGGCGGCTTCATAGATGCTCAAGATTTCACCATCGGGCAGATATTCCGTCCAGCTACCCTCTTTGGGAGCGACCAGTTGATTCTTGAGACGGATATTGGCAAACGTGCCGCGTGTCATCACTCGGTCATTGCCACGCCGCGCTCCATAGCTGTTGAAATCGCGCAGTTCAACCCCCTGTTCAATCAGGAAACGACCCGCCGGGCTGTCCTTTGCAATATCCCCAGCCGGCGAGATGTGGTCTGTCGTGATGCTATCCCCGAACAAGGCCAACACCCGCGCCCCTTCGATATTGCTCAATGGCTCAAGGTCTGGCTTCAAATCCATGAAAAAGGGCGGTTCTTGGATGTAGGTGGAGGTGTCATCCCATGCGAACATTTCCCCGCCTGCGCCCTCAATGGCATTCCACGTTTCGTTGCCACCAAAGACCTGCCCATAGTGCATATGGTACATCTCAGGGTGGATGGAATCGCGCACGGTTTGCAGAATTTCGTCTTGGCTCGGCCAAATATCGCGCAGGAAAACGGGATCATCATTTTGATCGTAGCCCAACGGCTCGTTTTCAAGATCAATATCTACCGTCCCTGCCAACGCATAGGCCACCACCAGCGGCGGTGAGGCAAGGAAATTGGCCCGTACATTGGGGTGGATACGGCCTTCAAAATTGCGATTACCGCTCAGGACAGCCGCCGCCACTAAATCACCTTCGTTAATCGCGCCTACGATGTCCGCTGACAGTGGCCCGGTATTCCCTATACAGGTCGTGCAGCCATAACCGACCACATAAAAACCGAGTTGTTCCAGATATTCCAGTACCCCGGATTGTTTCAGGTATTCCGTGACCACCTTTGAACCGGGGGCGAGGCTGGTCTTGACATAGGGTTTCGCTTTTAGGCCCTTCTTAACGGCGTTGCGTGCCAACAAACCCGCCCCTAACATCACACTGGGGTTGCTGGTATTGGTGCAGCTTGTGATGGCGGCAATCACCACCGAGCCGTGTGTCAATTCAATCGGATCGGCCTTATGACCATTTTCAGAAGGAACCAGCGCTGTGGAGGCGATTTGCTCCTCGGTCAAACCAAAACCCTTTGCCCCGACTGGCGCACGCAGGGATTTTTCAAAATCCTCTTTCATCGCTTTGAGGGTCACGCGATCCTGCGGACGTTTTGGCCCTGCCATGCTGGGTTCGACTGTGCTGAGATCGAGTTCCAGCGTATCGGTAAACACCGGGTCAGGGGTCTCATCGGTGCGGAACATCCCCTGTGATTTATAGTACACCTCGACCAGTTTGACTTCTTCTTCCGTGCGACCTGTGCGGCGTAGATAGACCAGCGTTTCGTCGTCTACCGGGAAGAAACCCATCGTCGCCCCATATTCAGGTGCCATATTCGCAATCGTCGCACGATCCGCGAGGCTGATGTTGGATAGACCCGTGCCGTAGAATTCGACGAATTTATCCACCACGCCCTTCTTGCGGAGCATTTGTACAACCGTGAGTGTCAAGTCGGTGGCGGTTACACCTTCACGCAGTTTGCCAAACAACTTAAAGCCGATGACTTCCGGCGTGAGCATGTAAATGGGTTGACCGAGCATGACGGCTTCAGCCTCAATCCCACCGACCCCCCAACCCAACACGCCTAGCGCGTTAATCATGGTGGTATGGGAATCTGTGCCGACCAGTGTATCAGGAATGGCAACTTGTCCCTGCCCATTACTGCGCACGAACACACCCTTTGCCAGATATTCCAAATTCACTTGATGGATAATCCCGGTGGCGGGTGGCACAACCCTAAAATTGCTAAACGCATTCCGTCCCCACTTCAAAAATTGATAGCGTTCGGAATTGCGCCGAAATTCCAAATCCGCATTCAGGGTGAGCGCTTCGGATGAACCGGAATAGTCCACCTGTACCGAATGGTCAATCACCAAGTCCACTGGAATGGTCGGGTTGATTTGTTTGGGATCGCCGCCCAACCGTCCCATTGCAGAACGCAGCGCGGCAAGGTCAACCACCGATGGTACACCTGTGAAGTCTTGCAATACCACCCGCGCTGGGCGGAAGGCGATTTCCGTTTGGGTGGGGCTGGCCGCATTCCAATTGGCGAGTTCTTCGACATTCTCCGGTGTAACGGAATAGTTATCCACATGACGCAGCAGGTTTTCCAAAAGGACTTTGATGCTAAAGGGCAGTTCATGGATATGCCCAATGCCAGCCTCAGCCAACTTTGCCAGCCGATAGTAGTCTACTGATTTGCCGGGGACATCCAGCCTTGTGCGGGCTTTAAACGTATCTTGAGTTGCGTGTTTCAATGTTTCATTTCCTCGCTTTCATTTTTTCAGGCCTAGTTGGGTTGCCTGTCAATGACAATGACCTGTGTGTGGAGAGTTGGAGAGCAATTGAGATAATTCAACTACCCATCCTAAACTGGCTTTATCATCTTATAAACAGTTGTTTTGACAATATGCTATATGAAAATCATACCGCAATTTCTAGGTCTGGCGAGAGGGTGACTAACTGAATTCAGTCAGTCCATGTCAATTACTTTCTTCATTTTTGGAGCTTGATTCTAGCCATCTCCCCAAAAATTTGTGAAAAATCCCTTGCTTTCGTTAATTTTCACATTATTCTATCTCAACTTGGTTTAGAATTTAGAAACCAGCGGTATACCTCTTACAAACTGGAGTGCATAAGTGGACGGTTTAGTCGGTCAACTTCTCAATCAAAGATACGAAATCCTGACCGTCCTCGGCACCGGGGGGATGGGAATCGTCGCGCAGGCCTATGATCGTTATCTGGATCGCGCCGTTGCTCTAAAATTGATTCGCCCTGAATATGCCATCAATGACGGGTTTGTGCAGATGTTCGTCCGTGAAGCCCGTACCCTCGCCAAGCTCGACCACCCCAATATTCTGCCCGTCTATGATTTGGGGATGACGGATACCGAAGTCTATATGGTGACACCGCTGGCCCCGCATGGCACGCTGGCAGATCGTTTTCAAAATGGCCCCATGACCTTTTATGAAAGTGAACGGATTCTACGCGAGGTGTGTGATGCGATTGACTACGCCCATCGTAACGGCGTGATCCATCTCGACATCAAACCCGACAACATTCTATTTGACCGCAATGATCGTCCACTCGTTGCCGATTTTGGTCTCTCCAAAATCCTGCAATCCGGCCTCTATGTCGAAGTCGAACCACAGGTCGGCACAATTGATTACATGGCCCCGGAGCAGATTTTTGGCGACCCGGCAGGCTCCTATTCCGATGTTTACGCGCTTGGCTTGACCCTCTATGAAATGTTGATGGGCCAACTCCCCCACCGCGAACCGAATGGTATCGTCATTTTCGACTATGTTCTGCCCCTCAGCATTATGGCTGTCATCGAAAAAGCCACCCACTTTGACCCGACGCAGCGTTATCAAACCGCCCACCAATTTTCGCAGGCCTATACCGAAGCATGGCTCTACGAACAGACGGTAGGTGATTTTTCGATTGGCGGCCATCGAGCGCACTAATGATTTCATACTAGGGCGAGCCAACTATTTCGCCTTTTGGTTGTTCCACTCTAAAATAGAGGCACTATAACTTTTTATCAAAGGGATGTGCCACTGATGAAAACACAAATTGAGCAAACCCCCATCCTCCCCAACAGCCTAGCGATTTGGGGCTTGGGACAAATGGGCGTGGCGATTAAGGGCACTGAAGGGGTAATTTATATTGATCCCTGTTTAACGGATGTAGTGCGTGAGCAGTTCGGCGAATTTTGGGTGCGCGGCTATCCCCCACCGATCTTGCCTGAACAGGCCTCCCACGTCAGCTATTATTTCATCAGCCACGAACACCTTGACCACCTTGATCCCAAAACCGTCGGCCCAATTGCCAAAGCCTCCCCCAATGCTAAATTTGTAACCACAGGCTGGTGCAAAGACCTGCTGTCAGATTTGGATATTGCAGATGATCGGGTTATCTTCCCGCCTGCGCTCCAATCCACCACCTTGCCGGGAACAACTTGCCGTGTCACGCCCGTCCCCTCGGCCCATTATGAAAAAGAATATGACGAGCAGAAAGGCTATCGCTGGCTCGGTTTCATCATCGAATGGAACGGCATCACCTTCTATCACGGCGGAGACACATTGGTTTACCCCGGTTATATTGAGATGCTCAAAGGTCTGCCCACCGCCGACATCGCCATGATTGCGCTAAATGGCCGTGATTATTTCCGGGAGCAAGTGGGGGTTTTAGGCAATTTTCTGCCGATGGAAGGCGCACATTTAGCCAAAGAACTGGGTTGGGATGTGGTAATCCCCGGTCACAACGATCTCTATCCTAACAATGCCATCCCGTTTAGCCATATCATTGAAGCCTTTGAAACCGTGAACCCCCGCCAAAAATTGAAAATCCTCCAACCCGGCGAGTTGTATTACTACCTCAAATAAAAAGAAAAAGTTATGGGATTAAACGAACGTGTTCTAGTCCCATAACTTCCCATCTGCCAGTTTTACAGTTAGCCCAATTCAGCCTAGCCTTTAGATTTTTTGGCGGGGTCACCTCTATCTAAGCCATAGGCTTGTAGCAAAGGCAGTACCAAAAGAACTCCAACATCCGGTTTTGTCCAATCACCCACATAAGCAGTGGTGGTTTGAATGACTTTTTGCAAAAGGGCTTCATCCCGAATAGCCGAAAACAGGGTTCGATGATGGATTTCGGTATCACGGAGCAAATTGGCAAGTGTAGGCATGATGCTAAGGTCGTCTCGCAGGAAGCCCTTCATTTGACGCAGGCCCGCGCTTTCGATGATCGTAGCACCCTCTATACCCACCGACATCCATTTCTCCAAAACAGCATCAGCCTGTTCAACATCGTGCGAAATATACATGACTAGATACATGGGGCTAATATCCTTACATCTGCATTTCAGGTTCACTACGCCGAGCAAATATCTCTTCCGCTTTGCGAGTAAATGACCAGCGTACCAAAGGTGGTGTAATCATGGTAGTGACAACTACCACCATGACCAGCACGGCAAAACTATCCGGTACCAATATACCGCTGTTAATCCCTAGCGTTGCAAGGATTAAGCCTACTTCGCCACGACTAATCATGCCAAACCCTACGCGAATAGCACTTAAATTATCAAACCCGCCTAGTCGGGTACCAATCCATGTCCCGACGACTTTGCTGATAATCGCCAGTACCAACATAATCATGGCAAATGGCAAAATATCCCCGTCTATCACCCGTAGGTTTGCCTTTAAGCCAATGCTGATGAAGAACAAGGGGACGAGCAATCCATAATTGACAGAGTGCAAACTGCGTTCTACCCTCTCTACCACACTTCGTCGAGAACGGCCCATCGAAACCCCCGCAATAAATGCCCCTGCGATAGCCGCGATTCCCCCAATCGCCTCCGCCGCAACGGACATCAAGAGGGCCGCCACCAAAGCTAAAGCGAAAACACCTTCTGAGATTGAGGTATTCTGGACACGATTGGCGAGTTTGGGTAAGAAATGCCAACATAACAAACTGCCAATGATTAAGAACCCACCCATTCGTAGCACCACTTCCCAGATGGCCCGTGTATCTTCAATCGTCACAACACCACCGGGGTTGATCGCCAAAAAGAGCGAGACAATCAAAATTAGAAGTATATCGTCTACTAGGGCAGCCCCTAATAGCGTGAGGCCCTCACGGCTTTTTAATACGCCTAATTCCAACATCACCTGTGCGCTGATGGCGGTACTCATCGAAGCAAGCACCAACCCGATAAATACCCCTTTTTCGGCTGAATAATCAAACATTACCGCTACAGGGGCGATCATTAGAACGGGCACAAATACGCCGAAAATACCCGCCAAGATCGCAGGGCGGCCTACTTCAAACATGCTTTCGAGGTCAATTTCCAAACCTGCGCCAAAAATAAGCAGCAGTACGCCGATTTCAGCAAATTCGATGATAGAGTGGGTAACGGTAGCACTATTGGTAAAAAGCGAGGAATCGCCAAATAAATCGAGGATGGTGGGGCCAAGTAAAAGCCCTGCGAACAATTCACCCAACACAGCAGGTTGGTTCATTTGCATCGAGAGATAACCCATTCCCTTTGCAAAAGCGATCATGATCGCAACAGCGAGAAACAGTTGTAGCAGTTCGGTCATGTAACGACTCCTTCTATCCGGTGGTGTTGATATAAGACCGCCTGTTGTTCTAGTACGGCAATATGGGTAAAGTTTGGAGGAATCATTTGAAGCTCCTTAGTGTTAAAAAAAACTGCCCTCACCTTACTGAAAAGGTGTTAGATTAACGTTGGAATATCAAATTCTCATTAACTATTCAAAAAATTCAAAACCCCTCCGTCCTTAGGCGGAATTTTGCACAGACAAGGAACTCAACCGGACAAGTCTTCGTCTTTATCTTCGCCATAATCGCTCTACAGTTCGCTAGGTTAACAAGACACCATGCACCAACTACAAATCCTTGCTGGGGCCATTTGTAGCCTCATTTTTATGTCGGCCACCTTCCCAATGCTCTATAAGGCATGGCGCACCAAAAATATGGCCTCCTATAGCCTGCTCAACATCGGGCTGAACAACATCGGCAACCTGCTCTATTGGCTATATGTGACCACCTTACCGATTGGCCCAGTCTGGATATTGCACAGCTTCAATACCGTCGTCACGCTGATTATGCTTATCTGGTATCTCATGTATCGAGTGGATAAGCAACCCATCAAACGTCTCACTGCCGAACTGAAGCGCCAGACCATGAGTTTTGCGGCCATCCGATCCGAAAATTCTACGGCAAGCTGACGCGCTACCAACACTCAAGGCGTTTCCCCTATGCGGTTAATTTTTCTAACACTGTCAAAGGCCATCATCAAGCCATTTTAGAAAGGGCGGGTTAGAAAAGTTCCTGCCATGCAACAGCCTGTGTCAAAGCTGTAACACCCGCAACATGCGGCTGTAACAGCACAGTGCTAATTTAAGAGATGTATCAAGGGAGTGATTGCAATTCAGCAATCCAAGAGGAGTGCAACCATCATGAACCGCGTAACCCAACTCATTTCACTCACCACATCATTCATTCTGATTCTATTGTCTGCCCTCGTCGTGCGCCCAGCAGCAGCAGACAGTTCGGGGCAGGCCACCAACTACTGGATTGGGGACTATTTCAATAACGCCTACCTGTCTGGGACGGCAGTGGTCTCCCGCCAAGAACAATCGGTAGCTTTCAATTGGGGCACCGGCTCACCAGCGGCGGGCATCCCATCCGATAATTTCTCGGCGCGTTGGGGGTCAAATCCCTATTTCTCTGCCGGAACCTATCGTTTCACCGCCACCGCCGATGATGCCATTGCGCTAACCATTGACTTCCAAAACAGCGTGTTTAACACCATTTCCAGCCCCAAACCGGGTCAAACCTTGACCGCTGATTATGTCATGAGCGAGGGGGTTCATCATCTGCAATTGGACTATCAGGAATTTAGCGGTGACGCCTATGTCTATCTCAGTTGGACAAAAGTCTCTGGCGGCAATCCCACCCAACCCGTCGTTCCTAGTGCCATCGTAATGACCAACGAACTGAATGTTCGCAGCGGCCCCGGCACAGTCTATCCCGTGATCGGCAGGGTCTATCAGGGCCAAGTCTTGAATATGACAGCCCGAAATCATGGGGCAACATGGATTGCAGTTAATGGCAATGGTATTTCCGGGTGGGTCAATGCCAGCTATGTTCAGCCAAACGTTGCTATCACCAGCCTACCCGCTCTTGATGGTGGCCCAACCCCTATCCCCGGCCAAATCAGCGCGACGGTGAACACAGGCGCTTTGAATATTCGCTCTGGCCCGGCCCCCGACTTCGCCATTGTCACCACCCTGCAACGTGGTGGTGGTATGAACCTCATCGGACGTAATGCCGATGCCAGTTGGGTACAGGTACAGCTTGCCAATGGCCTGCAAGGGTGGGTCAATGTCAAGTACATTATCGCCAATGGCAACCTGTATAACCTGCCGATTACCAGCGGTGGTACACCCCCACCTCCCGTCACCCGTACCTATGTGGTGCAACCCGGTGATAATCTCTATCGTATCTCGTTGAGATTCGGTGTCAGCATGGCCTCTATCGCCGCTGCCAACAATATCTACAACTACAGCCGCATCTATGTTGGGCAGGTGCTGATTATCCCGTAGACATAGGCAAACAAGGAGGCTCCACCCTCCTCTAAGCCGATTTTCATGACAATATGCCATGCTGATGATTGCAGCGGGCATATTTCTTTTTCTGGTCAGTGCTGTAAAATTCCCCTGTCCTGAAAAAATTACTGTAAGGAGAATTTGGGGAATGTCGTTTCTTCGTCGTCATTTATGGGCAATCGCCCTGTTACTGATTGGAATTGTCCTAGTCGGGTGTGGTATCCAAACATCCTCCGAGCCTGAAATCGTGGCGACACGTATGAATCGGGCTGCGACTGTCACCCCGACTATTGTCGCTCCGGCCTCATTTGATTTGCAGGCAGGTGCGAATTTATACGTCCCAAACTGTGCGCCTTGTCATGGGGATTTAGGTCTTGGGGATGGCCCAACCGCCGCCAGCATTAGTTGTCCCGTCCCTGCCCTTGCTGAACGGGGCGATGATGTCACCGTTGAAGCATGGTTCGGGATTGTGCGGGATGGCAAGCGTGGTGAAGAGACCTGTATTATGCCGCCTTGGAGTAATCGCCTCAGCGAAAGCCAAATGTGGGATGTCGCGGCCTATGCCTTTGCCTTGCGTGACGGGAATGCACCAGCGCCTAACGCCACCGAAGCTGTCGCACAACCCCTACCGGATACCACCCAAGAACCCGCCGACAGCACCCCTGTTCCTACTGAAGTGCCAACCGAAGTAGCATCCACTGGGGGAACAGATTCTACTCCCGCAGCAACCGAAGAACCCGCAGATACCAGTCCGGCTGCTACCGATGAAGCAATTGATGTAACCGATACCTTCACATTAGAAGGCACGGTTAGCAACGGCACGTCCGGCGGAACACTTCCTACTGACCTCACGCTAAAAGTTCGGGTCGCGGCCCTCGATCATAATGGCCTGCCCCAAGAAATCTTCAATGCCGAGACAACAATGGCCGCCGATGGCAGCTACAGTTTTGATAATGTGCCGCTCAATCCTAACGCGATTGCTTCCGTCCAAACCGACTATGCCGGCATCACCCAATTTTCACAGAGTTTGATTGTCGGGGATGTGGTGGACGGTAGCTACAATCTACCCTTCCTGATCTATGAAACTACGACTGATCCAGTAGACATTAAAATTGAGACCAGCGATGTTTACGTGGATGCCGTCACCTCTGAAGGGGCTTCACTGATCCTCCAAACTTTTGAGTTTGTCAATAACAGTGACCGCATTTACATTGGTCAAGACAATCGTACCGTCAACATTACGTTGCCCAATGATGTAGCCAACGCCACTGTTGAGGATTTTGCTGGCACATCTGACCGCTTTGAGCAGATTCAAGAAGGTACCCGTACCATCTTTTACGACAGCGCCCCTGTCTATCCGGGTCCAAATGACGGTATTCTTGCCACCTACAACAAAGCCTACAATGGTAGCATGACGCTTGTCCAAGCCTTTAATTACGAAGTGCAAGCCTTCTCGGTCTTTGTCGCTCAAGATCGTGGCCTCGAATTGGATGGCGATCAATTCCAACCGACTGACCCGCGCACGTTAAACAATGATGTCACCTATAATGGCTACACTATTCCCGCTACCATTCCAGTCGGTACAGTCGTGCAATATACGGTGAAAGACGGCCCGAACACCCCATCGTCAACATCAACGACCAGCGGAAGTTCCAGCACTACCAGCACGGATGATGAAAATTCCTTCCTCCAAGACAATCGCAACTTCATTTTGGGGATTGGCATTCTGTTGGTCGTCGCAGGCGGCATGTATATGCTCTACGACCTACAAAAGACGCGGATTTTGGCTGGACAGCGCACAACGACGACCAGCACAACCAGTAAGGTGAATATCAAGGGCACTCGTGAGGAGTTGATTGCCCAAATTGCGGTGCTGGATGAAGAATATGAAGCAGGCAATCTGGACGAAGAGGAATATGAGACGCAACGCCAAGCCCTAAAGGATGCCCTGCGCCGCCATTTCAAATAGGTTAGTTTAAAAGAGGGGGCGATCTTTATAGCTCGCTCCCTTATAACAAGGCTCGCATTTGACGGGCGTGGAACACAATCCACATACAGGCGATAAGATCAATAGAGGCACACAAGGTCATCACCTCGGCTGATCCTATCGCTTGGGCCGTTGAACCAATAAACAACGCGCCCAACGGTGCAAGACCCAAAAACGTCAGGGTATAGAGGCTCAACACCCGCCCTCGATACTCATCCATCACTTGACTCTGAATCAGGGTATTCGTCGTTACGTAAAATGACATAAAGCCGAATCCAGCAAGCCCAATGATGAACATATTAAACGGCAGATAGGTCAACCGCGAAAAAATCAACACCAACAGGGGAGCAATAAAAGTCGCCGCACTCACAAATCGCCCGCGCCCTAGACGCCTGCCTAGTGCCACATTAACTGTCCCCCCGATCACCGACCCAATGCCCATCGCGGTGACAACCGCCGCTAACCCGGATTTTGGCGCATCCAGCACCTCAGCCGAAAACGCAGGCAGCAGTGTATTCACCATATTGAGACCGAACACACTGTTAAACGCCGCCAGCATCAACAGAGGCCGAATGGTAGGGTGATGACGTGAAAAAGATAGGCCTTCGCGCAACTGCTCAAGCGGGTGCAAATCCGCAATCCGGCGCGTCACATTTTGAATATGGATCAGCAGCAGCGACACAATCACGGCGAGGAAACTGGCCGCGTTCAGCATAAAACACCATGCTGGCCCAACCTCGATCAGCAAGATGCCTGCCACTGTCGGCCCGATCACCGCCGACGCATTCATCATGATTGAATTTAGCGCAATCCCGCTGTTCAGGCTTTCAAGGCCGACCATATCACTAATCAGGGTATGGCGTGAAGGGGCTTCAAACGATACCGCAATCCCCGAAAGCACTGCCAGCACCATGACATGCCAGACCTCCACGACATCCATAAAAGTCAACACAGCCAAAATGAAGGCCATAATCATGAGGGCAATTTGGGTCGCCAGCAGGATTTGACGGCGAGGATACCGATCCACCAATACCCCCGCAAACGGCGCGAAAAACAGCGTGGGGATACCCGCAGCACACGCCACCAGACCCAACCATAATTCGGATTGTGTCAGATGGAAAACCAGCCACCCTTGCGCCACCCGCTGCATCCATGTACCGGAGACGGACACCAACTGCCCGAAGAAAAATTTACGGAAGTTGTCATAGCGCAGGGCATCCAACGTGCGCACCTGCGGGGGCATTTGAATTTGGGTGAGTGTTGTCATAATGTGAAATTACCCGTACTGTCACTGAAAAATAAATTGAATGCCCTGCAATAAAATGGTACGGGTCAAGCGAATATGCAATATTGTACATTTTTGCATATTTGCATACAAGAGGCGTAATGCCTACTCTCCACTTGCCAAAAAATCTAGCAGGCGCTATCAATAGAACAGATTTTCATTAGGTCTCATTGAACAAACAGACGCTTAAGCCCTTATTACAGTATTTAGATGGAGTGGCGGCTTGAAAATTTACACCAAAACGGGTGATACGGGTCAAACCAGCCTATTTGCGGCGGGGCGTGTGGATAAAGACCATCTTCGCCTGCACGCCTATGGCACGGTAGACGAACTCAACAGCATTTTGGGTCTGGCACGGGCGCTTGGCCTCGACAACGAAATAGATACGCTGGTGGGGCGGATTCAAATGGAATTGTTTCATGTCGGGGCTGACCTTGCCACGCCGATGGATGCTCAGGCAACATGGCTGGTGCGTGTAGACGAATCAATGGTGACAGCGCTTGAAAACGATATAGATAAACTCGACGCCACTCTCGACCCACTCAAAAATTTCATCGTGCCGGGGGGGACAACCGGAGCATCGGCCCTCCATCAAGCCCGCACCGTTTGCCGCCGTGCCGAACGCTGGGTCGTCTCACTCCAAAAAGAAGAACCGATTGGCCCATATGTCCTGCGTTATCTCAACCGCCTCTCCGATTGGCTGTTTGTGGTGGCCCGTGCTGCCAATGCCAAAGCCGGAGTTGGCGATATTGCATGGCATTCACCACGACAGGAAGGTTAACCCATGACCGATTTGCGCTCAACCCTTTTTGAATATGACCTGCACCTGCTTCAAATTATTGCCAACCGCTGGGATGTGGATTTAGATACCCGCGATGAAAAAGTCGCCGCCGAACGTCTCGCCGAAGCCATGTTGAATCCTGCCCAAGCCGAGCACGAATGGGGACGGCTGAACGATGCCGAGCGCGGCGCGTTACAAATGCTGCTGGCTTCCCGCGAGCACAAAATGCCTGCCGTCCAGTTTGGGCGGTTGTATGGTGAGATTCGTCAGATTGGGGCGGGCGCACGCGAACGTGAGAAACCCCATCTTGCACCAAAGGGCATTGGCGAAATCTTGTTTTATCGAGGTCTGCTGGCGATGGGTTTTGATGAGAGCAAAACCGGATTGCAGCCCTATGTTTTTGTGCCCGACGACCTTGCCGCCATCTTGCCCATTCACCAAACGGGTTATGACCTCAACGCCGAACCCGACGATTTCCCCGATGAAGATGACGAAGAGCAAGAAACGTTGCCAGAGGGTGATGAGGACGTGGCAGACATCGAACTCGAAATGGAAGCGCCGCCCCATCAGCACAAAGCCGATACCACGCTGGTAGACGACATGACAACCCTTTTGGCCTATTTGCAGGTGCATGAGGCCAGATTGGAATCGGGCTACCTTGACAATGAACTCCAAGACGACCTGTTAGCTCAATTTGTCGGGCCAAAAGAATATGCACGGCTCGATTTGCTGATTCAACTCGCGGGGCAAATGGGCCTGATTGCCGTCGTCAATAATACTTTTCAACCCGTCCGCCAGAATGCTCGCACATGGCTCGAAAGCATCCGCACCGCTCAAGTCAAATCTTTAGTAGAGGCATGGCGCACCAGCGAAGGCTACAACGAACTCTGGCTCGTGCCCACCCTCGAACCCGAAGCGACGGGCTGGCAAAATGACCCGACTCTCCCCCGTGAGACCCTGCGCGGCGTATTCGAGGCCGTTGAAGCATGGGTTTCGCTGGATGGGTTGGCTGCCGAAATCAAGGCCGTCGAACCCGACTTTCAGCGCCCCGGCGGCGATTATTCCAGTTGGTATATCCGGGATCGTCGTACCGGGGAATATTTGCGTGGTTTTGAAAGTTGGATGGCTGTCGAAGGGGCATTGCTGAAATTTATCGTCGCTGGCCCGCTGCACTGGCTCGGTTTGGTAGATGTGGGCATGAATGACCCCGACGGCACACCAATTGCCTGTCATCTCAATGTCTTTGGTAAAGCATGGGCCGGACAAGGCGATTGGCCCAATCGCAAAGACCCCGAAACACCCCTCACCCTCGAAGCATCCGGCAAATTGTTAGTGCCACGCGCCGCCAGTCGTATTGATCGTTTTCAATTGGCCCGTTTTACCGAATGGGGCGACCCCGCCGACCCGTATGTCTATCTGCTCAATAGCAAAGGCTTTAAACGCGCCGAGCAGCAGGGCATCAAACCAGAAAATGTCGAGACCTTTTTGCAGCGCACCGTTCACACCATCCCGCCCCATGTCCATGCCCTCATCGAAAATTGGCGCAAGGCACAGGGGGCATCGGCAGTCATCCAAAAAATGGTCGTGCTGCGCGTGGACACCGAAGCCTTAATGGAGGTCATCTGGGAGACGCCCGAAATCCGCCGATTCTTAGGTGTCAAACTTGGCCCGTTGGCCGTCGCCGTGCGCGAAGATCAATGGCAGGGCTTGATGGGTGCTATGCAGGACAAAGGGATTCCGGTGGAGACAGAACAATGATAGGAGAAGAGGTTTATGGATCAGGTGAAATCGCCCCTAATCTTGTTTCTTGGGGCAGGGTTTTCAAGATGGGCTGCGGATTTGCCATTGGTAAGGGAGCTTTTCGATTACAACATTTCTGATCTATGGAAAAAAGATCAAGAAAAATTGGAAGTGGTAAAGTCCCTAAAGACCGATTGGGATATGTTGGATCCTGATGGATATGAAGAAAAATTCATCGCTCATGCGCTTAATCTCCCAAAAGATCAAAGGGATACTGTCATCTGGTATATATGTCGGCGATTATCCGAGCCTTTCATACGGAACTATTTCAGTGGAAAACCCCGCAGGCAAGTTCTGATGATTGATGAAAAAAGGCGATTGAGTGTTCGGGGAATTTTCAAAACAAAACAATTCATCGAGAGATTCCTGAATCATTCAGGCCAAGAAACTACAAGTATCATAACTACGAACTACGACCTTCTCATAGAGTATGCTTTAGGTACTAAAGGTTTTAACTATGGCAGGGAGAACCAAAATCTACAAGGGCGCGGTCCTCACCCTCTTTACACTTGGAAATATGGCACTGTCAAAACTGAAGGAAAAATAAGACTAGCCAAAATTCACGGCAGTATTTCTTGGGATGAGAATTCTTTCTATACGGATGGTAGAGGCGGAATCACGGGGAAAGCACTTATCATTCCACCAACTCCCGAAAAAACCCCTCCCGAAAATCTTCGTCAGGTTTGGAATCTAGCAACAAGCATTCTCGAAGAGGCAACAACCTGTGTATTTTTCGGGTTCGCCTTCAACGAATACGATAAAGCTGTTCTCGAACTCCTAAAATCTGGAGGACGGAATATACAACATATTTTGCTCGTTGACATTGAACCCAAAATAGAAGCAGCGACAGCGATCTTTTCCAACGCTACGATAGAAAGCTGCCTTCCTCCTTCCGAAAAAGATACTACACTTTACAAATGGTTGGAAACCAAAAAATCAAACAGATAGAAAGCATATCTTTCTGATACCCTCAAGCTATAACTCACTCAAGGGCCAGGTTGGATAATATCCATCGCCAAATCATCTCCCGCTGACCAGTCATAAACCGATCGGGCCTGCTTATTACATCACCCAAACTAACATCCCCCATGTGGCTAACCAGATTTGGCCCACCCGGTTCATGGAAGGACGCCAATGCGCTTGTATTCTCTAAACATACACATATTCTGAAATTCAACTGCTTCTCACAAGCAGTCTCAGTAGGAGGAAATTGAAATGGGCTTAGTAGCAGGCATCATCATTTGGGTTGTCGTCGGCGCGATTGCAGGTTGGCTTGCCAGCGTTGTGATGGGCACCCGTAGTGGTCAAACATTGGGTGAAGACATCATGGTCGGCATCTTCGGCGGCGTCATCGGCGGCCTCGTCCTTGACCTGCTCAATATTGGGGGCGATGTCAGCGGCATCAATATCCCCAGTATCTTGGTAGCTTTCTTTGGGGCGCTCGTCCTGCTCTTCGTACTGAAAGCAGCACGGGGGACGGCACAAGTCTAAAACCCCAATTTTCACATAGCTTGCCAGAGCGACCTACACCTACGCAGTGTGGGTCGTTTTGTTATACGGCAGCAGTCCATTAAGCAGCCATGTTAGGATAATATCCATCGCCAGATCATCGCGTTGGCTTACTGCAATTTACTCAGGAAACACATCGCGCACTGCCAATTGAAAACCCGGCAGCACCTCATCGCCCTCTAATACACCATTGAGGTCAACTTTTTTCACCAGCATCTGGCCTTCATCGGCTTTACGCCACACATAGACCGCTTTTTCTTCGGGATAAACCACCCACACCAACTTTGTCCCCGCCTCCAAATAATTCGCCACTTTTTTTTGAACCTCATGCGGTTTATCGTTTGGGGATACGATTTCAACCGCCAAATCCGGCGCGGATAAAAAATATTTTTCCGGCACATGCGGGGCACGTTCATAGGAAATATAGGCCGCGTCCGGCACATAGATCACGCCCGGCCCCAACACATACGCCCCCCCATCCGCTGTCACATAACCGAGATGATGGGTCGTCACAAAATTTCCTAAAAATCGAGCAAAAGCCGTGCCAATCAAGGTATGTAAAATCGTAGGTGGCGGCACTTCAACAATCTCCCCTTGCACCAATTCAAACCAGCGGCCCGCGTTTTCGGGCTGTTGAACAAATTCCCAAAATTCTGTCGGGGTATATAACTTCTCATGCAGCATCAGACTACCCTTTCCCATTAGCCCCATTATACGGTAAAAGTTCATTCAGAGGCCATGTCGGGATAATATCCATCGCCAAATTATCGCGCTGACCCGCCACAAACCGATAGTAGCCCGCCGCCGCAATCATCGCCGCGTTATCGGTACAAAGCGACAGGGGGGGATAACGGACGGGCATCGGTGCGGCCTGTTTCATCGTTTCCCGCAATGGCCCATTTGCGCTGACTCCGCCTGAAATCAAAATCTCGGTTACGTTCGATACCACCGCCGCTTGCAGGGTTTTCTTGACCAGCACCTCAACTGCCGCCGCCTGAAAACTCGCTGCGACATCGGCAATCGAAATATCAGGCCGTATCTCACCCGATTTCATGCTTTCTGCCCCCGCGACCCGCTTGCCTATCTGGGGAGGCCGCACCGCCCGCATCACCGCCGTCTTGAGTCCCGAAAAACTGAAATCTAGTCCTTCGTCCAACATCGCACGCGGAAAATCATAGGCCGTCGGGTTGCCATTTTGTGCCACTTTTTGAATAGATGGCCCGCCGGGATAGGGCAAACCGAGCAACCGCCCCACTTTATCAAACGCCTCCCCCGCCGCGTCGTCCATCGTCTCCCCCAACAATTGATACGTGCCGTGATCGGTCATCAATACCAATTCGGTGTGCCCGCCTGACACGATCAGATTTAGGACGGGGAAAACGATTTCGCGTTCGGGTTCGGTCAGCCAATTGGAATAAATGTGTCCTTCCAGATGGTTGATGCCAAAAATGGGTAAATCGCGTCCTAATGCGAGGCCCTTGCCAAAATTCACCCCCACCAGCAGCGCCCCCGCTAATCCCGGCCCACGAGTCAATGCGAGAGCGTCAATCTCATCCAGTGTTACCCCGGCTTTTTCAAGCGCCTCATGCACAATCAGGCTAATCGCCTCGATATGCGCCCGTGCCGCCACTTCGGGAAACACGCCGCCGTATTGGGCATGGAGATCAATTTGCGAGGCGATGACATTCGAGCGCAGCCAGCGTCCATTTTCGACGACTGCCGCCGCCGTTTCATCGCATGAAGTTTCAATACCAAGTATCAGCGTCATTCACCCACACGATTTCATGAATTATGGAGATGAGCATTAAATAGGCATTTTGCTCCCCCTCGCCAAATTGGAGAGGGGGTCGGGGGGTGAGGTCGTATTGGGCTACGGGCTAATCAAATACAACGAATTCCCCGACAGCACATACATCCGCGCATAGCCCCGCGAACTGTCCACCGCCACCCCGGTCAGGTTATCAAATGCATTCAGTTGATTAGCAGGCTTGTACCCGTCATTAACCTCACCACCAAACGACACTTTATACACACCTTGATGCACACGGTCAACGACATAGAGCGAATAGGAAATGGGGTTGTTATCAATAAACAGCGCCCGCCCATTGGTAAATCCATCCACTGGCGCATTGAACCAATCGAAGGTTTCCGCTTGCCCCCCTCGATATTTTTCCAACGACCCATCCCCAAACAGGATATAAATTGAGCCTTGATCGTCAATCGCAAAATCTACTGCCCCGGTCAGATTAGGCCGTTCGCTGCCCACAAAATATTCGGAGGGTTGTTCAGAATACGCCCCGTCTACCGGCTCATAACGCCATATCTGATTCGCGCCCGCATCCAAGATATAAAAATTTTGTCGCCAGAGGGCAATCGCTACCGGGCGATTCCACGTCGGCGGCTTCACCAATTGAATCCCCGTCGCGGGTGGAAAAGTCGGGTTATAGGTAATCAACAGCCCGTTTTCGTCGAGTGCCGCCAGTGCATTATCCTGATCCGCCCCGCCATCGTTACCAATCCATTCAATGTCTACCAGATTGGCAACCGTAAATTCGCGCACCCGCATTCCCCGCTGAATGACGGCTATATCGCGTTCTTGGATAATATTTGTTCCAGAGGAATCCATCGTATCATGAAAGACCGCCCCCCGCGCCTTATCGAGTGTGTAAATATCAACCGTATTGGCGGAAATAATCGGCCCGCGTAAATCGGCATTCTCGCCAAACTCGCGCAGTTTAGTGACCTGTACCCGCCGCACCCGATCATAACGGTCAATATTGTTTTGGGCCTCAATCAACATCTCGCGGATTTCACTGTCTTCCGGGTCTTCGTTGTAGGCACGACGGGTCAGCGTCAAGGCGATATTCCACAATTCCAGTCCGGTCTTCGCGTCGCCGTTGGTATCTTGCCCAAATGTGCGGGCTTCTTCGACTGCCGACACCGCGTCCGTGCGATATTGTTCAAAATTGGTGGTATCGCGCTCGGATAGCACCAACCCCACCACGATAATCGCAATAATCGTCGGCACAACAATCGCAATTAAGGCCACCACGTTCATCGGCACCACTTTGCCGTCCCGCCGACCTTCTTCCGGCTCAGGCAAAATACGGTCAAGGGCCGCATTGGTCGCCCGTGCAATCCCCGCCAGCGCATTGGAAATCAGCATCAACACCGTCACCACCAGCGTGCGTGGTACTCCCAACTGCTCGGATTCCTTAGAGGGGACATCGGATCGGATAGGGGATTCAGGGCGCAGCGGCACTTCTTCCCCTGTTTCTAATCCCGCCGGATCGCTAGGTGGCGCTATTTCACTGACCACCGGAGCGGCATCGGGAAACTCGCCTGATGCCATAGGAGTTGGCTCAATAGGCGACGCTGGCACGGATTCCATTGTTGGAATAACTTCACTGCGGATTTCAGGGTGGGGTTCAGGCGTCGCAGTGGTCACAATTGGCTGTGACGGTGCAGCAGGCGCAGGTGCCCCGTCTGGCCCAACAAATTGCACCACCGATGCAAAGGCTTGACGCTGGACGGCCTTCTCCAAAACTTCCAACACCTGATTGATGTCGCCTGTGCCTGTCGCTTTTTGCAACATCTCATCGGTCACGACGGCCAAACCCGCATCTCCCAGCACAAACATATCGTTGGCTTGCAGCGCATAATGGGCAAATTCGAGTACCGGGTTGGTTTGCGACCCCAGCGGCATCAGATTAATCATGTCGGGGTCATCAGGAAACGTCACATATTGGCCTGCTTGTCGTGATACACACAGGGTTGTGCCAGACCGCGCCAAAAAGATTTCTTCGCCGCGCTTGACCATCAACAACGCCCCGGCTCGATAATCGGTGGCCTGTTTTTGATTCTGCTCCTGAATAGCGGCATTAATGGCATTAAACGCCTCACGCAGCGCTCCCGTCACCCCCACCCGCGACTTAAAATAATTCTCGGAGGCGACCTTTGCCAAATTCTCATAAAAACTCGCCGAAACTTGGGCTTGCCCAGCCGGGGTAATCAACACAAACAGGGTATCGTTCTCACGAGTCCGATGGGCGCGGCGCGGGGCGACCTGTACCAATGCCCCCGGTGGTTTGCTGCTGAGTGAGCGCCCCCCTACTACGAATAGATGACCAAGTAAGGCTTCTAATTTCACTGATTTCCCCTATATTTCAAACTCGCTAGATGCCCCGTCCAATATCCGGCAGTTCCTTTGACCATTCACCCAAGACGATAGGCATCCGCTGGCACGTTACCCGCCACAACAAATCCGACCCCTCGCTGTCTTGCATGGAATGGATACTGCCCTCATCTTTTTTCAAGGGGATATGCAGCCGGGTATACATGCGGCGGCGGCGGCTCGATACATTGCTTAAATCTCGTAACTGTAAGGTAATGGTGGCGGAACTCGCCGAGATCGGATAGGCCATCGTGTAGATCGGCGGAACTCGCTCTTCAAACAAATAGAGCCGTTCGGTAATCCCCTGAAACACAGTATCCGGCGGGGTACGATGGCGATCTACTTCAAACGCGACTGGCCCCGATAAACCGTCCGCATCCTCTCGACGCAATCGCAGACCCACCAATTTCAATTTGACCTGATAATATTCGCCCTGCAAATAACTTAAAATAATCTTGGCGACCCGCTGATCTTTATTCAGGCCTTGATGATCTAGCGGCAGCACTTGATTAATTGCTTCCGGCAGTCGCAAGCCACGCACTACTCCATCAAAGTCCGGCCCCATCAAATTGCCAAAAATGTTGACCAACACGGTGGAGGATTGGGCTTGTACCGCCTCGACCCGTGTGAAATTTTGAAATGTATCCGATGGGCGTGGCTGATTATTCTCCACCCCGGCGTTGATATAGATTTCCCGCAACAGAGGAAACGTAGTGCGGTCATGTGGCGCAGCGATTAAAAACAACATCATGAGGCGCGACTGATCGGCATATTCTAGCCAATAGCGGTACGCATTCACCGCTCCGGCGGCATACGCAATCAGCGCCAATTCAGATTCCCCGCCGCGTTCGACATCCAACAAAAATTGGATGACCTCCGCCAGATAGATCGAAGATTGGGGCATGGTGACGGCGTTATGCAGGCTTTCGACATCCATCGCATAAATGTAATTCGCCCCCTCAGCCCAAAGTTGTTCCGCCAACTTACTCCAAGCACGATGGCTGGACAAGGTACCGTGCAAAAACAATATCGGCTTAGAGGGAAGTGAACGCCGCTGCGCCATCCCTTCATAGCGATAAAGCCCCAATTTGGGGTGAATACATGTCCAGCTTGATGGGTCGGTATACACCTCAACCCCCGCAACTAAATTAAGAGTTCCAAAGACTAAGTGTAGTCAATTCTAGTGCTAATTCGCAACCAGCATTCCACCGAAGTGATTTATAATATGGGATAAAAGGGACAAACAAAGGGTTACTCATGTTAGAACGTTGGGTGCTTTTAGATCGGGTGGGTAAAGAAATCGAAATGACCTCTGGAATCGGTGGCGAAATCCCTGCTGAAACTCTTGCTTTGGTGGAGGGGGAATTGACACGCCTCAAATTGAATTTTACCAACCTACTGCTGCACGTTTACTATACGCCCCGTCTCAATTCGCAAGATGCCATTTATTATAGCCGTGTAGTGGTACAAGATAGCGCGTTTTCAGATGAGGCCTAATCCCTACTTTCGACATTTTTTTATTTAAGCCATAATAATCGCAGAAAGACCTTGATGCCGCTGGAATACTGACCCAACATGGACTTAGTTTGGACAATCCAGAGTATTGATTCACAAGCCATCATAGATATTTTACTGGTGGCATTGTTGATTTTCGGGGCTTCGTTTCTTGTCCGGGGGACGCAAACCCTGCTGGTACTGCGTGGCATCATCGTAGTCATGGTTGTCATCGGCCTGTTAAGCAGCATCCTCAATCTGGTGGCCTTTAATTGGATTTTGCGAGGCATCATCACCATGACCGCCGTCGCCATCCCCATCATCTTCCAACCCGAACTACGCCGTGCCTTTGAACGACTGGGACGCGCCAGCATGGGCTTCCGCCAAAATTCCATTACCCAACGCGAAATGGTGGTCAATGCCATTTGCCAAGCCGCCGGACGCCTTTCCGAACGACGACATGGTGCGTTGATTGTCCTAGAGCGTCAAAATCGCTTGGATGAATTTATCAGTACGGGCATCCATTTGGATAGCGAAATTACACCCCAACTCCTCCTGACCATTTTTTGGCCCAAAACCGAGCTGCATGACGGCGCGGTGATTGTACGGGGAGATCGGGTGATGGCGGCGGCGTGTGTGCTGCCTCTCAGTTCAGGGCGTAATCTAGGGGATCGCAAACTCGGTACTCGCCATCGTGCCAGTTTGGGCATGTCGGAAATTTCCGACGCGGTGGTGGTAACCGTCTCTGAAGAAACGGGCCAAATCAGTGTGAGCAACGGCGGACGCATGATTCGACGTTTAGATGCCACCCGCCTTTCCACCATTTTGCTGACCTTTTATGGTGCCAATCCAGAAGATGCCTCAGATACCTCTCTGGCTGAGTCCAACCGCTTAGAAAAATTGCGACGATGGGTCGGTCTTGTGAACCGCGAAGGGAACATCGGCCAATGAACCGCCTGCGTGCAGAACTCCTAAAACTGCCCGCGATTCAGTTTATCATCGCCAACAGTGCGTGGATCGTGACCTCGGTGGTACTAGCCTTCCTCATCTGGATTATCGCCACGTTAGAGGCCAACCCGATCCAACAGCGCGACTTTGCCCAGACCATCAGCATCCGCTTTATCGAAGACCCCGATATTGTTCATATCGCCACCGCGGGTGAAATCCGTACCAGCCGTGTCACCATCCGTGCCCCGCGCAGCACGTGGGACATCCTGCAAAGCAATGATATTGAAGTTTGGGCCGATTTGCGTGGTCTCGCTCCCGGTCAATATGAAATTGAGTTGGAGGGGCGTATCAAATCCGACGGGCCACGTGGTCGGGTCATTAGCATTTCGCCAGCCACCATCTCGGTTGAAATGGTACAGGTCAAAGAACGCTATGTCGAAGTACAGCCCATCGTTGTGGTCGAACCTCCCCCCGGTTACTCCTACCCCGCCACTGCCCCGGCCAAATGTAACCCGCCAGAGGTGTTGGTAAGTGGCCCTGCGACCTTAGTAGATGTGGTGATTGCCGCCCAAGCCCGTCTCAATCTACAATCCTATACCGCCTCACGCAGCATCACCCGTGCTGTCACTTTGGTAGATGAGAACAACACTGCCATTGATAACCGCCTGTTGGGTCAGCTTAGTATTGAGCCTGAAAACGTCACCTGTGAGGTGGAAATTCAAGCCTTAGAAGGATTGTTAACCGTGCAACCCGTCTACACAGGAGAACCCGCCGAGGGGTATCGTGTCGAAGGGTATACGGTTGAACCCGAAACCATCATCGTGCAGGGCGATACCAATATTATTAATGCGATGGGCGGCATCGTCCAAACCGAACCCATTGATATTACGGGGCAAACCGGCACTTTTAGCCGCAACGTGCAGGTCATTTTGCCGGATGGAGTACAGTTGCAATCCGAAACACAACTGATCACCGTGACGATTGCCATCTCCCCACGTATCGGGACCGCCAACTTTGATGAAGTCCCCATCCAAATCGCCAATCTTGACCCGACCCTGACCGCGATTATGCTGCCCGATTCTGTCAGTGTGGTCGTGATTGGGCCACAACCGCTGATTGAGACCCTAACGATTGAGGACATCAGCGTGACGATAGATTTGAGCGGTCGTGCCGCTGGCCCACAGGTGGATGTCCCTGTACAGGTACGCCTCCTCCAAGATTCGCTGGTCAATGTCGCAACCGTCACGATAGAGCCGCAAACCGTCACAGTAACCCTTGCGCCAGTTGCCACACCCGAAATTACGCCGACCCGCGAAATTTTCGGTAAAATCGCCGTCCAACCATAACCTCGGAGGGATCAATGGAATCGCAAGATATTTTGGCCTTATTGATTGTCGGGGCAGTAGCGGGAACTGCTGCGGCTGCTATCCTGCGGGGACAGGCCGCCGCTAAAAGGGCTGACTGGATTCGTAATACGGTGATTGGGGTATTGGGGGCGCTGGTTGGTGGTTTTCTATTTGATGTTTTGAACTTGAATGATGACCTACCCAAAATTCTAAGTGGCACCTTAACCCCGGCGGACGTCTTGGTTGCCTTTGTGGGAGCGCTCGTCGTGATTGCGGTATCCAGATTGGTGGACTAGGACATTCTTCCCTACACATACTTAGACATGACTGGCAGGCCGGGCTAAAGCGTTTTCAAGTGCGGTGTTCAGTTCTGGATAGGTAAAAGGATGAACCAAGAGGTGCGTCTGGTCATCTTGATACTCTTGACATTGCCGCCGCCGACTCTCGCCTTCCAAAATCAAAACAATCGGCAGTGAGCTTAAAAGTGGCATCTGGCGTATTTCCCGCAGCAGGGTCGTCCCCAACGCCGGATGCCTCCCTGAATTAATCAGTAGAACATCGGGATACAGCCGCGCCACCCGCAACAACTGCCACACTTCACCAATCGTGGCTGCAACCACTACCTTATCAAAGCGGCGTTTAAGGACAGTCGCCAAAAAACCCGCCATATCTGGATCAGCTTCAATTACTAGGGCGATTTTTGTCATAGGTTAGGTAGAAATTCGGATTTTGGCCCCCATTATTGGGCTTTGATGAGCATAGACTAAATTCAGCACGGTGGCTTTCATAGTCAGTCTACTTCGACACTGTAGGCCACCTCACCCTCAAATTCTTCGTTGACTAAGATAGTCGGGATGATGAGTTTGTGCAAGAGGGTAATGAGACGCGGTGAATTGGCCGGCACGACAATCGTTACCACTACAATCTGATTGCCGAGCGGATGTAAATAGACCTCACCCAGAAATGGCGCTTGCCGGAACATCAATAGATAATCCAGCGTCAGGGTATCCCCTGAATTTTCACTCTTGACCTCTTTAAACGAATCATACGCGCTCCAAATTTCCGCCAGTGCCTCTTCATTAAACCAATCCCGTGCCGCGTCGGTGCTGCTGCCTCCAGACCATTCCACCACACCGATCTCCACAAAACTTGCCAGCAGGATATTGCTGTAGACCACATACGCTTCCTCAACCACTCCGCGCTGTTGGCGATCCCACCCCGGCAAATCCCCCATACTAAAGACCCCGGTGCCGTGTACATAGCGACTGCCAATCCGCCACTCCCGTACAATCCCTTCCATCTGGTCATCGGTGATCGGCGGCGGCAGTGTCACCCGTGCATCCGGCGTTCCGGTAGGGGCGATGGTAGGAAAAGGCGTATAGGTCGGGTATGGGGTGTAGGTGGGATAAAGGGTATAGGTTGGATAGGGCGTATAGGTGGGTGGAGACTGAATTGCCCGCGCTGGCAACGAGAGACCGCCCATGATCGAAAGTACCAAAAAACCTATTCCGGCCCAAATTCGAGTGCGTTTGGGGGTCAACATGGGTGGCAATCCTCTCGACAAACAGATGTCCTCATCCCATCAAAGTATAGCCGAGCAGCGTCCAAAATCTACAAGAATCTATTGTAGAGAGTGGAGGAGGCGAGTATATTCAGAGGGTGCAATTACACTTTCATACTTAGGAGTAGATGATGGCAGACCCTCGCACCCAAAAATTGGCGGATATTTTGGTAAATTACTCGATTGGTGTACAACCCGGCAATTGGGTTCTGATCAATGGGGATGTGAACGGCTTACCGCTGGTGAATGCCGTCGTGGAACAAGTATTGCGGGCAGGTGGCAACCCAACCATATTCTTGGGTAGCGACGATATTCAAGAAATTATCCTGCGTGAAGCCAACGAAGATCAACTGCAATGGATTGCGCCCATTGAAAAACCCATGATGGAACAAATTGATGCCATGATCGCGGTACGGGCCAGCAGCAACACACGTGGCCTGACCGGAGTTGACCCTTCCAAGCAACGCATCCGCCAAAATTCCCGCCGCGAATTGATGCAGACCTATATGCAGCGCAGCGCCGAGGGCAGTTTGCGGTGGACAGTCACGCAATATCCCTGCCCCGCCTATGCTCAAGATGCCGATATGAGCCTCAGCGACTATGAGGATTTTGTTTATAAGGCGACCTTTGCCGACCAACCCGACCCTATTCAATGCTGGTCAGAACTACGCACTAATCAAGCGCGTTTGGTGGATTGGCTGCGTGGCAAAAAACAAATGGTGGCACGCGGGCCGAGTATTGATCTGACTGTCTCGATTGACGGGCGCACGTTCATCAATTGTCATGGCGATGCCAACATGCCCGACGGCGAAATTTTTACTGGCCCGGTTGAAAACTCGGTCAATGGCTGGGTGAAATTTAGCTATCCCGCCGTAAAAAATGGACGCGAAGTCGAAGGGGTCGAGTTCTATTTTGAAAATGGCAAGGTGGTGAAGGCCACCGCCAAGAAAAATGAGGATTATCTGATTAGTCAGCTAGACAGCGACGAAGGGTCACGCTATTTGGGCGAATTTGCCATCGGTACAAACTATGGTATTCAACGGTTTACCAAGAGCATCCTCTTTGACGAAAAAATCGGTGGAACCCTGCATATGGCGGTTGGTGCAGGTTATCCCGAAAGTGGCAGCCTCAATCGGTCTAGCATCCATTGGGATTTTATTTGTGATATGCGCCACGAGAGCGAGATTTTGGTAGATGGCGAACTGTTTTATAAAGATGGACAATTCCAAGTCTAGCATTTAAATTTAAGCAGTTCTGATATACCCTACAACACAGCATTCGCCGCTGCAATTTATACCCCTTTGGTATGAAGTTTGCGCGATTGGTTGTATTCAGTGTTTTGTAGAAACTTTGTTTGCAATTTCACAAGTCTTACGCTACGCTTTTGGGATGTCCAAGCAAAGGCAAAGCAGGCATGTCATTGATTAGTAACTCAGCCCTTACCTCTAGATTTCGGGCGATGAAATTGCCCATGCCTTCGGTTCCGCTGCGAACTTTATTTGACCAGAATATCTTGCCAAATGGGGCGTTTCTGGTCAGTGGCAGTGATGAAACGCGGGTCAACTGGGCACGATTGGTCGCCCCTGAACCAGCCTCCCTGAATAGCGCCGCTGAGGGTGAATTTATCATCGTCCCCCTCGGAACATCTGAAAATCGTAAAGATGCTGACCGCGACATGACATGGATTATCAGCAAACTGGCCGAAACGCGGGTACGGGTCTTGTGTATTCAAGGGGTTGTCAGTGTCCTCGCATTTGAAGCCGCTGCCCGTTATCAGATGGCCGTCATTTATCTGCCAGAAGACGCCTCAGCGGAAAAGGTCGAACGCGGCATTATTCGTTTCTTGATGGAACGCCAGAGCATTCTCGAACAGCGCGACCAAGAACTCCAACAGGAATTGACGCGGCATGTCACTAGCAATCACGGCCTGCCGCAGGTGGTCAAAACCCTCGCCAACATTACCCGCCTGCCAGTGTTCCTGCACGACGCCCGACGGCTGCGTCTGGTTTATGGTCTACCCGATGGCGAGTCGGAAAAATTGCTGCAATGGCATCAGCACTATATGATGCTGCAAGACAGCGGATTGGTGGCCCATTTTGCCGATAATGCCCGTCCCACCCGTATGGATAGCTCCATTTTGGAAAGTGCCCAGAGCCTGAGCATCGCCCTGCACGCCGATAATGAAGTGATCGGTTATCTGACAGCGCTTAAGACCCGTACCGAGACGGATGAGTTCACCCACATTACGCTGAATCGTGGGGCGATTGTGTGCGGATTGCTGCTGTCGAAACTGCGGGCGAATGAAGCCACCGAAAAACGCTCCCGCAGCGATTGGATTTCATCGTGGCTAGAAGGTTATTCCGCCGACGACCATATGATTTTGGCCCGTGCCGAGCAAACCGGTTACAGTGCCGAGCAGGTCTATGTGATTGTGGTCATGCGCTGGACTCCGGGGCGAAATCCCAAACGCCCACCGAAACCGATTCGGCCCGAACAATTGACCGAGCATGTCAAACATGAGGTCAGTATGCGCCGCATTTCCGCCATTGTGGGCCAACATGCAGATCGCACCATTTTGTTCCTCCCATTGGAACGTGCCCAACACACCGGACGTATGAAACAGTATGCCAAGAGCATCTGCGAAAAAATGTCGGAAACGTTGGGGGGCAATGTCGTGTGTGGTGTGGGACGACCCGGCTTGGGCCTGACCGAAATCCGCCGCTCATTTGATGAGGCCGAACGCGCCCTGACCTTGACCGAGCAAATCTGGGATGGGACACGTTCCAGCTTTTTTGGCGATTTAAGTCTAAGCAAGCTGCTGCTGAATGTACAAGACCATCGCCATTTGCAGGGCTTCTGCCAAGATTGGCTGTCTGATATTTTGTCGTATGATGCCCAAAATCACAGTGATTTGCTGCTCACCATGTCGGTCTATTTCGGCAATAATGGCAACATGGCAGCCACCGCCAAACAGTTAAATGTGCATCGCAATACGCTGGTCTATCGGCTCAACCGCATTGCTGAAATCACCCAACTCGATATGGACGATGCCGACGTGCAGTTGAATTTGCATCTCGCCATCAAAGCCTATCAATTACTCGAAGCCCTCAATTTGCAAGAATAGCCTCCGCCGATTCGCCGCCAAGCATTAAGATCAAATATACTGCTCAACCATAAAAGCGTAACAACTGTTACGGATTTATGGTTGAGAGTCGTAGCACAAATGAGCTAAATTCAAGGCGGCAAATGCCATCTAAGCACTCAGAAATGATGCTAAAAATCACTGCCTGCGTACTGATTGAGGCGTAAAATCATTCAGTAGCTTAGGAGGTTGTTTATCATGAGGTTGCTGCCCCACCGCAGCCTTCACTGTATTGTCACCCCTGTTGGCCTCTTACTTTGCTGCCCCGTCTTAAGCCACCGTAAAACGTAAAGGAGTATTCTGATGAGACACATTCGGCGTTTATTGCTCATTGCGGCTCTATTGTATACGTTTGGATTTGAGCTAGGGTCGGTGTATGGCACCCCTCCCACTACCCACGTTTTTACCGGCTCAGTATCAAGTGGCCCAAGCCCAAGCGGGTCGCCTTCGCAAACCTATACGATTCTGGTTGAGGCAGGTGATCTTTTGGATGTCACTCTCGATTACACTGGCACGATTGGGTGTGGGATTACGCTGCTTGAGATTGAAATTGACGGCACAACTTATCCTATCCCCTACTCAGGATTTTTATTTTCAGGCACAACCCACTACACCGCCCAAGCGACAGCAACAGGCAATCTGCCCATTATCGTGCGGATTGGGTGCGCTCACAGCCCTACTCCATCTGGCAACACCATGAGTTATACACTGACGGTTGGGATTAACATCGCAACGCCCCCCATAACCCCAAGCAATCCATTTACTACAGAGGAAGCAGCGGGATTGTGGCGAGTCAATCGTGTGGCGACCATGCCTGTTGTCATCTATACCCCCACCTTTGCAGCAGCACGTGATGGCAACCTATTTATTGAGATTTGGGCGCTGAATGAAAATGCGATTTGGCAACCTGCCCTTTATATAACAGAAGCAGAATTGACGGCACTGCCCGAATTTCCTTCCGAAAATGTTCTGATTGCTCATGTAGAGAACATCAGCGTATACAAACTCACCACAGGTGAATATCAAGTCAATGTCGGGCCGCTAAAAGATGGCAAAGTGCATGTGGTTATTTTTGAGGGGATTCCGCCCGCACATACCTATGGCTACACATTTTATGCCACCCCTTGATTGGCACGGGCAAGTATTTGAAAGGGAAAGATGCCTGAATTAAAGGCGTTCCCTTTCCTTATTGGGATGGATTAGGGGATGGGGATAAGATTACAACCTATTCACGAGACAAAGCAATAATCCACGCGCTCAATTTAAGTGTCAATAACCGTTCAGCTTCTAATGACTGCAACTCTGCGACAGCATACTCTCGATTATTTGAATAACCATTCCAACACTCCAATCCATACGGCGTGATTTTGCCTTCATAAGTTGCCAAAGCGGGTTGAGAATCCACTTTGAATTCACCGCATTAGATTTACAAAAAATGGCTGGCAACTTGCCACGAGAAATCGTTTGGCTAGATGTTGAGTGGTGTGTTAAACTTCCGTCGCAAATTGGTTGGTAGAGGATTAAATTCGGTTAAGTCAATTTTTTGAATAAGTTTGACAGTTATTCTTACGGATGTTAAACTTCTCACCACTCAATTGTGCTAAATTGAACAATCGCAATCATGTTCGGAGACGACAGTGTTATCTGATTACGCTCCCATCCTGCCCCTATTTTTGTTGGCGACTGGTGTCGGCATTTTGATCATTTTCCTTTCCCGCATCTTTGGCCCCTACAATCCCGAACCGCGCAAACAAGCGGTCTATGAAAGCGGGATGCGGCCCATCGGCGGCGGGATGCGAAAAGTACCGATTAAATTTTATCGGGTGGGCATGTTATTCATTTTGTTCGATATTGAAGTGATCTTTTTCCTGCCTTGGGCAGTGATTTTCCGCGATTTAGGACTCTATGGTTTATTGGTGATGGGTGTCTTTTTCTTCATCTTGACCGTCGGTTTTGCGTATGAATGGTTAATTGGAGGTCTCGAATGGGAGTAAGCAGCAAACTTGGCAATCTAGGCGTCGTCACTACCAAGTTGGAAGACGCTGTGAATTGGGGCCGCACCCGTGCGATGTGGCCGATGTTGTTTGGTCTGGCGTGCTGCGCCATTGAAATGATGAGTACCCAAGCGCCCTATTATGATGCGTCGCGCTTCGGGATGGAACTGATGCGGGCCAGCCCACGCCAAGCCGATTTGATGATTGTCGCCGGACGGGTTAGCCGCAAGATGGCCCCCGTGCTGCGTCAACTGTACGACCAGATGCCCGAACCCAAGTGGGTGCTGGCGATGGGCGACTGTGCCTCCTGCGGCGGGGTCTTCAACAACTATGCGATTGTGCAAGGTGTGGACGAAATTGTACCAGTAGATGTGTATGTTGCGGGCTGCCCACCGCGCCCCGAACAACTCATTCATGGCTTCATGACCTTGCACGAAAAAGTCAAGGAAATGAAGTGGTACGAATGGGCAGGGAAATAACACCATGTCACACCCCCTTGACCCCAAACAAACCCTGATAGATACCTTTGGTGATGCGGTTGAAGGTTCAGAAGAATTTCGCGGCGAACTGACCGTGATTGTCAAAGCCGAGAAAATCATCGAGGTTGCCCAACATCTGCGTGATGCTGACGGACTGAAATATAACCTGCTGTCCGATATTACGGTAGTAGATTATTACCCTGCCGAGCCACGTTTTGGCGTGTGTTATCACCTCTATTCAATGGCGTTTAACCGCCGTCTGCGTCTCAAAGTGCTGTGGAGTGACGGGGATGCCCCGGTTCCCTCGATGACCCAACTCTGGCCGAGTGCAAATTGGGAAGAGCGTGAAGCCTATGACATGATGGGCATCGTGTTTTCCGGTCATCCCGACATGCGCCGCATCTTTATGCCGGATGATTGGCAAGGCTATCCACAGCGCAAAGATTACCCGCTGGGATACGAAACGGTGCAGTTCTCGTTCAACTATGATGAAATTGCCAAACACAAGCCGTTTGCAAAGAAATAGGCAGGTAGTGAAATGACCGCAGACCCTCAAACGCATCATGCCGTCTGGGAAGGCAACATTGAAGAGCTAAAAGGGCTGGTTTCAGAAAAAGCCTTTTCTGGCGAGAGCATGATTCTCAATATGGGGCCACAACACCCCAGCACGCACGGCGTTTTGCGTGTGATTCTTGAATTGGAAGGCGAAGAAGTCCTAAGCTGCATCCCCGATGTCGGCTTTCTCCATACGGGCATTGAAAAAAATATGGAGTACAAGACCTACGAGAAGTCCATCGTCATGACTGACCGCATGGATTATCTCAACCCGATGGGCAATGGTCTGGTCTACTGCCTTGCGATGGAAAAGTTGTTTGAACTCGATGTGCCCATGCGTGCCCAAATTGCCCGCGTGGTGTTGGCAGAACTGACCCGTATCAACAGCCATCTGGTTTGGATGGGCATTGGCGGGTTGGACTTGGGTGTGACCAGCACCATGACCTATGCCTTCCGTGAACGGGAAGTGCTGCTCGATATTTTTGAACTGGTTTCCGGCCAGCGCATGATGAGCACCTATTTCCGTCCGGGTGGCCTCTGGCGTGATCTGCCGGATGAATTTGAAGGCGCTGTCCAAAATGTGTTGGATACCTTCCCGGCCAAGATTGACGACTATGACAAAATCATCACCCAAAATCCTGTATTTGTTGACCGGACGCAGGGGATTGGATTCATCAGTGCCGAAGATGCTGTCGCTTATGGGTTAACCGGGGCGGCCCTGCGTGGCTCAGGCGTCAATTGGGACATCCGCAAAGCCATGCCCTATTCTTCCTATGAGCAGTTTGAATTTGATGTTCCGCTGGGGCAGCACGGCGACGTGTATGACCGTTTCATCGTGCGGATTGCCGAAATGCGCCAAAGCCTGCGGATTATCGAACAGGGCATGAAACGCCTGCAAAAAGAAAAAGGGCCGTTCCGTTCGGACAATCGCAAATATGTGCCGCCGCCGCGTGCCGAACTTGGCCGCAGCATGGAAGCGGTCATTCATCACTTCAAGCTGTGGACAGAAGGTTTCCGTCCACCCAAAGGCGAAGTATATGTTTCGATTGAAGGGCCACGCGGCGAATTGGGTTGCTTCCTCGCCAGCGATGGATCACCCAACCCGATGCGGGTGCATTTCCGTACCCCATCGTTTGTCAATCTCAGCGCATTGGAAAAACTTTCCAAAAATCACATGATTGCCGACCTTGTAGGGATTATCGGCAGCATTGATATTGTGCTGGGGGACTGCGATAGATAAGAAAGCAAAAGGGGGTGGGTCTGAGACCCTACCCCTACAAAAACAAAGATGATTAGACGGGATGGGTAAGCCATCCAACATGCCGGAGAAAAGATTGTGCTGGCAGAAAAATACGCGGAACGTATCCACAAAATTTTCAGCAAATATCCTGACAAACGCTCGGCGGTAATGCCGCTGTTGTATGTCGCACAGGAAGAATTTGGCTGGGTATCACCCGAAGCCATTGAAGAAGTGGCTGTGCTGTGCGAAATTGACCCCACGCAGGTCAAAAGCATCGCGGGTTTTTACACGATGTATTCCGAAAAACCCAAAGGCAAATATTGGTTACAGGTGTGTACTGATTTTCCTTGTGCCCTGCGCGGCGCCGATCAATTCCATGAAGCGCTACTGCAACATCTTGGGATTGAAGAGGGCGGCACAACCGAGGACGGCATGTTCACCGTTGAGCATGTGATGTGCCTTGCCGCGTGCGACAAAGCACCGATGCTGCAATGCAATTTCCACTATGTCGAAAATTTGGACATGGACAAGATGAAAGCATTGCTCGATCAGTGGCGGGCCGACGCCAAAGATTCGGCTGCGGATTAATCGGAGCGTCTTCTAAATGCCTTCTGCACCTGTTCGCCTGACCGTCAACGATTACGACGCCATCATGGAGTTATGGAAAGCCGCTGGATTGACCACCGTCAAACCCACCGGACGTGATTCCCGTGAAGCCTTTGAACAGCAGATGGCACGTGGGATTCAAGCCGTGATTGGGTTGTATGAAGGTGAGCAGTTGATTGGGCTGGTCATGGCGACCCATGATACTCGCAAAGGCTGGGTGAATCGTCTGGCGGTGCATCCCGATTTTCGCGGACAGGGCATCGGTGGGCAGTTGGTGAAAGCCGCCGAGGAGTATCTGGCGTCCGAGGGCATTGGCATTTATGCCGCCATGATTGAGACCGACAATGTTGCCAGCCTCGCCACTTTTAAGCGGGCAGGCTACCATGTCCATGAGGATATGGTGTACGTTACCAAACGGATAACCGATGGAATTTAGGCCAGACCCAAGTGTAGATCAATACGATCAACGGGGCGCGGTTTGGGTAAGTTTGCCATTACTCATTATAGGATTCTTTTTAGTGGCATTTGCCCTTTTTAACGCGAAATGGCCTCCCGATTACCTCAATTCTGATCCCAGTCAGCGTGTCTCCCATTGGAATCGCATGATGGGTAAAGACAGGCCGATTTTTAATGGGGCAGAAATTGAAGTGGAACGTCCCCCCGCTTACCTAGCGCGGCGTATGGTGGACGCAGTAGCCTATATCTCGGTAATGATTGGGGTACTACTGCTGTTGGGGCTGGCATGGTGGGGCGAGCGTGTATTTTACCTCCCCCTGATGGTCATTGGATTGTATGGTCTTTTCTATTCGATTGGACTAGGGATTGTCATTGGGCCAATAGTCGCCATCGCGGGCTACACCCCAATCTTTTTGGGGGCCATCGTTGGCTGGTTGATGACAGATAAAAACACTGAAATAGGATTTACAGGATAGGTTGGACATGGCATACATACTCTTGCGCGATTTGGACATTCCCGATATTGGCAAATTAGATGTATACACCGCCAATGAGGGATGGGAAGGCTTTAAAAAGGCCGTTACACAGCATACCCCGGAGGAAGTCATCAATATTGTGATTGACTCCAATTTGCGCGGGCGTGGTGGCGCGGGGTTTAGCGCAGGCCGTAAATGGAGCTTTATCCCCAAAAATGAACCAGTGAAATATGTGGTGGTGAATGCCGACGAAAGCGAACCCGGCACTTTTAAAGATCGCCAGATTATGGAAAAGAACCCCTATCAACTCATTGAAGGGGCGATGATCTGTGCCTATGCCATCCAAGCAACAGCGGTTTACATTTACTGCCGGGGTGAGTTTTGGGATTTGGCCCATAACCTCGAAGCCTGCATTGCCGAAGCCCGCCAGCAAAATTTGATCGGGCAAAACATCCTCGGCGGCAATTGGTCATGTGATATGTTTGTCCATCTCGGCGCGGGGGCGTACATCTGCGGGGAAGAAAGCGCCCTGCTAAACAGTCTGCAAGGCTTCTTGGGTCAGCCGCGTGTCCGTCCACCCTTCCCAGCCCAAAAAGGCGGCGGTCTCTATTATGAACCCACCGTCGTCAATAATGTTGAAACCCTTGCCAATGTGCCTTGGATCCTCGTCAACGGCGCGGCGGAATATAAAAAGATCGGCACACCTGAAAGCCCCGGCCCCAAGATTTTCAGCGTCAGTGGGCATGTGGCGCGTCCGGGTAATTATGAAGTGCCGTTGGGCACAACCTTCCGTGAACTGCTGTTTGATAAGGCGGGTGGCACGGGCACCAATAAAGCCTTTAAAGCCCTACTGCCCTCCGGTGCATCTGGCCCGGTCATCCCGGTGAATGAACAGATGTTGGATACACCCATGACCTATGAGGCGCTTGGTAAATTGGGGTCAACGCTCGGCTCGGCCTCGTTCATTTTGATGGACGAAAGCACCGACATGGTGTGGGCCGCCTATAAGATGATTAAATTCTTCAAGCATGAAAGCTGTGGCAAATGCACCCCTTGTCGTGAAGGTACACATTGGCTGGCGAAATTGATGGAACACGTCATTCATGGCGAAGCAACCATGCTTGATCTTGAAAAATTGGAAAATGTCGCCAAGCAAATGAATGGCAAGAGCCTGTGCGCCTTGAACGATTTTGCGATCAATCCCATTCTCGCCACCTTGAAACATTTCCGCAGCGAATACGTGGCCTATATCAAGACTCCTGCTCCTGCGGCCAAACCCAAACAGCCTGCCCCGATCAAAAAGCAGGTGGAAGAGGTAGCGGAGCCAGCGGGTGATTAATGGCAAACACCGTAGATATGCGCTTGCGGCTGTTGAATCGGGCCATTGAGCAACACCCCGACGCTGCGGTAAACTACGTGCTGCGTGGGGAATACTGGCTTGCCACCGATGACCGCGCCGCCGCCCAAGCCGATTTTGAGCAGGCCATCTTGTTAGGCATGGTCGAGTTGGAAGCCAGCGACTGGGGTTATTTGCAGCAAGCCCTGATTGACCGCGCCCGACAAGGTTTGCGGCAGGCAGGTACAGGATTTTTTTGAGAATCCGCATCCCCCATTAAGTAGGGGAAATTGATTTTGAGAGAACATTGTAGAGGTTTTATAGCTCAAAAAAGGGCTGAGTAAAATGGTAACAATTTATATAGATGGCGTAGGCTATGAAGTTCCGGCGGGGACAAACTTGGTAGATGTTGCCAAGTTCTATGCCGACAATGATATTCCTGTGTTCTGCTATCATCCTAAGATGACTCCAGTAGGCATGTGTCGCATGTGTCTGGTGGAGATGGGGTCGGTTGAGAAAGATAAAGAATCCGGTGCGGTGCTGTTGGATGAACAGGGCAGCCCGAAAATTCGCTGGATGCCCAAAATGCAAACCGCCTGTACCCAAACGGTCTATGACGGCCTTGCCATCCGCACCAACACCCAACAGGTCAAGGAAGCCCGCGAAGATATTGTCGAATTCCTGCTGACCAGCCACCCGCTCGACTGCCCAGTTTGTGATAAGGGCGGGGAATGCCCGCTGCAAAACCTGACCATGCGGCATGGGCCGGGAGTGTCGGTCTTCTATTTTGAGGACAAGCTGCACCTCGCCAAACATGTGCCACTGGGGGAGTTGATTTATCTTGACCGCGAACGCTGCATCCAATGTGCCCGCTGCATCCGCTTCTCGGACGAATTGGCTGGTGACGACGTATTGGCCTTCCATGAACGCGGACGGGCGCTGCAAATTATCACAGTCTCCGATCCACCTTTCGACAGCAAATTCAGCGGCAACACCACCGATATTTGCCCGGTGGGTGCATTAACAACCGCCGACTTCCGCTTTGGGGCGCGTCCGTGGGAACTCAAAGAAGTGCCCAGCATTGACCCCTATGGCCCGGAAGGTGCGAATATCAGCCTCAGCACCCGCCTAGACCGCGATTCGGGTGGGGTCGTCATCATCAAACGGGTAATGCCGCGCCAGAACGAATATGTCAATGAAATTTGGATTTCCGATAAGACCCGCTTCGGTCATCATCACAGTCGCCATGCAGATCGTTTGGTCGCCCCACTGCACCGTGAAAAGACCACCCTCGTTGAAACGACTTGGGACAAAGCCTTCAAACAGGTCATTGATAAATTGAAGGGTGCGGCCAGTGTTGGCGCGATTGCTGGCCCCGGTCTCTCCAATGAAGACCTGTGGGAACTGCGTCAACTGGTGCTGACAGCAGGTGGCAGCGAAAAATCATTGGGCATTTGGCCCGCCACGATGAGCGGCGGTGAAGTCGTCAAGCAGGTCGGCATTACCAAAGGGTCGACCTTCAATACGATGGGCAAGGGCACTGTCATTGTCCTCGTTGCTACCGACCTTGAAGAAGAAGCGCCCATTTGGTGGCTGCGTGCAAAAGCGGCCCGTGATCGTGGCGCGACGGTGGTCGTGTTGAATGGTCGCCCCACCAAGATGGATCGCTATGCCAAATTCTCGCTGCGTTATGACTATGGCGATGCGGTAGGTGCAGTCAACAGCCTGACGGCCCACATTGTCAACGGCAACCATCACAAAGCAGACCGCGCCGAAGGTTTTGCCGATTTGCAAAAGGCCCTCAAGAAGGTGAAGGCCGATGACCGTTACACCGCCGCTGCTGAAGCCATTGCAGATGCGGATAACGTGGTCGTGTTCTGTGGGGCGGAAGGCGTGACATTGGCCCAACATGCCGAATTGATGCAAGCCTGCGCCAACACGCTGACTTTGACCGGGCATGTCGGACGGGTAAACAATGGCCTGATTCCCGTGTGGCCGGGTGCCAATACACAGGGCGCGATTGACTTGGGCTACACGGCTGAGGCCACCGCCGAACTGCTGCAAAATCCTCCATCTGTGCTGATTTTGGCGGGCTGCAACCCTGTCGGGGAAGACATCGCCGCTGCCAATCTCAAGAACGCCGATTTTGTCATCGTCACCTCCCAATTTGACACGGCCACAACGGAAATCGCCGATGTCGTGCTGCCCCAGCAAAGTTTTGCCGAGCGTGAAGGCACATTCACCAGCGGCGAACGACGGGTACAGCGGTTTTATGCGGCGCAAGGGGTCATTGGGGAAAGCCTGCCCGATTGGAAGATTTTCACCCAAGTACGCCATGCTATTGATAAAACCACCGCCAAAGTGTCGGCGGGTGCGGTGATGGCAGAAATTACGAGATCAGTAGCGGCCTACAGCGAGATGGGCTATAAAAATCTCGCCCAAGTGGAACGCCAATTCCCGGACGTCGGCGGCACCGACCAATATTATGGTGGAACCGCCTATCAAAACACGGGCGGCATTGGAGTCCAGTGGCCTGTATCAGCCGAAAACGTCGAGGCCAAGTTGAAGGTCGCCGCTGTTACTGCTGAAAAATCAAAGGCGAAGGGGCTGCTGGTTGTGCCCACGACCCTATTGTATGACCGGGGGATGCTGTTTGTCCGCAGTGAGATTATGTCCCTGCGTATTCCACCCGCCCATGCCAATTTCAACCCTGCCGATGCCCAAAAACTGAAACTTCAGGACGGGGACACGGTTGAAATGAATCTCGAAGGGGCAAGCCTCACCGTTCAGGTAATCATAAATGAAACGATTCCGGCGGGGGTGATTACCCTGCCCAAATGCCTAAGCGAGCAACCCGGCCCATTTGCGCCAATGGTCGCAGGCAGTATTGAAAAAGTTGCCCAAGCACTAGCTGCAACTGGGGATTAAATGCCATGATGGACTTTCTTGAACAACTCTTAATGGGGCCAAATGACCCCAACTCAATTGTTACGTGTTCCAGCAATTCGACCTGCTCGACGGTTCATGCCATCGTCACAACCTTGTTGGTCTTTTTTGTGCTGCTGACTGGGTTCGCCTATACCACTGTGCTGGAACGCCGCTTCATCAGTTTTATGCAATCCCGGCTTGGGCCAAATCGTGCTGGCCCCAAAGGTCTGCTGCAACCCGTGTCGGAAGGGGTAAAGCTGATCTTTAAGGAAGAAATCATTCCCGATGGCGCGGATCGAGCCGTTTATTCCTTTGCCCCGCTGCTCAAACTCGTCCCATCATTGATTGTCTTGGCCGTTGTGCCGCTCGGCCCCAATGTTTACATTCCTTGGTTTGACGACAAGTGGTACGAGATGGCGCAGGGTTTCACCGATGTCAATGTCGGGGTACTGTGGCTGTTGGCCGTGACCAGCATCAGCGTCTATGGCATCACCCTTGCCGGCTGGGCCAGCAATAACAAATATGCGTTGTTGGGTGCGTTGCGGGCCAGTGCCAGCATGATTAGTTATGAACTCAGCCTCGGAACGGTTTTTGCCGTGCCGATTATGTTGGCAGGTTCGATGAGCATTGGCGACATCATTGGCGAACAATCAGGCCTGTTCCTCAAATGGTTCATTTTCCAGAACCCTCTTGCCGCGATTATTATGTTTATCGCGCTGATGGCCGAAATCAGCCGTGCGCCGTTTGATATGCCCGAAGCCGAGCAGGAATTGGTAGCAGGCCATATCACCGAATACAGCGGAATGAAGTTCGCCATGTTCTTCCTTGCCGAATACGTCAACATGATTGGCATCTCGGTCATTTTCGTCACCATGTTTATGGGTGGCTATCACGACGGCTTCGGATTGGTACAAGGTGCGCCGCTCTTAGCTCTGCCAGTGTTAATCGGTAAGGTCATCCCCTTCCTGATTATTATGGTCTGGGTGCGAGGGAGCATCTTCCGCCCCCGTTATGACCGCCTGATGGCCTTTGGGTGGAAAGTCCTGCTGCCCCTCTCAATGCTGGCCGTCGCATGGACAGCCGTTTCAATTGTGATCGAGCAAGAAGGTGGCTCCACGGCCTATCTGATTTCGGTGGCAATCCTCTTTGTGATCGTCGGTGCGTTGGGCTATCTGTTTAATCGCAGCACCACGCCGGAAACCGTGCTTAACATAGACGAAGTTGAATCAGAAAAACTCGGCTTCGGCTATTATGTGCTGCAATTTGTGGGAGGTATCCTGTCCATCCCGTTTGTGGCCTATGAAGCCGCCAAGAATCTCCGACCCGGTGGTTCCAAAAAAGAAGCCAAAGCAAAATCATAGTCGGTACGGGTAAGTAAAGGGTAGACACAATGGGTTTGATTAATGGATTGATGACCACCATCAAGCATGTGCTTCAGGAAAAGGCGACCTTTCAGTATCCTGAAATTGAACGGCCTGTGCGCGAACGCTATAAGGGCCGCCATGCGTTGAAGCGTTATGAAAATGGGATGGAAAAATGTATCGGGTGTGCGCTGTGTGCCGCCGCCTGCCCTGCCGATGCCATCTGGGTTGAGGCCGCCGAAAACACCGATGATGAGCGTTATAGCCCCGGTGAACGTTATGCCAAAACCTATGAAATCAACATGCTGCGCTGCATCTTCTGTGGGTATTGCGAAGACGCCTGCCCCACTGAAGCCATTGTATTGGAACATGAATACAAATTGAGCTTCACGGATCGGCGCGACTCGATTTACACCAAAGATGTGTTGATTGATCCGGTGCCGCCGGGGGGTCAAGATACACCCCATCAGGTGGAGCCACACAGCTATGATCGGCCCATTCCAGACATGGAAAATCCGAAATAACCGAATCTGATTCCCCTCTCCGGAAGGTTGGCGAGGGGCTTTATATCGGCTAGTAAAACTTGAATTTCGTTAATTTGGCGTTGGAACAAGATTGCGATAAACTTCACGGGTCTGACGCCATAATCTACAGGACATTTTTGAATGGTAGGCACAGAATTAGCTCTGTTTATCATGATTGGGGCGCTTTCGATCCTTGCCGCCGTCATGATGCTGATTAGTGAAAATGCCATACACAGTGCATTGTTTCTTATTATAAACTTTGCGTGTGTGGCGTTTCTCTATCTGATGCTCAATGCACCGTTCCTGTTTGCCGTGCAAATTACGGTCTATGCAGGCGCAATCATGGTCTTATTTCTATTCGTGATCATGTTGATGGGTGCCGAGCGTGTTTTACCCCAAGAGACACAGCGCTTTCCATGGCTGGCTCCTGCCACACTTGGCGTCACGATGGTGATTTTGTTTGTAGCGGGTCTCGCCATTATCCGCAGCGATCTTGATACCAGCGAACCCGAACCTGCCGAACCCATTTTCCGTTTTGTTCACGCTGCCGCCGGAACCGACGCGGTAGATGTCTATATTGACGGCGAAAAGGTGGTCTCGGATCTGCTCTATCGGGAAGCCTCCGATTTTGAGGAATTCCCAGCCGGCAGTTACACCGCGCAGGTCGTTCCACATGAGGCCGAACTGCTCCCAGAAAATATCGTGTTGGAAACCCCGGTTTTTCTGGCAGGTAATGGCGTCCTCTCGTACGTTTTGACTGCCGATGCTGCCAATGGCGGAGTACAGGCGTTGCAAGTTGAGGGGCGCATTGACCCGAACGACGAAAAAGATATTGCCCGCCTAACGGTGGTTCATGCAATTCCGTGTGCGGATGGCACAACCACTTGCTCGATTGAAGTCGCGGACATCACCGAACCCGGTGACGACCCGATGGTGCTGGTCAAGAGTCTCGATTATGGTCAAGCCGCCCATTTTGAAATCAAAGAGGGCGAATATACCCTAGCGTCCTATCCTCAAGGTGACATTCGCGCAGCGATTGATGAACGCGGCGACGGTGATGAAAAACTTGACCTAGATGCGCTGGTACAGGTAGACGAAAAAGTCATTGACCAAAATACCGGGGTGTTGTGGGTTGTCACCCAAGATACGACGGGTGGCACAATCCGTCCCAAAATTTTGTGGTTCGCGCTGGATAACAATCCCGATTTTGGTAGTGGAGAGGGGATAGGCCAACTCTTGTTTACCGATTACCTGCTGCCATTTGAAGTGATCGGCTTGCTGCTGCTGACGGCGATGGTCGGGGTGATTGTATTGACCAAACAACATGAAACACCCAAGAAGCCGCGTTTCCGCCGTCGGATGGCAAATGTTCCCGGCAACCCAACGGTTGAAGAATATATGCAGTCCTTACGCAAGAATCCAGCCGATAGCAGCGGTGATTAAAGGGAAGGTTATGGATAAGCCAGAAGTCGCTACCGAATTATATGTATTGTTGAGCGCGGTGTTGTTTACCCTCGGCTCAATGGGTGTGCTGCTGCGTCGGAATGCCATCTTGATTTTCATGTCCATTGAGTTAATGCTGAACTCAGCGAACTTGGCGCTGGTGGCCTTTGCACGCCAGTGGAATCAGATGGATGCACATTTGATGGTGTTTTTTGTGATGACCGTCGCTGCTGCCGAAGTTGCAGTCGGGTTGGCCTTAATTGTCACCATCTACCGCACCAGACAAAGCACCGATGTGGACGATTTACATGCGTTGCAGGGTTAATCCGGTAATTCAGAACGGGGCCTCGTAAATTTATGGAAGGTTTTTATTCTGCGGTTTCATTGGTAGTCATTGTCCCTTTGCTGGGGATGCTGACCAACCTCTTTTTTGGCAAAAAGCTAGGGGAAAAAGGCGCCGGATTCATCGCGGTCAGTGCCAGCGCATTTGCGTTTGTCGTCGCGCTGATTTTATGGGCCACGCTGGTGGATCAACACTACGAACCTGCCATCGTCAACGCCCCGCTGATTCATTCGTGGATTTCTATCCCATCAGCAGGTATTGATATTCCTTGGCAGTTCCGTGTAGACACCCTCAGCGTCACCATGATGTTGGTGGTGACCGGGGTCGGAACGCTCATCCACATTTATGCTACTGGCTATATGCACGGGGATGAACGGTTCCCGCGCTTTTTTGTCTATCTCAATTTGTTCTTGGTATTCATGCTGATTCTGGTGACGGGCAATAACCTGTTGGTGATGTTCGTCGGCTGGGAAGGCGTGGGCTTGTGTTCGTTCCTCCTCATCGGCTTCTGGTTTGATAAACCCGGCAAACATCCCACCGAAGGCACAGTTGGCTGGTCGAACAGTAACGCGGCACGCAAGGCCTTTATTGTCAACCGTATCGGCGACTTCGGCCTACTGATGGGGATTTTCTTGACCTTCTGGACGTTTGGCACGCTCGATTATTACAAACCCCACGAAGTTATCCATCTGGAACATGATGAAGCCCCCCCACCCGTCTTTGCCGTTGAAGGGACGGAAGCGGAAGCCGAGGGCGAACCTACTGGCGAGGCGGCCCATGCTGAATCTGGCAGTGAGATTCATGGCATTTATACACAGGCCGAACTCTGGTTTGAAGAAGGCAATCACAAAGTTAGTTTTGGTTCAATTGACCTCGACTTTGATGCCGTTATCACCCTGATTACACTGTTTTTCCTGCTCGGGGCAACCGGCAAGAGTGCCCAAATTCCGCTGTTTGTATGGCTGCCCGACGCGATGGCAGGCCCAACCCCCGTCAGTGCGTTGATTCACGCTGCAACGATGGTAACGGCGGGAATCTATATGATGGTGCGGTCAAATTCCTTCTTCTATAACTCCGACCTCACCTCGTTTGTCGTGACGATTATCGGGATTTCAACCGCCCTTGCCGCTGGGTTTATGGCATTGGGGCAATGGGACATCAAGAAAGTGCTGGCCTATTCAACCGTCAGCCAATTAGGGTTCATGGTCGCCGCCGTCGGGTTGGGGGCCTATGCCGCTGCGATGTTCCACCTTGTCACCCATGCGTTTTTTAAGGCCCTGTTGTTCCTCGGCTCCGGCTCAGTCATCCACGCGATGGAGCATGGGCATCACCACGCGCATGAACATGGGCACGATCATGATGAACATAGCGACGAGCACGATGAACACGCCGAACATGAGGCGCATGACGAACACGCGACCCACACCCATCATGATGACCACGAATTCGACCCTCAAGACATGCGCAATATGGGGGGTCTGCGAAAACTCAGTGTTACCTTCTGGACATATCTCGTCGGTGGGTTAGCACTAGCGGGTATCTTCCCATTCGCGGGCTTCTGGTCAAAAGATGAAATCATCGCTGATGCCTTTACTGTCGGTTTTGATGAGGGTGAACTCAAGGGGTATCTAGCCATCGCTGTATTACTCGCCGCCGCTGCGATGACCGCCTTCTATACATGGCGTCAAATTTGTCTTGTGTTTTTTGGCAAGCCGCGTACCGCCGCCGCTGAACATGCCCCCGAAAGTTCAGCCTTGATGACAACCCCGCTGGCGATTTTAGCGATAGGGACGTTCCTCATTGGGTTCATCATTAACGCACCAAAGGGCTTCCCGATTTTTGGCTGGATGTTTGGAGAACACCGCTTCACCTTGTTCCTTGAAGAAAGTGTCATCCACGCTCACGCCGGGTCGTTCAATTGGTTTATGGCAATTCTAGCGACGGGTATCGCCCTAGCCATGATTGGCATTGCGGACTCGATCTATCGTAAGCCAATGCCCATTCCGATGGAACAAGACCCATTGGAAGAAAATCCGCAGACCCAACCCTTGTTTGCGCTCTCAAACGCCAAACTCTATTGGGACGAGGCTTATTTCAAATACATCGTCTATCCCTTCCAAGGGGCAGCGCGATTCCTTGCCAATACCATTGACTGGGATTTCTGGCACAACTTTTTCCATGACCGCATCATTGGACAAGGCTTCCAAGGAGCGGCAGATGTCATCAGCCAACCGATTGACCGCCAAGTGGTGGACAAAGGGTTTATGTCGCTGGCAACGGGTGTTTTGGCGGCGGCATCACGGCTGCGTAAGACCCAAACAGGCTATGTGCGTACTTATGCGCTCTCGCTGATGATGGGCGTATTGTTAGTCATCGTAATTATTCTGTTTCCCACGCTGCGTGATCTGCTGGGAATCTAGGTTGCTGGGAGTTATTGACGGATGCAACTCGAAACAACAAGCGTTTCGCTAACAAGCGTCACTCTCTTTGCGCCGATGGTCGGCTTCTTCATTCTGCTGTTTTTAAACAAGCTGAGTGATGAGCGGATTAAATGGGGGGCGTTGATTACCTCCCTCATTACCCTCGGCTTCTCCATTTTGCTGCTGGCCCAATTTAAGAGTGACGAAACCGGGCTGCAATCAGAGCACATTGCCGAATGGATTCCCACCTTTGGGATTTATTATCATGTCGCGGTAGATGGGGTTAGTATTTGGCTGGTCATGTTGACCACCTTCATCATGCCCCTGTCTATCCTGATTTCCTTTAACATGATCCATGAGCGCATCCGGCTCTATTACCTGTTCATGCTGCTCATCGAATTTGCGATGCTCGGTGTGTTCGTAGCGCAGGATATGTTCTTGTTCTACGTGTTCTGGGAATTGACCCTTGTGCCGATGTATTTCCTTATCGGGATTTGGGGCGGCGAAGAACGACGTTATGCGGCGGTCAAGTTCTTCCTCTACACAATGGCTGGCTCGATTCTGATGCTGCTGGCGATTTTGTGGCTGGGGAATGAAGCAGACACATTCGACGTGAAGGTGATTACCGAGATGGTGCAAAGCGGCGCGTTGAGCTTCGGCACCGACACGGAACGCTTGCTGTTCTTGGGTTTCTTCATCGCGTTTGCCATCAAAGTTCCGCTGTGGCCGTTGCACTCATGGCTGCCGGATGCCCACGTCCAAGCCCCTACGGCTGGCTCAATCATCCTAGCGGGTATCTTGCTGAAACTGGGGACATACGGGTTGATCCGCTTTAATCTCGGCTTCTTCCCGAATGCCGCCGCCGATTTTGCCCCTTGGATTGCGGCCCTCGCCGTCATCGGCATTATTTATGGCGCATGGGTGGCCTACGCCCAAACCGATGTCAAGAAATTGGTTGCCTATACCTCGGTCAGCCACCTCGGTTTTGTAGTGTTGGGCATTTTCTCGCTGACCAGCAGTGGGGTACAAGGCGCGGTGCTGCAAATGGTGAATCACGGCATTAGTACGGGCGGATTGTTCGCACTGGTCGGGATTTTGTATGACCGTCGCCACACCAAAGCGATTAATGCCTTCGGGGGTATCTGGAAGGTCATGCCTCTGTTCAGTGGTATCGCGTTGGTGATTTCGCTGTCCAGCATGGGTCTACCCAGTTTAAACGGCTTCGTCGGTGAATTCGCCATTCTGCTTGGCTCTGCCAGTTCAGAAGTCTTGAGCATCTGGTTTACGGCTGTCGCCACCCTCGGTGTGATTTTGGCAGCCGTGTACACCCTGTTCATGTTCAATAAGGTCTTTATGGGGCCGCTGGACAAGAAAGAAAATCAGGAACTCGAAGACCTGACATGGAGCAAGAATTGGACGGAACTCGGCGCGTTGGTGCCGCTGGTCATCATGATTTTTGTGATTGGCCTCTATCCCAGCCCATTCTTTGAATTGATGGATGGCTCGGTTGGACACTTGGTGAATTTTGTCCACACGGTTGCCGTCGCGGGTAAATAACAATCATGGGGTAGTTTTCGGACTATCCCTTTTTCAAATTTTCGATTTAGATTCGGTCAAAATTTCGCAGGGGTAAATAAGGGCTATGTTTTCAACCCCCACGTTTGATGAATTGAATATTTGGGCCGCGCTGCCCATGATGGCACTGGCTCTTGGCACCTGCATTCTGCTGGTTGCCGACCTGTTCATTCCCAAAGATAAAAAGGTCTATACAGCGGCATTGGCAGGCATAGGTTTGGGCGTTTCGCTTTTGATTGCCCTGCTCCAAGCGTCGGGTGTCGAAATCGGCGATAAACCCACCGCCTTTGAGGGTATCTTTGTAGTAGACCAGTTCACCCATGTGGTGAATGTCATTTCCCTCATGGCAGGCATCATTGGCATTATGGTGTCGTATGATTATCTCGAACGCACCGGTACAGAACGCGGCGAATTTTACACCCTGATACTCTTCAGTACACTCGGTGCGATGCTGATGGGGTCGTCCCGCAATTTGGTGATGATCTTTATCGCCCTCGAACTGCTCTCGATTCCGTTGTATATCCTCTCCGGGTTCCGCCGTCCCATGCTGGAAAGCGAAGAAAGCGCCATGAAATATTTCTTGCTCGGCGCGTTCTCATCCGGCTTTCTGGTCTACGGCATCGCCCTAATTTATGGCGCGACAGGTAGCTTTGAATTGGTCAACGTCTGGCAGACCGCCGTTGATATTCTCGAAGGTGAAGGCGCGGGTCAATTTACCCTGCTGATTGGCATTGCTATGGTGCTAATCGCGCTCGGTTTCAAGGTCGGGGCGGTGCCGTTCCATATGTGGCAACCTGATGTGTATCAGGGTGCGCCTACCCCCGTGACCGCCTTCATGAGCGTCACCGCCAAAACAGGTGGATTTGCCGCCATGCTGCGTGTACTAGTAACGGGTCTTGCCGTCGTATCCGCCTCACAGGGCAAAGCCATTGATGTCTGGCAGGATTCGGTGCAGGTCATCGCGGTCTTGACCCTGATTTTAGGCAATTTTGTTGCCATCACCCAAACCGACCTCAAGCGTATGCTGGCCTATTCGAGCATCGCGCACGGCGGGTACATCCTGATTGCGATTGCAGCCGGGGGTACGTTCGGCGTTGGGGATAGCTCCGCCCAAGCCGCGCTGGTCTATCTGATGGCCTATACCTTTACCAACATTGGGGCATTTGCGGTGGTAATCGCGTTGGAACGCAGCGAACGCAACACCATTACTCTGAACGATACCAAAGGTCTGGCCCAGCACAGCCCTCTGCTTGCCGCCGCCATGACCATTTTTATGCTCAGTCTGACAGGTGTGCCGTTAACCGCCGGGTTCATTGGCAAATTCTTTGTGTTTAAGGCCGCGCTGGAAGCCAATCTTGAAGTCTTGGCGGTCATCGGTGTGTTGGCGAGTGTCGTCTCGGCATACTACTATCTACGCATCATCGTGAATATGTATATGGTCGAAGGTGATGCCCACCCGGTTTCTGAGAAACAACCGCTGGCCCTTCGTTCGGCCCTTTGGCTAACGGCAATGGGCACCTTGATTCTGGGGATTCTGCCCTATATCATGACCGACCTTGCCCGCGATGTCACACTGGCGATTGTAGGCCGATAAAAGCCGCTAAAATTTGGGTGGTGGCGTATGAGCAATATAGTGATTGGTGAACCGCTGGCTTCACGGTTACGGGCGCTGGCGGAACAAAAACATCAAGCATTAGAGGAATTTCTCGAAACGCTCATTGAAGCCTCCGAAAAAGATGCACTGCCGCCACCCTATAACCCCGATTATCCCTCCCGCCCCGCTGAGAGCCTAACAGACGACGATATAGACCTGCCAGATAAAGTTGAAGATGTGGAAGCGTATCGGGCGGCTGTGCGGGCCATGCGACCCAAGCTGTATGAAAAAGCCCGCCGCTATTGGCAGAAAATGGGGGATACCGACAAACTGGCCCTCACTGATGAGCAGTTAGATAAGGTGTTTTGGCTCATTGATGCTGAGGGCATTCCCCGCTTCAAATCCGAAAAAGGGACGATTGTTATCCCCCCCGATCCATTTGATGACATCATGGGCATTTTTGATGATGACATCTCGGATTTATCCTCTACGGTAAACGAATCCGTCGCCGAATATTTCCGCCAAAAACATGACCGTACTGATTGATACCAGTTTCCTCGTGGCGGTGGCCTTCCGCAAAGACAACAATCACGAAGCGGCAAAAGCAGCTTTGCGAGAGTTGGGAGAACTACGCCTTATCCCCGTCGTGGTATTACCGGAAATGTTTTATATGCTGGCGACCAGAGCCGATTATGCAGCTGCCGCAACCATGTTTAATCGTATTAGAACGGGAGCTTTTCAGATTGAATCCCTGACTAAATCAGACATGGCTCGTATGGAAGAAATAATGGGACAATATCGAGATAACCGCTTTGATTTCGTGGATACTGTAATTATGGCAATGGCGGAACGGCTCAATATTGAGGATATTTACACCTTTGACCGCCGTGATTTTTCGGCTTTTCGCCCGCAACATTGCTCCTATTTGAGATTACTGCCGTAATCAAAAATAACTCCCGCCCATCTTGGCAATAGCAATAAGACCCGCTATGCTTTATCTGTGTTGTTGATAGACCTGCCACGAAGAGTCAAAGATGAAACACGAACGCATCACAGTCAATCCGCGTGTCATGGTAGGCAAGCCTGTCATTAGAGGGACACGCCTGCCTGTTGAACAGATTTTGCGCGAACTGGGTGACGGCCTAACCATCAGTGAACTGATTGAGGCTCATCCGCGCCTGACCCCTGATGATATTTACGCAGCGATTGCCTATGCCGCCGATACAGAGATTATCAATGACCAGCGCATCCTTTAATGTTACCGAAACCCACATCACCAAAACGCCCAAAATTGCAGGCGGCAAAGCCTGTATCGCGGGTCGGCGTATCCGTGTCCAAGATGTTTATGTGTGGCATGAGTACGAAGGCATGAGTGCCGACGAAATTGCCAATGAGTACAATTTGTCATTGGCCCAAGTCTATGCGGCCCTTACCTATGCTTTCGATCACCTAGACGAAATTCAAGCAGATATCCGGCAAAGTGAAACAACTTATCAAGCGACCAAACAGCACTTTCCCTCGAAATTACCCCATAGCAAGTCTTAGGCTGATCGGGCAGCATTTCAAGCTAGATTCAACATGGCGGCTTTAGCCCCCTGTACACTCATCAACATTGAAATTTGCTCTAATCTCCCAACTCCCGCGATTTAACCGCCGCCCTCAGACTGCCTTTATCCAATTGAATGACCACATCTACCCCCGGCGCGGCATCTTGGGCATTGCTCAGGCGTTTGCCATCCCCGGCGCGTGTCACAATCGCATAACCGCGTGACAAAATGGCGAGTGGGCTGTTGGCGCGTAGGGCAGTTTCTTGGGTGTTCAATCGCTGGCGGGCCGAATTCAAATTCCCCACCATCCCCCGCTGCAACCGCATCGTTAAATCATCCACCCGCTGACGATAATTTTGGATCCGTACATAGGGCGATAAATGGCGCAGCGAACGTTCATATGCCCCCAAATCATCCTGTAGTTCATCTAGATGATTTTGCATGGCATTCTGGGCACGTTCCCACAAAATTTCGACACTATCCCGCAGGATATCAATCTGAGGCGTAATCATTTCGGCGGCAGCGGAGGGTGTGGGGGCACGACGATCTGAAGCAAAGTCCACCAGCGTAAAATCAATCTCATGCCCAACTCCGGTCACAATCGGCCAGCGCGATGCAGCCACCGCACGCACCACCTGTTCGTCATTGAAGCACCATAAATCTTCCAGACTGCCCCCCCCACGCACCAACAAGATCACATCTATATCCTCGCGGCGATTAATGCGATCTAGCGCGGCGATAATTTGCAGCGGGGCTTGTTCGCCCTGCACCATCGTTGGGCTGAGGATGATTTCAGCAACCGGAAATCGTCGGCCAAGAACTTTTAACACATCTTGGAAGGCGGCGGTTGTCGGCGATGTCACCACCCCGATGCGACGAGGGAAAAATGGCAGGGGGCGTTTGCGTGTCTCATCAAATAACCCCTCAGCAGTTAATTTCGCTTTGAGCAGTTCAAGTTGTTGATTCAGATCACCCAACCCCGCCATTTGGATGACCTGCGCGACCAATTGATACTCACTGCGCTGCTCGTAAATCCCGACGTTGCCCAACACGATGACCTGATCGCCATGTTCAGGGAATTGTTGCAGGCGGGCCACATTGCCCTTCCACATGACACATTTGAGTTGGGCGTTGGCATCTTTGATCGTGAAATAGAGATGACCGGAGGCCGCCCGTGTAAGGTTGCTGACCTCGCCTTCGACCCACACCCCGCTTAACTGCCTGTCCATCTCAAATTTGAGGCGGATATAGGTCGCTAATTCGCTGACGGTGTAGTGTGAAGGTTCATCTTCCGGTGGTAGCTCACCAGTATCTAAAAAATCGTCGTCGGGGTTGGATGAAAAAAGTGGTAAGTTTTGCATAGTTTGATTGTACGATAGAAGGCGGGTTTTGTGTTAAAATCGTGAGCCGACTCACATCATTATCATGGCGACTGTTGGAGAGGTATTATGACCACGACGTTCACCGAAGAGGAACGCCAAAAAATTGCACAAAAACTTGCCGGGTTAAGCTATCGCAAGGCGCGTAAGGAAATCCGCAAGATGGATAACAAAGCCAATCTGAAATTTTGGCGCAATGGAGCCAAAACGGGTGAGATTCACACCACCTATGAACTGCCCACGCTTGGCCTAAAAATCAGCTTGGTCGAAATTGGGCAGGCGAACCCCATTGAAGAGGGCAAGCGCCTAAAGAAAGAATATTTTTATACCGAAGCGCGGGTTGAACCGCTGGCGAAACCACCCGCCCCTCAACGCCGCCGCGATTAGGGCAGGGCAAATTCACACACCCCTGCACTAACCTCACATTCCGCGATAACTCGGTTACTGCGGAGTACAGTAAACGTCGTGTTGCCACCGATGGTTCGCCAGAAGTGGCTATCACTGTCTGTGCGCCAGATATAGGCGTTGTAGTAGCGACAGCTTGGACCACTCACAAATTGATCAATCGAGACTTGCACACAGCCCTGTGACGCAAAATTGAAAATATCCCCGCCAGATTCCTCAATCGCTCTGTTCCAATCAAAGGCCTCAAAGCTACCGCTGTTATTCCCTTGAAAGATCAAATTGCCGATATTCTGCACCCGGTTGGAAATGTTATAGAGAACAAAATGGTCATCCGAATACTCTAAACGAATTTCAGGCGGGATAGTAGATGTAGCAGACAGCGCAACGGTTGGCGTCGGGGTCACAGTTGGGCTGGCTGTCTCGCTGGCGGTTGGTGTAGAAGTCGAAGTGGCGCTGGAGGTCGCCGTAGCTGTTGAACTGCTGGTTGGACTCGTTGTTGCCGATGCAGACCCACCTCCCACTTGGGTATCTTGTGTAGTGGTCATGCTCGGTGTCAAAGTGCGGGTTGCCGTCGCGCTGGTAATGGCACTCAGGGTTTGGTTGCTTTGAAAAACCGCCGTGAGTGTCAACAAAGCACTATCTGGGGTGGGCGACTGGGTTGGCGCTTGCGATGCCGATGGGGTATCCGTGAGATTGGCAGCGGCCTGATTAGTCGGATTATCTTGTTTATCATCGTCGTTTTGTCCGAGCATCACCACAACCACTACAATCCCAACCAGTAGGAGCAAAATCGGAATCATGCCCGCCAACCACAGCCAGCGATTGCCCCGTTTTTCTTCCACTGGCGGCAGGACAGTGCGATACGGCGGCGACACGATTTCATTTTTGAGGGTCTTGGCGTCATTGCTAAATGCCGACTGGCGCGAAAGGGGCGGCGGTTGGGTAGCAACATTCGATGCCACATCCCCGACTGTTTGTACACCCTGCGTGGTCGGTTTAGGTGGCTCATTCCGCAACGTCTTCAAATAGGCTTCCAGCGCAGCCGGTGAGTGCGGTTGGGCAGCGGATTTCTTCGGCCCTGAATTAGTCGAGATTTCTACCGTATCTTCATCTTCGGTGCGTTTCAATGCCACGTCTAACGCCAGATATAAATCATGGCAGGTGGCATAGCGCTGACGGGGGTCTTTGTGCAGCGCCATCAACAGGACTTTTTCGACCTCAGATGGCAGGTCCGGATTATAAAAAGTGGGCGGCGGCGGTTCTTCATTGAGATGTTTAAGCGCCACCGTCATCGCCGATGGGTCATCAAACGGCACTTTGCCCGTCAAGGCTTCATATAGAACCACGCCAAATGAATAGAGGTCGCTTTGGGGAACGGCCCTTGCCGAAGAGACTGCTTGTTCGGGGGCGATATAATGCGCACTTCCAAAGGTATCCCCCAATGTGCCTTCCATTGTGGTCAGCGCCAAGCCGAAATCGGTTAGCACGGCCCCATTAGTGGTCATCATGATATTGGAAGGCTTGATGTCGCGGTGAATCACCCCCTGCGTATGGGCATAATCGAGCGCACTGCAAATCTCACGTGCCATTTTGAGGATGATAAGGGGTGGAATACGTTCGCCGCGTGTGGCCGCTTCTTTTAACATGATGCGCAGGTCTTTGCCATCCAAAAAGACCATCGCCATGTAGTACATGCCTTCGACCTGACCAAATTGGTAGATACTGACGATATTGGGATGATGCAGGCGGGCAATAGCACGGGCCTCGCGTTGAAAGCGTGCCGTATATTCAGCTTCATCGGCGGTGGCAAATTCCCCCGTGATGACCTTTACGGCGGCATAGCGTTGGAGGGCTTCATCAAAACCCTTGTAGACGCGGGCCATGCCACCTTTGCCTAACAAAGCAACAATTTTGTAATCGCCTAATTTTCGACCAATCAGGGGGTCAGGCAGAACCATAATCACTCAACTCTTTGTTTTTAAATTGGCAGTCAGAAGGGTGTTCTGATGGTTGAAAAATCGTTTCAAGTATACCCCACCCCATCGTATAACCATAATAGCCCCTTAGTCCCCTGCATAAAAATCATCCACCACCCACAGCACATTATAAAGGGCATGGGCGATTAACATGAAAAAGAGGATCACGTTTGCCAGCGAAACCCAACGCACCCTCTCCCCGCTCATGTTGACATACAGCGTTTGAAAAAGGGGCAAATTCATTGCCATCGTTGCGGAAAACATCAGGGGCAGGAACAGCGCCAGCATGAATCGCTGCCCCCCGCTGATTTGCATATAAAACAGATACAGCAAGCTATATCCCACCCAAAAGAGCACCACGTACAGCAGCAGATAGCGATGCTCCCCTAGAAGCCGCATGAACTCAGCCCGCTGCGGCTGATTGAAATAGGCCATCAGCGCCAATAGCAGCACAATCAACGGATACCCCACGATATACGGTGAGTAGCCATACGAACCGGGCATGATATGGCGGCGAAAGGATAATTTCGCTCCAAACACCATCCGCTCCCAAAATTCACGGGGCGTGGTTTCGCGCAGATATTTTTGTAAACTCGGTAGTTCATCATCTGGCAAATCCGGCCACCCCACACTATCGCCATGTGCTTTGGTGCTGGTCGGTGCTTCGACCTCGGCCTTGTTGTCATACCAGATGTAGAAGGTCGTGTTGACGTTATAAAAATAATGCCCAAAGGTGTCCTTCACTCGACTGATATAGGGATACAGCACTAGCAAAAACACCCCCAGCATCAATCCCAACGAAAGGGCATCACTCCAAAATGGCCGCCATCGCCTTTCCTGTCGTGCTACCAAAGCCATTTTGAGGCCCATCACGAACCCGAACGCGAACAAGGCGGGTAAAAAAGAGGCTTTGGTCAGATGCGCCAATCCCGCCAAGCTGCCGGTCAAAATGGCAAATTTCCATTCAGCCTGTCGCAGCAACCGCAGCATCAACACAAACGCCCCAAAACTGAGTGTGTAATACAGCAACTCCGCTTGAAAATAGGCCGCCCGAAACATATAGAGTTGAAAGGTCGTGACCAGCATCAAATTCATAGCGGCAAGGGGTGAGAAATAGTGCAGGAAAATCCCAAATAGGCCCATCAACAGGAGGATGGATAGACCTACGTTCAGATACTTGCCCTGCACAAAATAATCTTCCATCGAGAGGGTAGGGCTGTAATGCAGCGCTTGGAGGGCGGGATACAGGGGCATCCGGTTGCCATCCCCCACATACCGATAGTCCGAGAAATAGAGCGCTTTGGCATAAAGCATGTAATCTTCTTGGTCGTTTTTCTGATACCCCGTGTTACGCTCACCAATATTGCGTTCATGCAGATGTTGATACGCGCCATAGCTGTGCAGGGCTAGTACCACGACTAGGAAGGAGGTCATCCAAAAAATTTTGCGGACGCCTTGTAGTGAATTGATCGTTTGCTCGAAACGAATCAGCGCTTTGAGGGGGTAATGTATCGAACCCCTCTGAAACCAAGATTGGTACTTCAATTCTTCTAACATTCGTTCCTCCCACCATCCAATTATAGGGTGCTAGAGAAAGAGGTGTATCAGTCATCCATCACAATTTACGTACCAAAAGCGAAATCGGTGTCTAGGATACTTGGCAAAAGTCGCTATAATGGGTTCATCCAACCGTTTTGGCTGAGGACTTATGAGGCCGTCATGCGAGATTCATCCCACGATATGAGCGAAATGGAAATCCGCCAGCGATGCGGTGAACTACTGCAAAAAGCGCAGGAAGAAGCCACTCGTCTGAAGCATGGATATATTGGGACCGAACACATCTTCAACGCCCTAACCCGCAACCCCAGCGGCATTACCAACTTGATCTTGACCGAAAGCGGCCTTGACCCCCGTGAAGTACGCAATTCGATTCGCAAAGAAGTCGGCGGTGGGGATGATGAGGAAACCCGTGTCCCCATCTTGACCCCCCGCGCCCGTCACGTACTAGCCGAAAGCATCTATCTGGCTGATGACGTAGGCAGCATTCTGGTCGAAGAAGAACACGTCCTACTGGCGATGCTGCAAGAGGGCGAAGGCGTGCCGATTCGCAAACTCAAACAAATGGGCGTAGCGATTCAGCGCTGGGTTGAATATTTGATGCGCTTCTTGGATATTGAAGGCAAATCAGACGATTCCAGTAACGAAAAAGATCTGTTTGGCGACCTAATGGATCATCGGGATTTTGGTGATTTGATGGAACCAGATAATGAACGGGTGCCGGGCCGCGCCATGCCCACTCCATTATTGGACAAATATGGCCGCGACCTGACCGAACAAGCCCGTCTCGGTAAATTGGGGCCAGCCGTCGGACGTGATACCGAAATCCGCGCCGTCGCTCGTACCTTGACCCGCAGCAAGAAAAATAACCCGTTGCTGGTGGGCGATGCTGGCGTGGGGAAAACCGCCATCATTGAAGGGTTGGCATGGCAAATCGCTAACGATACTGCCCCCGGCCCACTCAAAAACAAACGCATCGTGCAAATCGAAGTCGGCATGTTGGTGGCGGGTACCAGCCTGCGCGGTCAATTTGAGGAACGTCTGGGTGGCATTGTCGAAGAAGCCCGCAGTTCCAAAGATGTCATTTTGTTTATTGATGAAATCCACACCATCGTCGGGGCTGGCGATACCATTGACAGCAATTTAGATGCCGCCAACATCCTCAAACCGGCTTTGGCACGTGGCGATATCTCGTGCATCGGTGCGACCACCTTTGAAGAATATCGCAAGGCCATCGCCAAAGACCCCGCCCTAGATCGCCGTTTCCGCACCATTGATATTGGCGAACCCACCATCGAAGACACCCTCATCATCATTGAAAATGTCTACAAGCGTTACGAAGAACACCACCATGTCACGATTTTGCCGGAAGCCCGTGAACAGGCCGTGAAACTTTCCGCGAAATACCTCACTGACCGCCGACTGCCCGACAAAGCCCTTGATTTGTTGGATGAAGCCTGCGCCCGTATGGTCATCCAGACACAATCTCCCGATGTGGAACCGGGCACGCCGCTTGAAGTAACGTGGTATACGATTCACGAAGTCCTCAGCGAGTGGACAGGTATCCCGGTGGTGGAGCTAGGCGCAACCGAGCGTGAAAAATTCTCACATCTCCATGAAACCCTCGCCAAACGGGTTCGTGGGCAAACCTACGCGATTAAGGTGGTATCGGATGCCATCAAGACTCACCGCGCTGGCCTAAGTGATCCACGTCGGCCTGTTGGTGTCTTTCTATTTGTCGGGCCAAGCGGCGTCGGAAAAACAGAATTAGCCCGCGCCCTAGCCGATTTCCTATTTGGCAACGAAAAAAACATGATCCGGCTCGACATGTCGGAATTTCATGATGAACACACCGTCTCCCGCCTGATTGGTGCGCCCCCCGGCTATAAAGGTACGGAGCGGGGTGGTCAATTGACCGAGGCCCTACGCCGCAAACCTTATTCTGTCGTGCTGCTGGATGAGGTCGAAAAAGCGGCCCCACAGGTCTTTGATGTGTTTCTACAGGTGTTTGATGAAGGCCGTCTGACCGATTCGCTAGGTGCGACGGTAGATGCGCGTCATGCCCTCTGGATTATGACCAGCAACATTGGCACGGGGGATGTCGGCAAAGGCATTGGTTTTATCAACAAGGCCGATGGTTTGCCCGATTACAGCTTCCATCTCAAAAAATTCTTCCGGCCCGAATTCCTGAATCGGCTCGACGAGGTTATCGTTTTTAACCCCTTAGATCGAGATACCCTGAATGAAATCCTTGACCTTCAATTGGCGGAGGTCATGGAACGTATGGACGCACAGGAAATCACGTTGGAACTTGACAGCACGGTGCGTGAACTGATGGTAAATGAGGGCTATAGTCCGGCGAATGGTGCCCGCCCGCTGCGTCGCGCTATCGAACGTCTTCTAACCCGCCCTCTCTCTTCCGCCCTGATCGAAAACACCTATATGCCGGGAGACAGAATCCTAGTAACGGCGAAAGGGGACAGCATAAAATTGGAGCATATCAGTCGGGCGGAACCTGCTGCTAAAGATTAATGACGGACTATGATTGAGCTACCCTCTGTTCCACAAAATGGATACAAGCGGCTAACTTTGCCCGACGAGGAATCTTCTCGTCTGCTACGGCGGCGACGTGATGCCGATTACACCGACCTCTTTGCCACCGACCCCAACCCCGATGTACGCGAATTGGGGCGGCTGATTTTGCGGCGTGATCTGCCCTATGTCGGTGACTATATGGAATTGGCCGATGTGTGTGCGCGGCTGTCACTCCAAAAGGTTGGCAATGGCAGTGACCCCCAGTTGATGATTTTTTATGTCGGCAAGACCCTCCAAGCCTATCGCAAAGCCTTGACGCTCGATACCACGAATCCCGCCATTGGGGAATCCCTTAGTCGTTACCTACAATGGCTGATGCGGGTGGCCCGCAGTCTACCCACCCCGCGTAATATTGCGACGACGTTGTGGGCGGCAGCAGAAGACATCCCCGGCGGCAGTATGGTCTTTACCCCTGCCGAACTCGAACGTCTCTTGGTGTGGTATGTTAATCCCCCTACCGCCAAAAATCCGACCCCCGCACCAGACACTACTCCCAGTCCGGATTTACGCATGGGCTTGACTCAAGATGCGCTTGGGGAATCGCTTGAATCTGAGGTTCGACCTAGCCCATTTGCGCCGCGTCCCCCGCTGGGTAAAAAAGATAAATTCGAGGTCGAGACGCAGGGTAATCTCGATGAGCCAGCCCTGTCCATGTTGAGCAACATGCAGGTGCATCTGCCTCCTGATGAAACCCGTTCCGGTGAATCGGTCAGCATAGATATTGAGCCTTCCGATGCCCATCAATCTATGGACGCCCCACCCATTATCGTGCGCCAGAAACCAGATGAACGCGACGACTTTGTGAATAATGGGCGCATCGCTGATCGTTTCGAGGTCAAGCAAAAATTTTCCGGCGGGATGGGCAGTGTCTATCTGTGTTACGACCCCAAAGATCGTATCCCGGTGGCGATTAAGACGTTCCAGAGCAAGTTTTTGAACAATGAACGGGCTGTAACGCGCTTTACTCACGAAGCCCTGACATGGATTCGCTTGGAAAAACACCGCCATATCGTGCAGGCGCTCAAGGTGCAAAAATGGAATGGCCGGCCCTATATCATCTTGGAACATATTTCCGGGCCAGAGGGCTTGGGGCCAGATTTGCGCTCATGGATTGACCACAACCGCCTTGATCTGGAAACCGCGATCACGTTTGGACTGCAAATTGCTTTGGGAATGCAGCACGCCATCCAAAAAATGCCGGATATGGTGCATCGAGATTTAAAACCGGGCAACATTTTGGTGCATCACGATATGATTGCCAAAGTCACCGATTTTGGTTTGGTGCGCTCGCTCGACTTTGATGACCTCCCCGACGACAACTCCGATGCCGCTGACGGACACCAACGCCTAACACGAGTTGGTGCAGTCGTCGGCACCGCCCCCTATATGTCGCCCGAACAATGCCGTTCCGTTGAGCTAGATTTGCGCTCCGATATTTATGCCTTTGGGTGCGTATTATATGAAATGTTGGCCCGCCAGACCGTTTTTACGGCGGCCTCCTTCCCGGAATGGGCACGCGCCCATAACCAGCAAAAACCCAAACTGCCTGACGACCTACCCTTTGTGATTCCCCGCTCCGTGCAGGCGCTTTTGATGAGTTGTCTGGAAAAATCGCCCGATAATCGTCCTCAGACATGGGGGGAACTAGCGAATTCCCTAGCCCGCTTGGTTGAACAGATCACGGGCAAGCCGCCGGAAATTGAAATCAGCGGCCCGGCCCTTGAGGTCAATGACTTGTTGGACAAAGCCTACAGTCTGACCGAATTGGGCTATCTCAACGAGGCACTGGCAACCTATGACCGCGCCCTCGCCCTCGATTCCAACAGTCCACATACATGGTCACGCAAAGCCCGTGCTCTCCGCATCGCCAATCGTAATGAAGAAGCCCTTGAAGCCGTCAACCGTGCACTGGAGATTAATCCGCGTTTCGGCTGGGCATGGATGGTCAAAGGCCAAATTTTGGAGCGTCTGGGTCAACTGGAACGAGCGTTGGCGGCGCATGAAACAGCGGCGGAAATCAAACCCGGCGATGTGCATGTCTGGTACAACCAAGCCATCGTATTATTCACACTGGGTCGCTGGCAGGACGCCCTCAATCGGCTGGATAACGCCCTCAATATTGACCCCCTGCATGAATCCTCATGGGCCAAACGCGGTCAAGTGCTGCGGGCACAGGGCCAATATTTGCAGGGGCTAAACGCCTACAATCGGGCACTTGAACTCACCCCCAATTTTGCGTGGGCATGGAATGGCAAAGGGCTGTGTCTTAAAGCGCTGGGACGTTTGGACGAAGCCTTTGAAGCCTTCCAGCAGGCCGCCGTTTATCAACCCGATGATGTGTGGCACTGGTATAACCAAGCCGAGACGTTGGTGGATTTGGGTCGTTATAAAGATGCGATGGAGGTGGCCCAACAAGCCATCAAAGTGCAGGCCGATCACTCGTATAGCTGGGCAAAATTGGCGCAGGTGTTTCGCTATCTCGAACGTTATGAGGACAGCCTCAAAGCCTATGACCGCGCCATTGAATTAAACCCCACCTACGCATGGGCCATTAACGGTAAAGGCATCGTCTTGGAGCGACTGCGGCGGTTTGATGAAGCCCAACAAGCCTATCGTCAAGCCGCCGAACTGTATCCCGACGACGTGTGGCACTGGTACAATCAGGGCAATCTGCTGGTGCTGCAAGAGCGTTTCCAAGAAGCGATTACCGTCTTGGAGCGGGCCGTCAAGGTCAATTCGCAGCACGCCCGCTCGTGGGCACGGCTCGGCAATGCCCACCGACGGCTAGGCGACGACAAAACCGCCCTTGTTTATCTGGATCGCGCCCTCAAACTCGACCCAGCCTATGCGTGGGCATGGAACGAAAAAGGCGTGGCCTTTGAAAGCGCGGGCAAATTACAGGAAGCCCTTGACGCCTATAAACGTGCCGCCATGAACGAGCCGGAAAATGCGCTCTACTGGTATAACCAAGCCGATGTGTTGGTGCGCCTCAATCAATTTAATGAAGCCCTTACCCCCCTCAGCCGTTCCCTCCAAGCCGATCCGCGTTTTTATCGGGCATGGGGCAAACATGGACAGGTCTTGCGGCGGCTCAATCGTTTGGAAGAAGCCCTTGCCTCCTATACCCGTGCCGTTGAATTGGCCCCAGATTATGGATGGGCCTTAAACGGACGCGGCTTGGCGTTAAGTGCCCTCAATCGCCACCATGAAGCCTTGCAATGTTTCCAAAAGGCGGCAGAAATCCTGCCCGACGACATCTGGTTCTGGTACAACCAAGCCGATGAATACCTAGCGCTGGGCCGTTATGTCGAGGCGCTTGAACCCCTTGCCAGAGCCATCGAAATCAACCCCAATCATGTCGAAAGTTGGGCCAAGCGTGGTCAGATTTTGCGGCGATTAGGGCGCTTCAAAGATGCTGTGCAAGCCTATGACCAAGCCCTTGCCATTGATAATAATTACGGCTGGGCATGGAACGGACGCGGCCTTGCTTTGGAGAGTATGGCGCGATTGGAAGAAGCCCTCGCCAGCTATGAACGCGCCGCCCAAGAAGAACCCAACAGCGTGTGGTATTGGATTAATCAAGTTCACCCGCTGCTCAATTTGGGGCGCAGTGAACAGGCCCTGCACGTCGTAGATGAGGCCCTAAAAATTGACGCCAAAAATGAATCGGCATGGGCCAGACGTGGGCAAATTTTGCGCCGCCTAGACCGCTTTGAGGAAGCAATTGAAGCGTATCAAAAGGCGATTGAACTTGCGCCCAATTATGGCTGGGCATGGAATGGTATGGGGGCAGCGTTTGCGGCAATCGAAGACACAGCCCGCGCCCTCGAATGTTATGAAATGGCAACCTCCGTCACCCCGAATGACGCATGGTTCTGGCACGACTTGGGGGAAATGGTCATGACGCAAGGCCGTTATCGTGATGCCATCAAAGCCTTTAACCGTGCCCTAGAGGTTGATGCCTCCCACGAAGCCTCGCGCCGCAAACGTGCCGAAGCCCGCCAAAAATTGGGTGATGATGATTTGGAATAAAGGAAAATCCTATGTTCAAACAAGTGACCGTGACCCTCATGAGTGGGCCGCGTGATGGCACGATTTTGGCCTTTCCACTCCCAAAAGATTTCCCGATGAGTTCTCTCGTCTTGACCATTGGACGACGAGAAGGGTTAGACATCAGCTTGGAATATGATAGTCAGGTCTCGCGCCTGCACGCCCATTTAATGTTTGATGGTGAACAATTCTGGCTAGAAGATACCGGCAGTCGCAACGGCACGTTTATTGGTGAAGAGCGCCTCCCAGCCAATGAACGCCGACCCGTTTTGCCCGACATGATGTTTCGCGTAGGGCGTACATGGATGCGGCTCGACCCTCTACCTACCGATGTGACTGCCCCCGCCGACCCCATCAATCCTGATGACGGCACATTGTTTTAGGCGAAAGCGCTAACCCCCGAAGCGACGTGGTGGCTCTGCGGTGGGGGTAAACGAGGGTTGCGGTGTCCAAGTCGCGCTTGGGGTTGCGGTATGGGTCGCGGCAGCAGCGGTCTGAGTTACAAAATCAGCTTGGCGCGTCGCTTCAATGTCCAACTGTAAGGTGGCGGTTGAGGCCGATGGGTTGTCCACCTCGTCATCGTCATTCAATAGGAACGCCAACCCCAACAGGATGACCGCCACAATCGGCGCAAGTGCAATCATCACCAATGTACGCCGCGAGAAGCGTGGTTTGGGTAATAAAGCGGGTGGACGCCGCACAGTTTCCGCCGGGGCATCCACAATATACACCGTGAGCCAATCCGCCTGAATCCCCGCCGAAAAAGAATATTCCCCCTGCTCGTTGGTCTGCACGATTCCCAGATATTCCAAACCGCGCAGAGCCGCCGCCAACTGAACCGAGTTCAGCGGGTAATCGGTTTTGCTGAGCCATTCACGCAGACCATCCGCCGCAAAATGCTCATGGGGGTTATGTTTGCGTAAATCGAGCAATGCTGTGAGCGCCAAGCGTTCATTCGGGCGGATATGCTCCCATAAAGGCCGGACAATATCACCTGCCTGCTCCAACGCCGCCGGATAGACCGCCTCAATATCCACCATCGCAATCGTCGAGACCCGCCGTTCCTGCTCGTATAGACGATAGATCAAACGGCAGATAGAATGCAGATGAAAGGGATGCCCCCCTGCCAATTCCAATACCCGACGCAATGCAGGCGGCTCAAATGCGTAGAATTCTTTAACTGGTTCGGTGACAACCGCCTCTGCAATTTCGGGGGTGAGATTGGTCAGCCGGTGATGAAATTGGGCATTATCAAAAGGGGCGGTTTGCAAAGCACGGGTTTCATAGGTGATGTCGAGCGCCGCAATCATATTGAGACGGTCATAACGATCTAACAGCACCGATAAAAACGTCATCAAATGGGCGGGCAGGTTTCCGGTGTCCATCGCATCAAACAACAAATGCACATCATCAAACATCAGCACCAGATGGCGCGAACGTCGGATGGCGGCCAACACCACTTCCAGATATTCCCCTGCCAGCCAATCCAATAAATCTACGTCCGCCGCGTCAGGAAAAGACGGCAGGCGCAAGGTGCTGGCTTCAATGACCTCCAACATAGCGCGGATTTGATCTACCACAGCAGCAATAAACCCGCTCACATCATCCAATTCGACTTGGTTCAGGTCAATATAGACACACACAAAGCGTTCATCAATATTAAGCGGGACTTGCGATAACAGTGAACTTTTGCCCATGCCGCGCTGCCCAAAAATCGTGACGGCATGACGATTTGTCCCACTGACCAGATGAAGCTGAATCGCTGCCAGTGTTTCTTCCCGCCCATAAAATAATAGGGGATCGCTGGTGGGTTGCAGCGGATTATAGGGATTTTCACTCATGGAGAAGTCCTAAAGTTTAAGAAATGCGCCCAGAATTTTACGGCCAGATTACACACTTTTTACAGCGCTTGACGCTTTGGTTACATTCGCCAGTTAGCATAAAAAGCATCGGAATGTAATGAAACCAAACAGAGGATACCCTCCATGAAACTCACCCGCAAGATGATGATTATGCTCGTAATGATTGGCATACTCGCAGCAATGGCCCTCCCCGCCTTTGCCCAAAGTGGCACACGCAGCAAGACCGTGACCGAAGAAACCATTAATGCGTTCTACCGCGTAAGCAACCCCTATCGTAGTCGAGTCAGCAACTTATCGGTGGATTTACAAGCGGGGCAGGTCGTCATTAGCTCAACCCATAATTTCCGCAATGCCAGCTATGACACCGTGACCACCATCACCCCCACCGTCAGCAATGGCCGTGTCACATGGTCGGTGCTTTCGGCAACCACCAATGGCGAACCCGTCTCCGCCGATTTGCTGGCCCAAATTAATGCGTCTATTGCATCTTCATGGCGCAATTTCATCAAAAATCAGGCAGGTACGGGCCGCGTGACCAGTATCGTCATCACCGACACCGACATCACCTATACCTTTGAATCCCGGCGCTAAATCGGCTGAGTCCAACCGTAGTTAACTGAAAACGGCCTATTGAAGCCCCTCTCCATGCAATGGTTGATGGAGGGACACTTTTTGCGAAAGGCCATCCGCAAGCGAATTTCAGCTGGTTGACCTCACCCCCCGGCCCCCTTGTATGTTAGAGGCAGGCGAGGGGGAGTCGGAAACGCTGTATTCAAGCCCCTCTCACGTGGGAGAGGGGTTGGGGGTGAGGTTGGTTTTCCTGCGCCACCCCAAAAGTGTCCCCCCGCCAACATGCAATGGGGAGGGGTTGGGGGTGGGGATGATTCAACGAATTTAAATATTAAAGAGCTTTAGCCCCGTGTGAGATTTTATCTGGCGCGATGTCGGGGACGAAACGACAGCCGTACCGCCGCACTCAGCATCCCAAAAGCCGCCACCGCCGCCAGTGGCTTAAGTCGGCGGGGGGTGACAACCGGACGGTGTTCAACATAGAAGCGTTTTTGTGGCGCGAAATATTGCCCTGCGATTCGTTTGACCTCATCCGGTGTTAAACGCGAAATTTCGGCAAAATAATCGGGGATAGGCGTCGAATCATTGCGGGTGGCAAGGGCATCCGTCGAAAGCCACCACGCCAACTCCATATTATCCTGCAAATTCAGCAGTGCCCGCCCCCGGAGTGAGGCTTGGGCCTCCGCCAATTCTTCCGTCGTAAAATCGCCATGCACCAAGCGATCAAGGTGTTTTTCGATAATCTGGCGAATCCTCTCAAAATCCTCAATGTTGGCCGAGGTGTACACGCAAAAATAGCCTGTATCGGTATACAGCACGGTAAACACATTGACCCCATACGTCAGGCCGAGTTCAAAACGGATGTCGCGCATACAGGCGTTTTCAAGGATTTCTTCAATAATCCACCAACCAAAACGATCCGGGTGTTCGGCATAATCCAACAACACCCCAATCAACAACTGCCCCTGCTCATTTGGGGATGGGCCATGCAGCCGAACATCAAACGAATTGGGCACAACCCGCACGCGGGGATGGGTTGGCGGGAAGGGTCGCGCCGGAATATCCCCAAACGTTTTCTGCGCCAAATCGAAAGCGGCTTGGGGTTCAATATCCCCGACCACGATCAATGTAACATTATTGGGGACATAATAGCGCCGATAATAATCCACCAATTCCTGATGGGTAATCGCGTTGAGCGTCTTATCCCGCCCGATGATAGACAGCAACAGTGAGGAATCGGGATAGATGCGCCGCCGAATAGCCCGTGCAACATGCCACCCCCAATTGTGATCTTCAATCCACTCCCATACCGTTTGCAGCAGGTCAAATTCGCCGCCTTTTTCATTGATAATCACTTGCCGTTCTTTTTCAAATTTTTCCGGCAGTAGGGTCGGCTTAAACACCAATTGATACAGCCAGTCCAACCCAAATGCAGCATCCTGTGCCGCGACATGGATATGAAAGTTGGTAGATTCGCGCGAGGTATGGGCATTGACTTCCCCACCCCGCCGCCGCACTACATCTGTCACCTCGGATTCGGCCCAACGTTCCGTCCCCGTAAACACCATATGTTCCAGAAAATGACTGATGCCGTTGTTGTGTTTATTTTCCGTGCGTGATCCGACAGGCAGTTGGGCCATCATCGCCACCGTGCCCGTGTTGGGGCGTGGGATACACCAAACCCGCATTCCATTGGCTAAGGTGTGACGATGGAGTTGAAAATAGGGGGTTTCCAAAGAGGATACAACCTTGCAGAACTAGATGGACAATAACAAATTCCGGCTTAAATAAGCTGTTTTCGATTTAGGCGGCCAATGAAAACGGTAACAACTTTCTCAGCCTAACTTCAGCGCGGCGGATTCATCCTCGCGTGCCAAGATCAGATTTTTGAAAAGGGCGATTTTTTGGGAAACCGCCCCATTAAAATTGACGCTATTTACGCTTCGGTGATCTCAATCGAGATGAGTTTATCGCCGGGGTTGCGGTCACTCATGGGGTCACGCTCACGAATGGCATTGACCACATCCATGCCGCCGACCACCCGACCAAAAACGCCGTGTTTGCCATCCAAATGCGGGGTCGCCACATGCGTAATGAAAAATTGACTGCCATTGGTATTGGGGCCAGCGTTCGCCATGCTAAGTGTCCCCGGCCCTTCATGTTTCAAACGCAGTGCACCCGGTTCGTCGTTAAATTTGTAGCCGGGGCCACCACGACCTGTAGCCGTCGGATCGCCACCCTGCACCATAAATTTCTTAATGACGCGATGAAAGGTGGTGTCATTGTAATAGCCTTCGCGGGCCAAAAAGACAAAGTTATTCACCGTAATCGGTGCTTCTTTGGCAAACAGTTCTATCACAATATCCCCACGTTCGGTTTTGAAAGTGGCGGTATATTTCTTCTCAGGGTCAATTTGCAGCGCTGGTGGTGCGGAATATTGTTTCGCAGCCATGTTTTTCTCCTTGTCTGGTTATCTGGTTTTTGCAGATGCACGTAGTTTACACTAAACGAGCAGGGGCGTATACCCTTACCCTTTTACTTTACTGCCCTGCCGCAAAATGCCCCATCAGCGCGGCGGTCAGGTGCATGGCGTCAAAATAATCCTGCACAAAAATATTCTCATTGGGTGCATGGGCACGGGCATGAGGATGCCATGTCGCCCCTGCTGAAATAACCGGAATTCCCAACATCACACTCAGCGGATACATTGGCCCACTGCCCGCGAACCACGGCGAGATAATTGGCTCATGCCCAAACACATCTTGGCAAGCGGCAATCGCAGCCCGGCGCACCAAGCTGTCCTGTGGTTCCATCGCGGGTTCTTCCCCACCCAACAGCGTCAGTGAAATATCATGAAAACCGCGTGCATCGAGATGGCTGCGAATAAGGTCTTGAACCAAGTGGGGAGTGAGATTTGGCACGAGACGGCAGTCGAGTTTGACCATCGCTTCGGCGGGCAAAACCGTCTTAGTCCCCTCACCCTTATAGCCGCTATCAAATCCACAGATCGTCAAGGTGGGTCCCAGCATATAACGACGCAGGGCGGTCTTATCGTCCATATCATTCAGCCAATGCTCAAGGCCAACCCGCTGGCGGATTTTTTCACTTTCAAATGGCAGGTCATCAATGCGCTCAATCACCCAATCGGGCATCTGCCGGACATGCTCCATATAACCGTCAATCGTGATTTTGTCACGCTCATTTTTCATCGTGCTGAGTGCCCATACCAACCGCCATGCCGGATTGGGGACAATCGGGGCAATCGAAGAATGTTGGTCATAGGCCGCACCCTTGCTGCGCAGTTCAAAATACGCGATACCTTTGCAGCCCTCCGCCATTGAATTTTTGCCCGTCTCATCCCGTCCGCCGCCTTCCCACAGCAGACCATCCGCCCCCAAAATATTGCGGTGTGTTTCAGCCCACGCTGGCAGGTTGATACTACCGATTTCTTCCTCGCCCTCAAACACAAACTTGATTTTGACGGGTAGCTCGCCCTGTGTGGCCTGCCATGTTTCAATCGCTTGGATACGGGCCAACAATTCGCCCTTGTCATCCACCACTCCCCGCCCGAACAACGTACCTTCGCGCAAGGTCAGTTCAAAAGGCGATGTCTCCCATTGTTCCAGCGGTTCTTCCGGTTGCACATCATAATGGTTATAAACCAGCAGCGTCCGTTCACCTGTGCCGATTTCCCCAAAGATCACCGGACTGCCCCCATTCGGAAGCTCGAATTTTTTCACCGCCGCACCGATTTTTTCCAATCGGGCCACCACCCAATCGGCACATTCATGGATGCCGCGTTTTTGGGCCGCCACGCTGGGGAATGCGATAATTTGCCTAAGTTCATCCAGAAACCGTTCACGATGGGTATCAAGGTAGGTCTGGAATGCGTTCTGGTTATAGACCATTGCTTAAAGGGCCTTTCTGAATGGATGTTGTGATAGGTCGAGATTATAACGCGCCAATGGATTTGCAGGGCACTTATTCAAAGCCTTAAAATGGAACAGGGGGAAATCAATTAGGGAGAAATTTTCATGTCCAAACGGTTTGCTATTTTGCTGGTTTTAAGCATCGGGCTAGGGTTTGGTTTAATCGGCATGGGTTTGGCGACCCCCCATCAGATCGCCTTCATGAGCGCGGCCCAAATCACGCCTAGCAATTCCCTCACCGTACTACCCCCGACTTCAACCATCACGCTCACGCCTTCAATCACCCCTATTCCACCGACCAGTACACCAACCCCCACTTGGACACCGACGCTAACGCCATTTCCCGACGATCATGAGCTTTTCGTGTATGTTTCAGACAGGAGTGGCTATCGGGAACTCTATCTACACGATTTGGATACCGGGGTAGAGCGTCAGCTAACGAATAATTTTGGGTTATCGGTAGATGCCCCCTCACTCTCGCCAGATCGAGCATGGGTTGTGTATGAAGAACTCCTCCACGAGTCTTTTTTGGTAATGACCAATATGAGCGCGACCTATGAACAAGCCCTATCATGGGAAGTCATTGATTTTCTGGAATACAGCCAATGGGGGCCAGCATGGTCACTAGACGGCACACAAATCGCTCTGCATTCAGATCAGTATGGCAATTCGGATATTTTCATCATGAATCCAGAGACCTACGAGGTGGTACAAGTGACGACCAATTCCGAAGCCGATGCCTATGCTGCTTGGTCACCCGATGGCACGCAGCTGGTCTATCAATGTACAGTCAACGAAGGGCGTGAAATCTGCGTCATTGATGTAACGGGCAACAACCTCGTACAACTCACCGACAATGATCGCTTCGACGGCCTGCCGGATTGGTCACCCGATGGCACGCAAATCGTCTTTGCCTCCACCCGCGACGAGGAAAAAGAAGAACTGTATATCATGAATGTGGACGGCAGCGATGTGCGGCGTTTAACCAATTTGCCTGACAGTGTGGAAACCGACCCCAAATGGTCGCCAGACGGGGAACATATTTTATTTGAATCGAACGCGGGTGGAGACTACGAAATTTGTATGATTCGCGCCGATGGGGGTAATCTTGAATGCCTAACCGACAATCATGTAGATGACCGTTCTGCCGATTGGTAAACCCGAAAAAAATGAAGAAACCACTCGACTTTTCTGATATAAAAGCCGCCCGCCAGCGCATTCAGCCCTATCTCTATCCGACCCCGCTAGAACGAGCCGCCGATTACGAAACGCCGATCTATTGCAAACTAGAAAACCTCAACCCTACCCGATCCTTCAAAATTCGTGGGGCGCTCAACGCTGTACTGCTGAATCAAGAACAAGCCCTCCAGCGTGGCATCATCACCGCCTCGGCGGGCAATCATGGGCAAGGGGTGGCCTATGGCGCAGCAATGGTCGGCGCAGATGCCATCATCGTCATGCCCAAACAAGCTCCTCGCCGCAAAGTGGATGGAGTCGAACGATCTGGCGCAACCGCCCTGCTGCATGGTGACACCTACGATGAAGCCGAGCAGCACGCCCGTGAATTGGAGCGTGAAACCGGACGGTTGTTTATATCCCCCTACAACGATTTCGACGTGATGGCGGGGCAGGGCACCATCGCCCTCGAAATTTTTGAGCAACGCCCTTCCATTCAGCGCATATTAGTCCCTGTCAGCGGCGGGGGGCTATTAGGGGGGATTGCCCTCGCCGCCAAGACCATCCGCCCTGATGTCGAGGTCATTGGGGTGCAATCCATTGCCACACCTGCTATGTACAATTTTTTCTACCGCCTCGAACTGCCCGAAGAAGAAACGGTTGCCGATGCACTGTCTGGGGGTATCGAAGAAAACTCGGTAACGCTACCCATTTGTCAGCAATACGTAGATAAAATTGTACTCGTTGAAGAAGCTGCAATTGAAGAAGCCATTCGCTGGATGTTTTACAAACACGGTTGGGTAATTGAGGGTGCGGCGGCGGTTGGCTTGGCGGCCCTTGCCCAAAAGCATGTCGAAATTGAGGATGGCAAAGAAACCGCCGTCATCATTTCTGGCGGCAACATTGATGCCGATAAATTTTTGGGCTTGATGACGTAAAACAATTGCCCTCCTGCCCCGAAAGTGTTACGCTGATACAGTTGTGAGTTTTGAAGTTAGTTGGAGCTACGAATGATTGAAAGTCTTGGAACATTGTTGACGCCCATTATCAATTTGCGCCCCATCCGGCGTGTACGGCGTAATCACGGTTTGGAACATGCGACGATTCATCTGCTGAGTCGTAAAATTCAAAATTTGAGTATGGCGGGTCGCTCCGTCGTAGATGGCTTTTTCCTCTATGGCAATGCCGATACTGAACAAGTTGAATCGGCAGTCAACGAGGCCCTCAAGCGGATGCAAGGCGGAGAGCACCATCTTGCCGTCCACCCCAACTGTGGCACGGGTTTGGTCACAGCGGGTTTTTTGACCAGCATGGCAACCCTTGTCGGCACAGCCGGGGTTGGGGAACAATGGCAGCAAAAACTTAGCCGCCTCCCTAGCCTCATTCTGCTTTCTATCATGGCGATTATCATTGCCCAACCCACCGGGTTATCGTTGCAGCGCTATATCACCACTTTGGGCGATCCGGGTGATCTGGAAATTGTGGAAATCGTCCGGCGCGAAGTCAAAGTACCGTTTTCAAGTGACACTTTGACCGTGCATCGCGTTTGGACACGACGTGGCTAGATTGCACGTAATGTAAATCTACCGATAATAGAAAGTGTGATTCTATCAATTCGGTCATAAAAGCATGAAACTTGGAGGTGGGGAAAATGCACTTCATGGATGCCCTTCAATACCCAATGCAAGATAAAGGTTGGTTGGGCAAATTGGCGATACTGGTCGTATTGTTGTTTATCCCAATTTTTGGTTGGTTCGTCATTGGGGGTTATGAACTACGTCTAATCCAGCGAATTTATCGGCGCGAACCCGGTCTACCCGAATGGGATGATTGGGGTGGCGATTTGAGTCGCGGGTTTATGGCGTTTGTGGGTGGCCTGATCTATTCCATTCCAAACATCATTATTGCTTGCTGCAATGCGGGTCTTGGTCAAAGCGATAGTGGTGGGGCAGCCGCTCTATCCTGTCTATTGAATTTCGTCAGTTTAGGCTATTCGCTGCTGATTACCCCACTAGTCTTCTCTGCCATCGCGCACTACGCCGCGACCGAAGATTTCAGCGCCTTTACCAATATTTCGGCCCGTATCCAAGATGCGACGAGCAATCTGAACAACACGCTCATGCTGTATGTTGATCTAATCATCTTCTACATTATCGCGTGGATCATCATTGCTATCGGCATTCTCTTGTGCTGCATACCGGGATTGTTGGCAATTGCCGCTTCAAGTCTCGCCGTCTATTACATCATCGCCCAATGGGGTATTCAAATTGGGGCGGCGGGGGGCGCTGGCCCACAATACATGGGACCACCCCCACAACAAGGCTTCTCTTTCTAGGTTGTCTAGTTGTTAAGGTCTTCGTCCATCTCTTGCTACATGTATGGCAGGGGATGGACGATTTTATTGGTTCTCAATCACTAACGATTGCGCCAGATAACGCCCTTCCGCATCCAACAATTCGCTATTTTGATAGCTCCCATCCGCCAAAAACCGATACATGCCGATGCTTAATTTTTGCGCCCCATCCAAATTCAATTGGGCATGTACCAACACTTTATCGCCCGCTTGCCAATAGCCACCGGGCCAAAATGCTAAATCGGTCTGGGATAATTTTTGGTCATCGGCATCCAAGCCATGTACAAACGTGATATATTGCATTCCGACTTGGGCATCCGGCACGCGCCACACCAACCATAATTCATCCGCATTATGACCATCGTGCCAGATGGATTCCAACACGACCCCATTGGCAAAATGGGCGTCCAACGCCGTTCGTGTCCCTGCCACACTCGCTAACGGGTTTTGCCAAATTTGATACACCCCTTCACCCGGGCGCAGCGCCACTGTTTTATAGGGTTGCACTTCAGGGGTAATCGGCATCAAATCGCTGTCAATCTTCGGGGATACCAAGAGGAGGGTTGGTTCAGCAGGCACGACCCATAAATGATCGGGATTTACAAAACGAACCTCCCCCGCCCCATCCAGCAGCACATCCCACACCGCCGGCTCATGGTCATACAACACCGAATCGCCGTCGCTGGCGACCAGCACCCCATCCGCGTCGGCATCCAAAATCGTCTGGCGCACGTCCAACAAATACCCCAGCGGTGTACCAAACGCCCCTGTCGTGTCATGTGTATTGAGAAAATTAAACAGCCCCAACGTGAGCCAAATCTGCAAAGCTCCAATCACGCCGAGAGCCACCCAAGTAATTCGATAGGCGCGAATCTTTTTTAATTGGGCAACCCCCGCCCCCATCACAATAAACGCGGCGGGCATCATCGGGATAAAATAATGCGGTTGCACGGCTGTCCACGTATAGATATAGGCCGCCACCGGAACAATCAACCAGACCAACAATACCAGCAAAATCGGGCGTTGGGCCGATTCGCGCCATGCCAGCACCATCAATCCAAGCGCCGCCAGCACCGCCCCCATCGGCACCAGATTAAACACCCCATAGGCAGGCGGCATAGCATCCAAATACCGTTGAAATTGATTCGCCCCCGCCAGCGAATGGATATTTTTACCTGCGACGGTGAACCACGCATAATCAAGCGCCGTACTGTGGATTGCTCGCGGATTTTCAACAATCGAAATCGGGTCGCCACTGTCGCTAGGGCTACTACTGCGTTCAAGGCTCTCCTGTATTTTGCTGATACTCAATAAATCATCTTGATACAGGCCATAGGCAAATGGCACACATAGCAGTACCGCCCCCACCAACCCGAACCAAAATTCGCGCCGGATTCTGCGCCACCCCAAACCGGCCATCACCAGCGAAATTGGGGCTAAAACAACCGCCGCGAAATGGATTTGAGCCGTGATTACCAACAGCGGTAAATGCCAAAATTGCGCCCATACCCGTTGCTTGGCTTTGACTTCAACCAACCCCACCAGACCCGTCAGCAGCGTAACAATTACAAAGGGTGGCAGCATATCCTGTGCCCAAATTTTGCGCGAATAAATCACCGCCCAAGGACTGACGGCATACAAAAAACCTGCCACCAGTGCCGCCTCTGCCCCAAAATAGCGCCGGGCCACCCGCCACGTCAGCGCCACTGCCAGCACATTGAGAAATCCGACAAACAGGGTCGCCAAAATCGGGTTGTTACCAGCGGCATAGGGGATAGCCAACAGATAAACATTCATCGGCGAATTAGGGAAACCCACCGACGACCCGATTCCTAAAACGGGAAAATCCTTGCCCTGTGCTAAATTGAGCGCCAAACGCGATAGGGTGGCTTCATCGCGCTTAAATTCGGTGATGCCGGGAGCATGAAGACGCAAAAACGCCGCCAGCAAAAGGATGCCAACGGCGGTAATCCATTCCCAACGGCGCAGGGGGGAGTAATTTACCAAACGATTTCCCGCTTGTTATTTATATGCTATTCATGATGTTCGTCATCAGCTTCCGCGAAGACCTGCCACGCCCCATGCAGCCCTTCAACTGTGACACCATAATAGATGCGCGTTTGCCCATTTTGGCGCTGGGCCAAATCGTAACGAATTTCGTTGCCGCGTTCATAGCGTTTAATCAGGCCAATATCACCAATCCAATGTACCGCACGCGGGTCAAAGGTCTGGTTTTCGTGTTCGGTAATGGCATAGTGCCACAAACGGCGGGCCGAAGCGCGGGTCACATTCCGCACCACACTGCCATTTCGTAGATCGTGCATGGTGTGATAGAACTTGCCATTGCGCTCCTCGGTGCTGGCAATTTCAACCCCTGTCAGCGGGGGTGTCGCCCCACCCTCCGGTACTTCCACTACCGTAAACTCCCCGGTCTCATGGGCCGTCACTTGAGGCAATATGATCGTTTCTTTGGAGGGAGGCAAAATCGGCATCGCAGGCACAGGCATATTCGACAGCATGGCTCGCTGTACCAATTGAACAATCTCATCCCGCACCGCTAACGACGTTTCGGTTTCATCCCGCACATAAATCTTGTTTTCGTCAATCGCATACGGCACATCTGGGCCACGTGGCACCCGGATACGGACAATCGGGATGCCCTGACTTTCTTGCGCATCTATTTCGACTTCCAGCTTGGGTGTGATCTTGCTGTCAATCTCGTCGTAGAGATGGTCAATTTCTTGGGCGATTTTTTCAACCCCGATGGGTTTCTTTTTGGGGTTTTCATTGCACCCGATGTATATCGTGCCGCCGTTGGTATTCGCCATCGCGCACACATCCGCCACAATGTTATACAAATAGCCGTTGCGCTTCGCCATAAATTCATGGAACGACTGCACAATGCTGGGGCCTTCTTCACGCGCCGCCTGAATATGGTCATACGGGTCACGAGTGCTGCGATAGGGCCGGGTGCTGGCAAAATCCGTGCTTTGGAACACCTGCACCAATGCGGCAAAACTGCGCTCCGTCAGGGCGATTTCCGTGATGCGATCCCCAATCCCCAAATTTTTGCCCATACTGCGCGGGTCGGCATTCAGGCGGTGAGCATCTGATCCCTGAATACAGCGCATTCGGCGCGGATATTCCGGCTTCGACCCATCAAAAAAACGCGCCGTCGTCATACGGGTTCGTTTTTCAAGGTCGGTGACTTCCAGCGCGTGTAGATAGGGGTCTTGGGTATAGGCGATTTTGGTTTGCCCACCAAAATCAAAGCCGCGCATGGCGACCCCATTGGTCGAATTGACATGCGCCGCGATGACAATGCCACCCCCCTCATTAATCAAGCGATAGGCGGTCAGCACATCCGACGATGCCCCTGTCGCAGGGTTGCCTTCATCCATCGCATCCGGTGGAACGCGCAAACTCAACAAAATATGTTCCAGTTTTCGAATAGGGGTCTTGGGCGAAAACACGCCGATGATATGGAAGCCAAAGGTCGCCGTAAATTCAAAACCGGGCAGGACAAGCATCTTGTCCAGCAGACGGTGATATTCATTCAGACGACGTACCTCATCGGGTTCAACTCGCCCTAACCGCTCCAAAAATTCGAGTTGTTCAATCTCCTGCATCATCTCGGCATAACCCCGCACCGTGTTATGGTCGGTGAAGGCGATGATGTCGAGGCCGCGTAGTTCGGCTTTGCGCAATATATCCAGATAGGTAACATTCGGCTCTTGGTAATCTACCGAGCCGGGGGTATGCAGATGTAAATCCATCCGATACCACTTGGTTTGTTTCGATCTTCCTGATGACACTACATTCTCTCCGCATCAATAATCTCAGATAGGCCACGCAGACACTGGTCGAGACGCTGCGAGGCCTTAAAACTCATTGGCGGAAAGCATTACCCAATCAATTTATTGAAATGAACGGCAAGTTGATCCGGTTCAAACGGTTTCACCAAAAATAGGTTGGCCCCCGCTTCTTTGGCCTCGCGCTCAACATCCCGCCCAGAGGCCATCACCACCGGCGTTGTCAAGAAATCTTTGGAGGCCCTTAGCTGGCGCACAAATTCTACCCCGGCAATATCCGCGAGGTAGTAATCTACTAGAAACACGTCCGGGCGGAATTCTTGGGCTTTTTGAAAAGCATCTAATCCGCGTGGAACGACCATGACCTCAAAATCATCCATCTCCAGCAATTGTTTTAGGAGCGATGTCGTCGTTCGGTCATCATCCACAATCATTACTTTGGGCAACGCTATCCTCTCGCTTTCCCCGGCTCCAAAAGCTCTAGGCGTATAAATCTGTGTGTTGGACATACTGGCGATGCGATTCCGCCTCAGTGCCAATTGGCTCAAGAGCCGCATGGAGCGCCTCATCCACTGTCTTTGCCAACACAAACTTCATGGCACTTCGCACTTCATCCGGCAGTTTTTCTAATTCAGGCTTATTCCGGGCCGGAAGAATCACCGTATCTAAGCCAAGTCGGTGCGCTGCCAAGACTTTATCTTTGATGCCTCCAACGGGCAACACCAAACCATGCAAGGTAATTTCACCTGTCATTGCCACATTGCTGCGCGTCAATCGGCCTGTCGCCAGTGATGCCAGCGCTGCGGTAATGGCTACCCCGGCGGATGGGCCATCTTTGGGTTGCGCCCCGGCGGGTACGTGCAGGTGGATGTCATGCCCATCGAAATAATTGGGTTTGACCCCCAATTCTTCGGCCCGTGAGCGCAGATAGCTAAACGCCGCCCGCGCACTTTCCTGCATAACCTCGCCCAAATGCCCGGTAAGTTGGAATCCACTGCGCCCCGGCATCTCGGTAGCCTCAATAAACAGCACATCACCCCCAACGGATGTGACGGCCAAGCCAGTCGCCACCCCCGGACGTTTGACACGCTGCTCAATCTCGGTACGATAGCCAAAGGGCGGATGACCCAATAACTCATGGACTTTTTCGCGTGTCACCACTACCCGTTTCTCTTTACCCTCGGCGATGCGTGTCACCACCTTACGGGCCGCCTTGCCGATTTGCCGCTCCAAATTACGTACCCCGGCTTCACGGGTATAGTCCTGAATAATCTCGACAATCGCTTCGTCATTAAAGCTGATTTCTTCAGGGAACAGGCCGTTTTCTTGAATCTGGCGCGGCACCAAATATTGCTTGGCGATTTGCACCTTCTCACGCTCAGTATAGCCGCTGAGTTCAATAATCTCCATACGGTCAAGCAGGGGTGGTGGAATCGTATCAAGTTCGTTGGCAGTTGTGACGAAAATCGTTTCAGACAAATCGAACGCCACATCCAAATAGTGGTCACGGAATTCGTTGTTCTGCTCAGGGTCAAGCACTTCGAGCAGTGCCGCCGCCGGGTCGCCCCGGAAATCGTGACCGAGTTTGTCAATCTCATCCAGCATCATAATCGGGTTGCGCGTTTCGGCTCGACGCAGGGTTTGAATAATGCGCCCCGGCATCGCTCCCACATAGGTACGGCGGAAACCACGAATTTCGGCTTCATCCCGAACCCCACCCAGACTCATGCGGACAAATTTACGCCCCATAGCACGTGCAATCGAAGCCCCCAGCGAAGTTTTACCTACACCGGGTGGGCCAATAAAGCATAAAATCGCGCCCTCACGCCGCCGCCGGATTTTGTCATCCCCAGTCAGTTTGGCAAGTTGATCGGCCCGTTCCAAGCGGATTTTACGCACGGCCAGATATTCCAAAATGCGCTCTTTGATGTCTTCGAGGTCATAATGATCCTCATCCAAGATCGTGCGGGCATGGGCAATATCGAGATTATCGGCGGTACGCTTGTCCCACGGCAGATTCACCAGCCAATCCAGATAGGTGCGAATCACCCCATATTCAGCGGCAGCAGTGGGCAATTTCGCCAGACGGTCTAGTTCTCGGCGGGCCTCACGTTCGGCCTCTTCCGACATATGAATTTCAGCAATTTTCTGGCGAAACTCTTCAATTTCAAGCGTCTGCTCGTCGCCTTCACCCAATTCACGCTGGATGGCCTTGAGTTGTTCGCGCAGGAAATATTCGCGCTGCACCTTTTCCATCTCGGATTGAGCTTCGGTTTGAATCTTGTGACCGAGTTCAAGGACTTCCAGTTCCTTGCTCATAATCTGCATGAGACTGTGCAGTTTTTCGATTACGCTGTCCAGTTCCAACAATTTCTGCTGGTCTTCGAGGTCAATGCGAATGTAGGTCGCCACTGTATATACCAGTTGCAGTGGGTCATCCAAATTCAGCGCCGATGAAATCAGTTCGCCGGGGATGCTGGGCACAAGATCAGCCAAGCGACCAAACTGCTCAACGATATTACGCATCAGGGCTTCAACTTCGATGGTTTCTTCCAGCGATTCGGGGGCAAGATCAACTTTGGCCTTAAGATAGGGTTCTTGCGTGGTGTATTCTTCAATCCGAATCCGCGACAAACCCTGCACCAGCAGTCGAATTGTGCCGTCGGGTGCCCGGAACAACCGATGAATTTGGGCCAGTGTGCCAATCTTATAAATTTCATCCGGCCCCGGCGTCTCTTGCATCGGGTCTTTGGCGGCAAACAGTCCAATAATCCGACCTGTTGTGGCAACTTCATCCACTAAGCGAATCGAACGTGGCTGCCCAACCGTTAGGGGAATCGCCGTCTGCGGAAAGACCACAATACCCCGTAAGGGCAAAATGGGTAGCTCGCTAGGAATAGGGGGAATTTCATTATCTTCGTCAGAGGGTTCGCCGTTGTCTTCTGGGGTTGTAACACTAATCTGACGTTTGGTCTCTTCAGACTTACCCGACTTGCCTGCAAACCATGCGGCGAGTGGCGAGCCTGTTAGCTCAATTTCAACAAGGCCATCATGCCAAGTCATATTATCCATAGAATTTTTACTATCCTTGTGGTGCTTAACGCACGGTTGTTGTCATGCCAGACAACTTATTCTTCGTCGGTTTCATCTATGCGGACATTGATGATGTGAATTTGACGATCTTGACGACGGGGAAGTTCTACCTGCAAAAAACCATCCCGATAATTCGCTTCAATCCGGCTGCGATCTACTGCCCAAGGCAGCATCAATTCAACTCTAAACTCACCATGTCGAATTTCTAATTGGTGCAAGGACGGCTGCGGGTGTTCATAATCGCGTATCCGCACCCCACTGATAATCAAAAGCCGTTCATCAATCGTAATATGAAATTCGCCATCCCGCATACCAGCGACTTCAACGCAGACAATCAAACGATCATCGGCTTCATACACATCGGTTGGGGGACGCCAAGCAGCAGGTTTGCCACCGCGCCGTTGTACCAAGCTGTGAGTATAAACAGCCTCTAACGTGGAAAGCAGTTTTGAAAACTCATCATCCGGTTGACCAAAAAACATGCTTATCCCTACTTGACTTTGGTAAAAGGCATTAAACTCATCATACCACACCGATATAGTGTACTCAAATAAGAGTTGCACAAGAAAAAGTGCCTGCGCACTCGGAATAAATTGCGGCGTTATAATAAAGAATAGATCATGTTGTAGCGCCATAGGAGAAGACTCCAGTGACCAATCAATTACAGCTATATAAAGCAGTCGAATTGTTTAATGGCCTAACCAATGAACAAATCGAGGCACTCATTACCATTAGCCAAGAAGAGGTCTATCAGGAAGACCAAGTGATTTTTTCGCAGGATGATGAAGGCGAAAAGATGTATATCATCCGAAGTGGGCAGGTCGAAATCAGCGTCCAAGCCAACCGACAGGCCCCCGCCGAAACCAAGATTTTTTTGGGGCAGGGTCAAATTTTTGGGGAAATCGCCCTCATTGACTATGGCACACGCTCGGCTACCGTGCGAGCGATGAACGACGAAACCATTGTAGACGCCATTCATCGGGACAGTTTTAATCAACTTTGTCAATCGAGCACCGCGATTGGGTTTGTGGTCATGCGCAATCTAGCCATTGACCTGTCCTACAAGCTGCGCCACCAGAATCTACGAAGCACGAAGCGCTAGGTACAAGGAGCGGATCAGATGGTCTATAAAGTGAGTTATGTCGTTCTCGGCGGCGCACACCCCGGTGCAATTATCAACCAGTTTGAGCAACCGAAAGTGGGGGGGCACGTCAAAATTGGCAAAAACACCTTTGAAATTGTTGAAGTCAATGAACTCATGCCGGCACGCGGCGATTTTGCCTTTTTACATGCCACCGTCAAACAGGTCGGAAAATCGAAGAAAAAATAGTACCGCGCTTCGGGGGATATAATTTTATACTATAACTCAACTATACCTCATGTACACAACAACCTATTATGTTAGAATAGAGTTAGAATTAAGCTAGTTTTTCACTTTGCCTCCAAAAAGGACTTATCAACAGGTTATCAACAAGTTATCAACAGATAATTTGTTCTGTTGATAACGTTCAACCCCTCCCGCAAGCCATATCATGAAGTATTGAGGAAGTTGCCTGTTCATAACTTTTTCAAACCTGTTGATAACCTGTTGATAACTTGCCTTTCCGCTTCTTACACAAACCTTAACTGTTGATAACCTGTTGATAACTCAAAAAGTTATGAACAGGTTATCAACAAGTTATCAACATGCTGATTCATCAATCAATATATTCGAAATCGCCTCATTAAAGCATTCTAATAGGGGTGTCACAAACAAGGAAAAAGTTATCAACAGGTTGCCCCCTCTCTACTACTACGACTATTTAAAAATAAAAAATAGTGGGAAAGGTGTTGATAACTTTCCCAAATTTTCCCGCACTCCTCCACCCCAAAAAAGTACAGTACAATTTTTGAGCGAACTTTTTTTGCAGTCGTTATTTTTATTTTTCAAATTTTCAACTTAGGTATCCAATGGCCTATCACGAATATATTGGCAATCTTCATATGCACACTCCCTACTCCGATGGTGAAGCATGGCATTCTGAAATCGCCGATGCTGCCATTGCCACCAAACTCGACTTTGTGGTCGTAACCGATCACAACATTTGGATTGATGGAGTACAGGGTTATTATGGCGATGAAAAACGTGGCTACGTTCTGTTATTGACTGGGCAAGAAATTCATGACCGCACCCGCCTGCCCCAAGTCAATCACTGCCTAGTCTATAATGCCAAAGCCGAAATGAATCGGTATGCCCCCGACCCGCAGGCCCTTATCAAAGCGGTCAATCGCGCAGGTGGTATGACTTTTTTGGCCCACCCCTTTGATAAAGGGATAGATTGGCGCGAAGACATTGAAGGTATTCCTTGGGTAGATTGGGATATTGAGGGTTATACAGGCCTCGAAATTTGGAACTACATGAGTTCATTTAAGGCCGTCCTCGAAAATCCGCTGAAAAGTGTACGGCGTTTATTTTCACCTGAAGACGCGATTATTGGCCCGGACGAAGAAACCCTTGCCAAATGGGATCAATTATTGGCTCAGGGCAAACGGGTCGTGGGGATTGGCAATTCTGATGCACACGGCACGCCTATGAAAATTGGCCCGATTACCCACATCGTGTTCCCTTATGATTTTTTGTTTAACTGCGTCAACACCCATATCCTGACCCAACACCCGTTGATCGGCGAGATGGAACACGACGCCGATATTATTTATCGCGCTTTGGCACGGGGCAGTACGTTTATGAGCTATCGTATCCCCGGCGAGGCCAAAGGGTTTCGATATTCGGCGCAGGGGGCACAAGGCGCAACTGCTCAAATGGGGGATAGTATCCGTTTGGGACATGGGGTCACGTTGCAAGTGTTGATGCCAGTCCGCACCCACATCAAAATGATTTTTCGCGGGCAGGTTGTCGCGGATGAGACCAATGTCGAAAATCTGACCTATGTCGCCTCCCAACCGGGGGCCTACCGTGTCGAGGTCTGGCGTGAATATAAGGGGATTGAACGCTGTTGGATTCTCAGCAACCCCATTTATGTTGAACCCAATATCGCGCCGATTGGAGTCACGGGGAGCTAATCAAAAAGGCAGGGTATTGAATCCTGCCTTCAATAACTAAATTCAGCACGGCGGCTTTAGCTCCGTGTGATAATAGACTGTCGTTTTATTCTTCGTCCAGATTATCCAGATCGAGTGTTTCCACAAAATCCTTGAACAAACCCAGCTTGTCATCCAATGCCGCGCCTTTTTCAGTCGGGACATCGGGTTCATGTTCAACATCTTCTTCGGGGGTAACAGCGGCGGCATCCATCACTTCAGGTTCAACATAAATCGGTACGCGGGCACGGACGGCTAATGCAATGGCGTCACTAGGGCGAGAATCTACTTCAAGTTCACGCCCATCCAATTCAATCACAATCTTGGCGAAGAATATATCATCGGGACGGCGCAGTTCGGTGACCACCACATATTGAACTTCGGCTCCCATTTCGACAATGAGCGATTTTAGCAGGTCGTGGGTCAAAGGGCGTTTGTGTTGAACATCTTGAAGCTCAGTGGTAATGGCTTCCGCTTCGTATGGCCCAATCCAGATTGCCAGATACCGCTCGCTGCCTTCTTCTTTTAGAATGACCACCCGGTTTTGGGTCATCAAGCTCATTCTAATACAATCAATTTTGACCTCTACCATACCTCTACTTCCTCATCCGATCCCTAGCCTTTTATGTGATAGGCCTCGTGTTGTCATTGGGATTGTATTTTGGGGGATTCTTCAATTGAAAGGCTCCCCCAAAGGCCGGTGACATTTCGGACAAGTGCGAAATGAAAAGCGGAGTTGGCAAATCCCCTGCACTTGAAAACGCCAGACTCCTAATCACCAGCAGGCATTGGAGATAGGTTTCGATGACTGCTGATTTCCACTGCCCTAACCGAGATGTCGGTAAAAGCGTATGCTGTAGTATAGCACCGGGACGAACAAATGCAAAACCTTTACTTATTTGCTTCCATTCGCTTCCATTAGCTTCCACCAGTTTTAGTGTATAACAAATTTGCCCTCTTGAGACCGAAATTTTTTTGAAACTTCATTTCCCTCACCGCTTGACCTATGGTTGCTTTTCGCTTTCATGCCGTCGCGCCTTTTCCATCCCAACTTTCTGTAAAATCAAATGAGGAATGAGATCAGCATGAAGATTTTGGCAGGCAATCATGAAAAAATCTTTCCCCAAAAATCTTTACCAGCGATTTTGGAAAAAGCGCAAACGATGGCAGCGTACCCTGTTGATCTTGCTCATTCTGGGTATTTCGAGCATCGTCTATCTTTATCAATGGCTGTTTGTTGATCTCCCCGATATTGATAATTTGGAAGCGGGCCTAGCGCTCCCCAGTACACGCATCTATGACCGCAATGGCAAATTGTTGTATGAAATCGTGGATTTGTATGGGGGCAGCCACAAAGCCGTCACCCTTGACGAAATGGCAAGCTGCCTGCCCGATGCGACCATCGCTACTGAGGACGCCAATTTTTATCACCACCCCGGCGTAGACATTGAAGGCATTGCCCGTGCCCTGTGGATTAATGTGCGTGGTGGGGAAGTTCGCGCTGGTGGCAGCACCATTACCCAACAGGTCGCCCGCAATTTACTATTGACCAAACAACCCAGCCAAGATCGTACCGTCCGCCGCAAACTGCGTGAGAGCATCCTTGCCATTCGTTTAAACATGGCCTATTCCCGCGAGGAAATCTTGACACTCTATCTCAATCAGACCTATTATGGCAATCTCGCCTACGGGGTCGAAGCCGCCTCCCGCATCTATTTTGGCAAGTCGCCTGCCTCGTTGAGTCTAGCTGAATGTGCGATGCTGGCGGGCCTGCCCCAATCCCCTGCCATCTATAACCCGCTCGAAAATCCAACCATTGCCAAAGGCCGCCAGACGATTGTCTTGGATTTAATGGTTAAACACGGCTATATTTCCGAATCCGAAGCGGAGCAGGCCAAAAAAGAACCGCTCGATTACAGCGCGGGCACATTTGAAATTTTAGCCCCCCATTTTGTCGCCGCCGTCTGGACACAGTTGGAGCGCGATTACGCTGACGACCTTTATACAGGGGGTTTGGAGGTTTACACCACCCTTGACCTCAATTGGCAGAATGCCGCCGAACGGATTGCCCGCCAACACCTAGCTGAACTGAACAACCCACCGAACGGATCGCCGTCCAAAGATGTCCATAACGCTGCCTTAGTCGCCATTGATCCTTATACAGGCCAGATTTTAGCCATGTTGGGCAGTCCCGATTATTTTGACGAAAGCATAGATGGCAACGTCAACGCCGCCCTTGCGCCACGCCAACCGGGGTCGGCCTTGAAACCCTTTACTTATGCCGCCGCCTTTAATCCGGCCTATGAAGAACCTTTCACCCCAGCTACCATGCTGCTCGATGTCAAAACGCCCTTTGTCACCCGCCGTCTCGAAAGTTATACCCCGCTGAATTTTGGCCTTGCCGAGCATGGCCCGGTGTTGGTGCGGGAGGCTTTGGCCTCATCTTATAACATCCCGGCGGTGGAGGCCCTCAATGAAATTGGTGTGCAATCATTGGTGACGTTGGTCACTCGTTTGGGCATTTCGACCCTGACCGACACCAGCCGCTTTGATTTATCACTGACGTTGGGTGGCGGGGAGGTACGTTTGGTGGAACTGACCGCTGCCTACAGTGCTTTTGCCAATGGGGGACAGCGTGTCGAGCCGAACTATATTTTGGAAATTCGTAACAGTGCAGGGGAGACGATCTACGAGGCCCAAACCCCTGCCCTCGGTAAACCCGAACTCGATCCGCGTGTTGCCTATCTGATTACGGACATTCTCTCGGATAATGAAGCGCGTATTCCGGCGTTTGGCGCGGTCAGTTCCCTCAATATTGGGCGACCCGCCGCCGCCAAAACAGGCACGACCACCGATTTCCGCGATAACTGGACAATGGGCTACACCCCGAATTTAGTCGTGGGCGTCTGGGTGGGCAATGCCGACAACACCCCCATGACCAATGTGACGGGTATAACTGGGGCAGGGCCGATCTGGAATCAATTTATGCGGGAAGTGCTCTATGGTCAGCCTGAATTGCAATTTGAGCGCCCTGAAGGGTTGGTACGGGCCGAAGTCTGCGCGACCTCCGGCTTGCTGCCAACTGAATATTGCCCCGTCCGCAAATGGGAGTGGTTTATTGACGGCACTGCCCCCACCGAGTCCGATAATTTTTATCAACCCTTCTTAATTGACAACCGCACTGGACTGCTGGCAACCGAGGAAACCCCCGCCGAATTCCAACAAGAAAAAGTCTATCTGGTGCTGCCCCCCGAAGCGCGTGATTGGGCCGCCCGCCAAAACATTCCCCCCCCGCCAGATTCTGCTATGCGGGTGGGTGAAGAACCGGAGCGCCCTTTACGCATGGTCTCCCCCGACCCCTATACGGTTTTTGCCTTGACGCCGCTTCTGCCATTGGAAACGCAGCGCATCCGTCTGTCGGTTATCACCCCTCTCGAAACCACCAGCATTACCTATTGGATTGATGGCAATGTCGTCCAATCCATAGACCAAGCGCCTTTTGATGTTTGGTGGTCTTTGCAACCGGGGGATCATCTCGTCTGGTCAACTGCGCAGTTAGCTGATGGTAGCAGTTTGGAAAGCCAGCCCATCGCTTTTCGGGTAGATTCCTATGTGCCGCCAGACGAACGCCCATCTTCTGGCCCTGCTGAATAGGTTGCGTTTTGTCGTGTTTTGAGCATACAATCGCCCTCAGCAACAATAGATAGATGGGTGATATGCGATGGATCAACCACAAAATCTTCGAGACCCCAACGCGCTGGACGAACTTGAAATCAGCGGTTTCTTGGCGGAAATCATGGAAAATATCCGGCAGCAGCTTGAGATCAATAAACAAGAAATCTCACAGTCGGGCCTGCACGCCTTGACCAGTATTCAACGCCGTGCGCTGGCCCTCTCCAGTGTGCTGCGTTATGACCGGGGCCTCTCGCTGATCGTTGAACTAAAACGCCAATCCCATCGTGGTAAGACATTGGTGGATCGCTACGACCCCGTTGAGCAGGCCCACCTTTTTGAAAATTTGGGTGTCCAAGCCCTCTCCGTCGCCACCAATCCCCTCTACTATCAGGGTGAAATCCATCACCTGACGCTGGTTTCTCAAGAAACACGCATCCCGGTTATTCGTAACGACTTTGTATTTGACCGCTATCAGGTGCATGAAGCACGTGCCGCCGGAGCCGATGCGGTGATCTTGATTGCGGCCCTCTTGGGCGAGTATCGTTTGTGGGATTTGGTTTCGATTACCCAGCGCCTCCGCATGACTGCCGTCGTGCAAGTGCAAAACGAGCAGGAATTGGCCCGCACCTTAAAATCCGATCCGTTGGTGATCGCCATTAGCAATGTGGACTGGCGCACTTTTGACGTTGATTTAAGCCGCACCACCCGCCTGTGCCCGCAGATTCCGCGCCACATTGTCGTCGTCAGCATGGGCGGCATACGTACCCCCGAAGACATGGCGATGGTGGCTGAATCTGGTATTGATGGGGTGGTTGTGGGCGAAGGGCTGCTCGGTGTGCCAAATCCTGAAGAAGCCATCCACACACTTTTTTCGCTGGTAAATCCCGATAACAGAGCGATTCGATGATGAAAAAATTTGCCTTTTGTATGATCGCGGCAGTATTAGTCTTAGCCGCTTGTACCGACAACAATAATCCCACCCCCGACGCCGATGGGCCGATTCTGGCGGGTGTCAATGACATGCCCAAGATGTTAATAACCGTGCAGTTTACGGCCACATCCCCCGTCGCCGATCAACTGCCCACCGCGACCATTGACCTCTCATTCCCCACTGAAACCCCGGAGCCACCCGAACCCACCTCGACCCCCACACCCTATGTCGGGGTCTATGTCGGCCCGCAGTCCAGCGGCACCCCTTTGGCGGGGAATGTCACGCAGATTGCGCCGGGGAATTTACCGGGGGCGACGGTTCCGGTATTTTTGGGCGCTCCCACTGCCCAAACCATCCCGATTGGCCCAGTTTTGACGACCCCCACTCTTGCTGTCGCTGGCCCGGTGAACTGCCCTATTCAACCCAATGCCTCGTTCATCAATGCCTATGGCCGCGACCCCAATTTACAGCAGCGTTTGGGTTGCCCGCGTGATGCCGGGTATCAATTGTCGCTGGTCTATGAACCCTTCGAGCGGGGCAGCATGTTCTGGCGCGATTCCAAAGAAATCTATGCCCTGCAAACCCAAGACCGCCGTTATTATCGAGTGGCGGATACATGGGCCGATGGTCAACCCGAAAGCGATCCCGCCCTTGTACCTCCCGCCGAAAATCTGCGCCAACCGATTCGTGGCTTTGGGTTGGCATGGCGCTCCAATGAACCCCTCCGCACGTCTATCGGCTGGGCCACGCAGGGCGAAACGGCCTATTCCAGTTATTGGCAGGATTTTGAACGCGGCTTCATGATTGTCGGCGGCGATGGTCAGGTCTATGCCTTTGTGCCTACTGATGGCAATGGCGGCACTTTCGACGGCCCATTAGCCCCATAAAAAAGCCCCTCGCCAAGAATTGGGGTGGGGTTGGGGATTCTGAATTGACGCACCTGATTTTTCGTGGAATGTTTGCAATATCCCCGTCCACATTTCGTGGACATTGGTTTCGTAGCCGGGGAATTCTATTCCTCGGCCTATCAAAATGGCAGATAATCACGTGGATTCTGTGGCACGCCAGCGGCATCCCTAATCTCAAAATGCAAGTGTGGGCCGGATGAATTGCCACTGCTTCCCACATTCCCAATATGCTGTCCTGCCTCCACCACCTGACCACAGTAGACAAAATCAGCCGTCAGATGGGCATAGAGACTCATGACCGCCCCGTGTGAAATGACCACGCTCCAGCCATAACCCCAATCACTCCATCCGGCAAAAATGACCACCCCACCGCCAACCGCTTTGACGGGTGTGCCTGTCACAGCGGAGAGATCAAGCCCGCGATGTGCCCACGAAAAATCGGTGGTTAGCACATAACCAGCGACGGGCTTAAAGAGTGGGGCTGTGCCATTGTAAACTTCCTGCACTCCGCACGATCCCGACTGCCCCACGCCAAATTTTGCCGTCCCCATATAGACCCCACCCGCCGTCAATTCGCCACTGGTCGAAGCCCCACCCATCGGTGTCCAGTAAATCGGCTCTTTAGAACCAATGCCTCCCGGAATGGCGACTTCTAATCCTTCTGGCAGCACATTTTCAGGCAATGACCCACGTAGCTGGTTATAGTCGGAGTGAATGATGGCATACGGGTCAACTTGGTATTTTTCAGCGAGGTCTTGAATGCTAATCGGCTCTTGAATTCGTTCAATCGCGCCCTCGACAGGCAAAATATTCAACACCAAACCCGGCTGCATGGCATTCACAAAAAATCGGTCATTCGACCAGATAATCGTTTCAATGCTGACATGATATTGATCGGCAATGGCCTGTAAGCTATCACCGCGCTGCACCACGTATTGGATAATCCCGGCGCGCTCAAGGTCACGGTTGATGGTATAGGCTTCTGGTTCAAGCCCAATGCCGCCATTCCCCACATTCGCATTGACCGATATATCCACCCCCTGTGCCACCGAGGTCGCTACCAATTCCGAATCGGCGGTGGGCAACTGCGTCAGTGTCGGCGATGGGGTAATTGAAGGTGTTGGTGAGGGTGTTGCGGTGGGCAATTCCAGTGTCATCGTTGCCGTAGCCGTACTTGTTGGACGATCCCCAATCTGCTGCGGGTCGTTTTTGCCCATTTGGGTGATGACCATAAAGGCGGCAACCACCATTACCGCCGCTGCCATCAACAGGATGCCCCCACTCAATTTATTTCTTGCAGTGTTGTTTGTATTCATGGTCTACAGACTAATCGTATACACCGGATCCATCGCTTGGAAATTGCTATCACGGATTTCAAAGTGCAGATGTGGCCCGCTGGTACGTCCGGTCATGCCAATGGTGCCAATGGCTTGCCCTTGAGAAACCGATTGTCCACAGCTTACCGCGATGCTGTCCATGTGAGCATACAGGCTGTAACTGCTGCCATGTGCGATGACCACGACTTTGCCATAACCATACTGATTCCACCCTGCATAGATGACAGTACCATTACCCGCTGCGACAATCGTCGTTCCAACCGGAGCAGCAAGGTCAACCGCCGTATGAGAGCCTGAGAAGCCCTGCCAAAAGTCGTAATTTGCCACAGGTTTCTGAACCGGGAAGCCTGTCGTGGTGACTTGGGTATTACATCCCCACAGGCCGCTGTTGGCGACACCACCGGAGACCGAACTCCCTGTGCTGCCATCACCTGCCACGATTGGGGCGGGTTGCCATACATTGCAATCCCCTCCATTGCCACCGGGGACCAGCACACTAACTCCCTCAATCAACATGCTGTCCGCCGTCGCTCCCAACAATTGGGTGTTATAGGCCGAATCAATAATGACCGAAGGGTCTACTTGGGTAGCCTCCGCCAATTCTTTAATCGTGATGGGTTCGCGTACCTTAGCAAATACCCCGTCGGTGGGCGGGATGAGGATTTCTGCATTCACACGCGGCGGGCTGACCTTGTTGCGGTCATTTGACCAGATAATCGTGCAAACATCCTCCAGATTAAATTTTTTGGTAATGCTGTCTAGCGTATCGCCCTGTTGAATCACGTAGCTGGTAAAACCCCGTTCGCTTGATCCCACTCGGATGGTAAACGGGTCATTATCCCGTCCAATCGCTGGCCCGGAATCTGCCGAACTGGGCACAGGGGTCAACAGTGAAACCGCCTGCTCGTCAGGTGCAGCGGTCGAGCGAATCCCACCTGTTGGGTTGCCCACATTTTGCGCCGGTGGATTTTCAACATCGGGATCGGGGGTCAGCGAGGGCCGAATAATCACCAGCGGCGCATCTTTGGTCGAATTTTGGTGGACTTCATCGGTAGGGTTGTTCTCGTCTTGATTACCGAGGAAGATAATTAATCCGGCGGCCATCGTCAACAGTAGCGCCGCCAGCAAAAGAGACCCACCCAGATACCGCTGCCAACCCGCATCATACTGGTTTGTTGGATGCGGTGCGGTTGCAGAAGGTGAGGTATCCCCCAAATTCACGGGCGGTTCTTCGGAGGCCAATTGTTGAAACAGACGTTGCGAGTCTGAGTCCTGATTTGGATCTTCGGGCAGACGATTTTGTTCGGTCATAACAATAAGATTTCCTTACACCAAATTCGAGTGGCTGATGATGCTTAACCTACTCCCTGCGCCAATGGTGTCTAGGCCTATTTCGTAGGGGCGCAACATGTTGCGTCCAAACCCAGAGCTTATGCTCATGCGGTTTCCTAAAAATCACCCCCGTAGACGGTCTTCGTGGGGGGAGGTCGTCATTAGTAAAGCAACATCAAACCGTTTTGAAGTCGGGGCGAAGTCTAGCGCGGGGCAAGGTCGCTTTCCAGCGCCGTCTCACCTACGCTTGCCACACAGCCCACGTGGATGCAGACTGGTTTAACAGGTCACGTGCTGTTTGTAAAGCGTCTTCTGCCTGCCGCACCACATCCAGCGGCACAATTTCACGCTCAAGCGAGCATTCTTGTTCCCACAAATCTGCCGCAATGGTCAGTTCCGCAAGGGCATTATTGAGTGAATCCCGGATAGCGACACTTTGCGGATATTGGTCGGCTTCTTTTTTCGTCAGGAAAAAAGGCTCCGGCACGGTGATGATTTCCCCACAGTTGACCGTCTCGCCAAATAACACCCGATCCCACACATCGGCGGCGTGCTGTTGGGCCTGTTGCGCTTGGTTAATCTGTCCTCCCATGCGATCCCGCAGATCAGTTTCCTCTTCGGAATCTAGGAAGCCGCACGCGAAAGTTGCTATCAGCAGCAGACCGCACCAAAATAGCATGATGGGCATGGGCTTTCTGCGATTCTCTGACAGACTGTATAGGCGCTTCATATATATTTCCGACGAATTCCTATTAAACTGATAATGGTCGGGTCATTTGAGTCTTGGAGTTTACTAAATATGAATCTAAGCCGATTTACCACCAAAGCGCAAGAGGCCGTCATTGCTGCCCAGCGCCTTGCCGAACAAGAAAACCATGCTGAAATGGATGTGCCCCATCTACTGGCGGCTCTGTTGCAGCAGTCCGACGGGGTCGTCCCCCAACTCATCAGTAAAGTGGGCGCACGGCCTACGGTTGTTCTGAATGATGTCAAAAATCTGCTCGCCAGCAAGCCCAAAGTCTATGGCACAACCGAAGTCCATTTGAGCAAAGCCGCCGTCGAAAGCCTGCGCGAAGCCGAAAAACAAGCGGGCAAGCTGCGCGATGATTATGTCAGCACCGAACACCTCTTGCTGGCATTAATGACCAACAAAGTCATCGGTGATCTGCTTTCACGGCACGGCATTGATGAAAAGGCCACCCTCAAGGCCCTTAGCGAAATTCGCGGCGGTCAGCGGGTCACGTCCCAAGACCCCGAAAGCACCTATGCCAGTCTGGAAAAATATGGCCGTGATCTGACCAAAGACGCCGCACAGGGCAAACTGGACCCTGTAATTGGGCGTGACGATGAAATCCGCCGCGTGGTACATGTCCTCTCCCGCCGCACCAAAAACAATCCCGTGCTGATCGGCGAGGCCGGGGTTGGCAAGACCGCGATTGTCGAAGGCTTGGCCCAGCGCATCATCAAAGGTGATGTGCCAGAGGGCCTCAAAGACAAACGGGTCATTCAACTCGATATGGCGGCACTGCTGGCGGGGGCAAAGTATCGTGGCGAATTTGAAGAACGCCTCAAGGCCGTGTTGAAAGAGGTCAGCGAATCCGACGGCGCAATTATCCTATTTTTGGACGAACTGCACACGATTGTTGGCGCAGGTGCAGCCGAAGGTGCGATGGACGCAGGCAACATCCTCAAGCCGATGTTGGCACGCGGCGAACTACGGGCGATTGGTGCAACCACCCTTGACGAATATCGCAAATATATCGAAAAAGACGCCGCCCTCGAACGTCGTTTCCAGCCCGTCTATGTAGATCAGCCCTCTGTTGAGGATACCATTAGCATTTTGCGTGGTCTGAAAGAACGTTATGAAGTCCATCATGGGGTACGCATCCAAGATAATGCAGTGATCGCAGCGGCAGTCTTAAGCAATCGCTACATCCCGGATCGCCAATTACCTGACAAGGCGATTGACCTGATTGACGAAGCGGCCTCGCGTCTGCGGATGGAAATTGATTCCCGTCCCGCCCCCCTCGACGCCATTGAACGCGCCGTCATGCAGTTGGAAATTGAGCGCGAGGCCCTCCGCAAAGAACGCGATAAGGCCAGTAAAGAACGCCTCGGCAAAATCGAGGAGGAACTTGCCAACGCCAAAGAGGAAGCCCGTGCCCTGCAAGCCCGTTGGCAGCTCGAAAAAGATGCCATTGCCGCCATCCGCCAAGCCAAGAGCCAACTCGATGAATCGCGCATTGCCCTCGAAAAAGCCGAACGGCGTGGCGAATTAGAAGCGGCAGCCCGTCTACAATATGGCGATATTCCCCGTTTCGAGCAGCAGTTGGCCGATGCCGAAGCCGACCTCCAACAGTTGCAGCATGACGGCGGCGCGATGCTCAAAGAAGAAGTAGACGCCGATGAAATTGCCGCAGTGGTTGGTCAATGGACGGGTATCCCGGTCAGCAAACTGCTCGAAGGTGAAGTCGAAAAGTTGCTTCGTATGGAAGACCGTCTGCGTGAACGGGTGGTTGGACAGGCAGAAGCCCTGCGCAGTGTCAGCAATGCTGTGCGCCGCAGTCGGGCGGGTCTCCAAGACCCCAATCGCCCCATCGGGACATTTTTGTTCTTGGGGCCAACCGGCGTGGGTAAAACCGAATTGGCACGGGCACTGGCGGAATTTCTCTTTGATACCGAAGAAGCCGTCGTGCGCATTGATATGAGCGAGTATCAAGAAAAACACAGTACCGCCCGTCTCATTGGTGCTCCCCCCGGCTACATCGGTTATGACGAAGGCGGTCAGCTAACCGAGGCCGTGCGTCGTCGTCCCTATGCCGTCGTGCTGTTTGATGAAATCGAGAAGGCCCACCATGAAGTATTTGATATTCTGCTGCAAGTGCTGGATGATGGCCGCCTCACCGATGGGCAGGGCCGCACGGTCAATTTCAAAAACACCGTAATTATCATGACCAGCAATGTCGGCAGCCCGATTATCAAACAAATGGCCGGACGTGACGAAGAAGAAATTCGCCATGCCATCATGAGTGAACTAGATCGCACCCTGCGGCCTGAATTTTTGAACCGCATAGACGAAGTGATCCTGTTCCACAGCTTGGAGCGTGAACACATCAAGCAAATTGTGGACATTCAACTGCGCCACCTACAAAAATTGCTGGCTGAACGTCGCATTACCATTGCCCTTAGCGAAAATGCCAAAGAATATCTGGCCGAGATTGGTTATGACCCGGTGTTTGGGGCGCGACCCCTCAAGCGTGTCATTCAACGTGAAATCCAAGACCCTCTGGCCCGTGCCATCTTGGAAGGCCGCGTGCGAGAAGGTGAGCATGTCATGGTCGAGGCCGATGAGCAGGGCATTTTGTTTGACGCCGTGATCGAAGGCGATACCCTCTAATAAACCATCGTAAGGTCAGGTTGTCCAAGCAGCCTGCCCTATACAAACCAAACCCCTACACCAATTAACCCTAAAAATAGAGTATGCTCTAAATTAGTATTTCAATTTGATACTAAAGGTTTGTTTCGCGTGCCCTTATCTGATGATTTAGAACGCGAACGTCGTCTAAGACAGCAACTTGAGGCGGAATTACAAGAAAATGAGACTCGTTATCGGGCGCTAGTCGAAAAATCCCAGCGTCAAGTATTGGAATTATTGCTCCTAGATCGCGTTCGGACGGCCCTCGCCTTAGAACTGGATTTATCCCTCATCTTTCGTAAGGTAGTTGAGGCGATTGCCGATACCTTTGGCTATACCCATGTGAGCATCTACCTCCTCGAAGGTGATGTTTTAGTCCTCCAACATCAAGTCGGCTACGACAGCGTAATTTCCCATATCTCCATCCATGTGGGGGTTTCAGGGCGTGTGGTACGCACAGGCCAGCCCCTTTTGGTAGAAGATGTCTCACAAGACCCCGAATTTCTCGCTGCTGTCGAAGGCCTCGTGTCCAATCTAGTTGTCCCCTTGTTTAATCAAGGTCAAGTAGTCGGCACACTGTCTATCGAAAGCACCACCACCCACCTATCGGAAGACGACCTCAAAATCACGATGGCCCTAAGCGATCATGTCAGCATGGCGATCTATCGGGCACGGTTGTACACCATCGTAGAGGAAAACGAAAAACGCCTCAGCGCCCTCCTCGAAAACAGCCTCGATCTGATTGTCTTGTTGGATATCAAGGGCAAAATCATCTATCAAAATCAGGCCATCACTCGGACACTTGGTTATCAACCTGCCGAAGTCATTGGTACTAGTGTTTTTGACTACCTGCATCCAGAAGATGTCGAATCTTCCAAGCAGTTGTTCCGAGATTTATTAAATTCGCCCGATTTTATTGCCCGGACGGAAATACGTTTTCGTCATAAAGAGGGTAGCTATCGGTGGGTGGAAGCAACCGGCAGCAACGCGCTGCATATCCCCGGTGTCAAGGCCATCGTAGGCAATTACCGGGACATCACCGAGCGCAAACAAAATGAAGACATCCTACGTCAGCGCGAAGAGCTTTTTCGCTTATTATTTGAATATGCGCCCATCGGCATGGCATTATTGACCCCCGCAGGCCGTTTTGTGCGGATCAATCAAGCATTTTGTGATGCAGTGGGCTACAGCCAAAACGAAATGCTGCACATGACCTTTCAAGAAATTACCCACCCCGATGATCTTAAGCCCAATGTCGAACTCGATGACCAGCTACTGCGCGGTGAAATCCCCCATTTTCAAATGGAAAAACGCTATATTCATAAATCGGGTCATGTCGTTCACGTTTTGTTGGATGTGGGTTTGATCCGCGATGCCGACAATCGTCCCCAGCATTTTATCAGCCAAATTATAGACATTACCGAACGCAAAAAAGCCGAAACGCTGTCCTTTGAAATCGCGGTGGAAAAACTGCGGATTCAATTATTGGCGGAGTTTATCCGCAACGTCTCGCACGACTTCCGCACCCCACTCTCCGTGATCAACACCCATCTCTATCTGCTGCGCCATAACGACGTCCCCAGCAAACGCCTTGACCGACTGAACATGGTTGAAAAACAGGTTGCACGGCTGGGCCGACTCATTGAGGGTTTATTGAAGATGACCCGCTTGGATACCGATGTCGCGTTTGATTTTCATCTTGTGAATTTCAATCAAATCGTCACCCAAGCGCTTGATCGGGTGAAATCTCAACTTGAAAAGATAGAGCACAACGTCAATTTAAACCTACAATCAACGCTACCTATGATTTGGGCTGACCCTATTGAACTGAGCAACGCACTGACCGAGGTACTTGAAAATGCCATTCAATTCACCCCGCCAGAGGGAATGATTACCGTCCGCACTTCCCTTTGGCAAGAGTCAGTCGTTTTGGAGATTGAGGATACCGGGGTCGGTATCCCCCCTGACGAAATCCCCTTCATTTTTGAACGCTTCTATCGCGTAGACAAAGAACGTCCAACCGACCGAGGGGGCATCGGGTTGGGGCTATCCATCGCTCAAAAAATTATTCAAGCCCACAAAGGCTTTATTGAGGTGGAAAGCACCGTCAGCAAAGGCAGTATTTTTAGAATTCTACTCCCTATGCGTATGTAGTTTTTTGCAATATGGCTTATCCCTGCTCCCGCTCCCCTCTCCATGTAATGGGGAGGGGTTGGGGGTGGGGATGATTTATCTCGCCTTTAAAATGTTGATCTGTTCGCGGGCCTGCGTAAATTGCCCACTGGCGATGTTCGCCGGGGCTACCCCTTGTTGCAAGGCCGTTTGCGGATTGCGGGTGCAGTTGTTATTAAATATATCAACCGACTGTTTTAATGAACCTAGAGCACTGTTGACCATCAAAACCGCCTGATTCAAAAGTGGGTCGCCGCTTTGGTCGGGGGGTAAGGCATAGGGCGCATCTACTCCCGGCGGATTGGTACAATCCGCAAACCCCGTTGTCTGGATATTGCTATAACGTGCCAGCAGATCATTCAGCCTAAATTCACCGTTCGTGAGCAAGGCCTCCAAAGCCGCGATATGGGTCGCATAGTCTATATTTGGCAATGGTGTCGCGTTGATGTCCGGTGTCGTAGTGACCAGTGGTTGCGACGGCGTATTACCGGATGAGCCAGCCTCTCCATTTTGCCCATCTGTTGGAATGGTGCAGCAAAATTCCGGGTCACGGGTCGGCACAGGATTATTGGTAACGGTATTCATCGAATCTTGCAGTGCATCTAAACTCGCAAGAATCGTGTTGAGGCGTTCGGAATTGGTAATCGAATCGCTCACACCGGGCGGCAGCGGGTTGTTAGGGCGGCAGAATTCATCCCATTGGTTAAAGCTAATATCCAAAATACTCAACGCAAACTGATACCGTTCGCCCAATAGGGTCGCAATATCAGGATAGGTATAGTGGTCAACGGTGCTTAACGTCATTGCTTTAGGCCGATTGAAGGTGCGGTTGCAATCTAATCTGCCCCCTTCCGAGCCGATCTTGCCCCATTCTTCCTTAAGGGCATCGGCGTCTTGGCGAATTTCAAAAAAGCTGGCTGTCACCTGTTGAATGAGGGCTTGGCGATTGGAAGGCGTATAGACGGTTTTTTCTTCATCGCCGCCTAGAATCCCAGCTTGTAGGGCCACATTTCCTGCGATCAATCCAATCAACGAGATAATCAGAAGGAGACGAACAGTTTTGAGCGGACTGCTGCCACTGGCTGGAGCGGCCTTTGCCGTCATCTCATAAGCCCGAAATTGGGTGAGCGCCTTCTTCGCCTCTTCTTTAACCCGCTTGTCCTTATCAATCTCATAGACTTTCGCTAGGGTTGGAATAGCCGCTGGGTTGCCAAGTTGCGCCAACCCTTGAACGGCCTTTTGACGATTCTTGGCCTTTTCGTCTTTTAGTTGATTGAGCAGTTCTTGTAAAGAAGGATTCGCCATCGCCCCCGTATCCTGCAAATGAAAATAGCTTCAATGGAAGTTAGCCTCGTATGCCGCCCCCTCGCCAAATTGGAGAGGGGGTTGGGGGGTGAGGTCGCATTATCGCGTTAAATCCCCCCAAGTTATGGTGTGTTACTCCGTCACCGTCACCGTAAACGTACAAGTCCCAACATCTTCCGTGTTGGTGGTATCCGGCCCATAATCGGTCAGGCCATCATTCACGACCTTTGACCATGTGGCCCGGTAGTCCACCGTATACTCACCGGGTTCAAGTTGACCTAGTGGTATATACCAATAGACCGTCCAATTGTTATTATTGCGGGCATCACGCCGCATTTGGGTGGCATATTGCTGCCAATTTTGCAGCTCTGACCCATTGACTGTCACATTATAATCCACCGCCGCGATGTGGTCTGCCATCAATTCGGGCCGTGTGACAAACCAACTCCAATAAATGCTGACGGTTTGGTCGCTTCGAGCCGTGCGTGGCGATAGGTTCATCACCTTGCCGTTGTATTCTTCGCAGTAGGCCCAAATATTGACCTCACTAATTTCGGCAGGCGGTGTCCCGGTATTAAACACAATCGGTGTGCCGGAAACTTCCGCAGTCGTCAGCGGCGGCGGGCTTCCAATGGTGACACCGACGGTAGGCGTTGGGCCAGCGGTAGGAATCGCCGCATCGGTTTGAATCAGCCGACCCAATATCCAGCCCTCTTGAATCGTGCCATCTTCTTCCACCAGCCGCACGCGATACCATTCTTCCCGCGCTGCGCTTTGATCAGATTCGAGAACATCTACTAGGGTGCCAGAATCTACCCGCGTCACTTCAGGATACTCGCGTCCCGGCCCTTCACGCACAATCACCCGCGATTCGCTAGACGAAACAGTGCCTTTGGGTGGCGTGGTGGGTATGCTAGTGACGGTTGCGGTGGGCGTCGTCGGTGTCGGGGTATCACTGGCGGTTGGGGTAGTGCTCGACGTAAACGTCATACTCGGCGTCAAAGTGGCCGTGTATTGAGGGGTCTGTGTAATAAAGGGGGGCTGTAAGGTGTTTTCAACCACTTCGGGAACGGTGGGGGGTGCTTCTTCCGGTTCAGGGTCACAGGCAGCCAAAATCAGCCCGATAACGACAATCAGTCCTGTTACCAACACCCAACGAAGTTGCTTGAACGGCATTTTTTCTTCCAAAACCTCTTCTAATCAAAAATTTAATGCCCCCGCAACATTGTATCACCACTCCGCCATGCAGTGCCAAATAGTAACCCTGCCAACACAATTTCCGCTAAAACAATCGTCCACGCCGCACCTGTAAGCCCATATTCCCCAATCAGCCACACCCCCACGATCAACTGGATGATGAGTGCCACACCCGTGATCGCATTCACCCACCATTCGCGGTGATAGGCATACAGCCGCAGCGTGATGAGTCCGCGCAATCCCCCCGGCAAAATCGCCCACGCCAAGATGACCAGCGCCGCACCTGCCTGCTCAAAATGCTCACCGAATACAAACCGGACAAACGGCCTGCCTGCGATAAACGCCATTCCCCCAACTCCCACCCCATACACCACCAAAAACAACGCCGCCTGTCGAAATACCCGCCGCATTTTTGGGGGATTATCCACCAGCGCCACCAACATCGGAAACAATGCCCCGAACGCCGCATTGGGCAGCATCCGACCCGCCTCCACCACACGATTCGCCGCCGCGTACCATCCCACCGCCTCATTTCCGACCTGCCCCTGCAAAATCAAAATCACCATCCGCAGTTGCAATGTTGCCAGCACCCCCGCCACCATAAACGGCCACGCCTGTTTAAGCAGATTCCCCATGTTAATGTCTTGGGCTTGCCGCTCCCCCTCGCCACGTTGGAGAGGGGGCTGGGGGGTGAGGTTAATCTTTTTCCATAGCCCCCACGTCGCCGCCAATTGCACCCCATCCGCCGCGACGATCACCGCCAGCAACCCCACCACCGAGCCATCCATCAGCACGACGACCACCGCCCCAACCACCTGCAACGCCAAATAGCCCGTATTCAAAATCAAAATCGGCCACATCATTTCCCATGCCCGAAAAACTGCCGTATAGCTGGCGAATAGGGCATCAATCAGCGCCAAAAATATTCCGATGCGTAACCCCGCGATAATTTGGGCATCATCACTCAACAAGGGTGCAAAAATCCACACCGCCACGATCACCCCTCCGCCAATCATCCAGCGTAACGGATGGGTCATGCTCAGATAGTGCTGTGCTTCATCCCGCTGTCGTGCCACATTCCGCGTAATCAATGTCCCGATGCCAAATTCGGTCAGCAGCGACAAAGGCAGCACCCACGCCATAATCGCCGCGTATCGCCCCAACGCCGCATCACCCAATCCGCGTGCGATCAGGACAGTTAGGCTAAATGCCAATAGGGCAGTCAGGCCATTGTTGGCGAACAAAATGAGGGTATTATGTGAAAAATTATTTCTCAACGATGGGTTCAATATCGTATAAATCCAGCCAATCAAAGATGTATTCTCGCAAGCGTGATGCCTTATAATCGAACCATGCTTGTCGTTCTTCAGGATAATTCAGTAAGACATCTTTGAAACGGCGAAATGCTCCCGACCCATCAATGGCGACGGAGAGCAATTCTTGTAAATGTGGGTCTTCTACGAGGTCAATATAGGCTTGCATATGCCGATAGCTTTCGCGGGATTGAACTCTAGGCACTTCGACAAAACGATCTGGGTCGTTCTCGACCTTCTGAGTTTCCTCTGGCATATCGTCAGTAAAAAACAGGACGTCGCCCGTCTCCAAATCAAAAAACAACTCTGTGCCATAGGAAGAATCCTCGACTACAGATACGAACTCGTCGAGGTCTATGGTGAGGGGGCGTTTTGGGCTATCATCATTTCTCATTATAGATTCACTTTCGTATCATCGAAATTTTGCTACCATTAGGATATAAACGATATTGAGGCTGCACAAATCATGACAGACATTCTTTTTGGGCAAAGTTATTATCTCCGATTCGACCCCAAATTATACGCGGCGATGCAGCCCTATCCGCCGTTGGGCACATTATTCGCTGCCAGCTACATGCGTGACGCGGGCTATCAAGTCGCCCTATTTGATGCGATGCTGGCCGAATCCGAAAATGAATGGGCCGCTGCCTTAGATCGTTATCATCCACGTTTCGCCGTCTTGTTTGAGGATAATTTTAACTATCTCAGCAAAATGTGCCTGCTGAATATGCGCGAAGCCGCCTTTACCATGACCCGTATGGCAAAAGAACGCGGCATTCCCGTCATCGTCTGCGGCGCGGATGCCACCGACCACTATGAAAAATATTTGCAACACGGCGCGGATTACGTCATTCGTGGTGAGGGCGAACTCACCCTGCATGAATTGATGGACATGCTGATAGGCAAAAAATCACTTACCCCCGCCGATATTCAAGGCTTGGCCTATTTGGATGCTGAGGGTAAACCTGTAACAACTCTCCCGCGTGCCGTCATCAAAAATCTGGACGAACTCCCCATGCCCGCGTGGGAACTGGTGGATGTCGAAAAATACCGCCGCATCTGGCTGGAACGACACGGCTATTACAGCATCAACATGGTCACGACACGCGGCTGCCCCTATCACTGCAATTGGTGTGCCAAGCCGATTTGGGGTCAGCGCTACAACGTCCGTTCCCCGCAAAATGTCGCTCAGGAATTGCAGTGGCTAAAAACCAACTTCCACCCTGACCACATCTGGTTTGCCGATGACATCATGGGTCTCAAACCGCGCTGGATTCAAGAATTTGCCGACGAAATTGAACGTCTCAACATCCGCACCCCCTTTAAATGCCTATCCCGTGCCGACCTACTGTTGGTCGAAGACACCATTCAGGCCATGCACCGCGCTGGCTGCAAAACGATTTGGATGGGGGCGGAAAGTGGCTCACAAAAAATCTTGGATGCAATGGACAAGGGCACTGCCGTCGCGCAAATTTATGAAAGCCGCCGCAAATTGGCCCACGAAGGCATTGAGGTTGGTTTCTTTCTGCAATTTGGTTACCCCGGCGAAACCCGCGAGGATATTGAACTGACCCTAAAAATGGTGCGCGAACTGATGCCCGACGATATTGGCATCTCGGTCAGCTACCCCCTCCCCGGCACAAAGTTTTATGAGCGTGTCCGTCAGGAACTCGATGAGAAAACGAATTGGACAGATTCGCAAGACCTTGCCATGCTCTATCAGGGGCCGTTTCCAACCGAGTTCTATCGTCAACTGCACACCGTCGTGCATAAGGAATATCGTGCCCGCAAGACATGGCGTGCCCTAAAATCGGGTAAAATCAACCCGATCAACCCCCAAAACCTGCGCCGAATTGGTGCGATGGGGTATCATAGATTGACATTGGGGGCCGCCCGCCGCAAATTGGATACATTGGCGAGCCAACCCCACCGTTCAACGACGATTCCACTGACGCCCATCAGTCAATAGGAGGTCGAGAATGGCCTACACAACCAATGAAATATTGGAGCAGCCCTATACGATGAATGAAAAGCCTGCATCCAGCCAAGAAAACAGTATAGAAGTTGAAGACACCGTTGGGGTGATTGTGCTGGGGTTTGTGTGCATCGTTTTACTCTTTGCCCTGCTCCGTGCCCAAAAACGCACCCGCCAATTGTTGGAACACCAACTGAAAGAATTACAGAAGGCCACTCTAAAGGAGGCTAACACATGAACAGCCCAATTCTCAAAGAGGAAACCCAGACCGAAAACGCCAATCAACGCCCCGCCAGCCCGCCAATTGATAACGATGTGGATGTAGATGTGGATGTGCGCGAGGCCATCGGCATTATCGTCTTGGGGGTGATGTTTTTTATCGTGCTGATGGCCCTGCTGCGTACCCAAAAACGCGAACGCAAACTGCTCGAAGAAGTGGCGGATTTGCGGGTCAAACTGCAAAAATCATCGTCCGAAGCAAAATCCTAGAATAATAACGTTTCCGGTGCTTTCCCAAATCTGACACTTGTAGGGGCAGGTCTTAGCCCTGCCCTGTTTTTGATATTGTCCCTCTAATTATCATCCCCGTTTTGCCTAATCTCTCATCCTCAGCGACAATGGAAACGTCGAACTCAATTGAGGAGGGAAATCATGCCAAACGGTGGTGTAATGCCTTGTTGTGCGGTCTGTCAATATGCTTCAAACCCGCCGGAGGATTTTGCAATCGAGTGCCAAAAACACAAAATGAAAGTGACTTTTGCTTATTCGATGTTTTGTGCTGACCTATCTGACCCCCGTACCCCGGGATTAGCCAGCTTTATCGCAAAAAGTGAAATCCCCGCTGGCACGATGTACATGTGGGCCGGAATGTATACTCACCAAGAATATTCCTTCGCCCCCATCGAAACCTATGCCACTTGGTCGGACGAAGAAAAAGAAAAACACTTCCGCGAAAAACAAGCTGATTGGGAAAGCAAATATCGCTCGATCTATGGCGATGATGCGTGGTTTTAGATCTATCCTCGATAGTTAGGAGAAATATCATGCCGAACGGTGGCGATGTACCTTGCTGTGGCGTCTGCCAATATGCCAGTAAATTGGCTGACTCAAGCGGTATCGTATGCTCAAAACACGACATCAGGGTGACTCGTGATGGAAGCATGTTTTGCGCTGATTTATCGCATCCTCACTATCCGGGATTATCGCATTTTGTCGCACCAGCGGCATTCAAAAAGGGATCATGTATATGTGGGCAGGGGTATATAGCCATCAAGAATTCCCCCTTGCTCCTATTGAGACGTTTGCCGCTTGGACTGAAGAAGAACGAAGCCAGCATTTTCGTGCCAAATGGAAAGAGTGGAAAGATGAATATCGCTCTAAACATGGCGACGATTGGTTCTAGACACTATCTTCCGGCCTAATCTTGATTGACCGTTTAACCCAACTTCAGCGTGGCGGATTTATCCCCGCGTGTGAAAAACATGAACCCTCCGCATTCGGCCCTAAGCCGAATTTGCCACGAGCCGCCCGAATTTATTCAGCGGGGCTTATATATACCCAACACCAAAACCCGTCCACATCTCGTGGACATTGATCTAGTAGCCGGGGAATTCTATTCCTCGGCTACCTCAGCGACCTCCAATTATTCGACCTCAAGCGTAACCAATATCAAGCTATCCGCGCCCGATTCTGCACCCCAAACCTCGCCTTCCCGCCCCAAGATTTGCCGCACCGCCGCCCCCGGATTCGGGATAGCATACGTCTCAAAGGTTTCGGTTTCCGGGTCAAAACGTACAAGGCTGTTGTTGCCAAAATCGCTCAACCACACATCATCCCGCTCATCCACATACACCGCGTAGGGCATGGGATTGTCACCGGGCAAACGCCATTCCTGCCATGAGCCATCCGCCGGATCATACATCCCAAGCTGGCCCGCGTTCCATTCGCTGATCCACAACCGTCCCTCGGAATCCGACCAGATGCGGCGTGCCCCTTGATTGGGGGTCGGCGGTTCAATCACCGTTACCTCACCTGTCTCAATATCAATTTTGGCGATATGGCTGCCCGCCAGCGACGCATAATACACATCCCCGTCCGGCGTGGTGGCAATCCCATAGGGTCCACGACCACGCGGCGCATCAAACACCTCAACTTCGCCCGTCTCAGGGTCAACCCGCCCATACACGCCATTTTGCCCGGTAAACCAGAGGATGCCATTGCCATCAAAAGACGCGGTGTTTAAATTGGCATTCGGCGCGTCATCGGGCAGGGGAAATATTTCGACTGCTTCCGTTTCGGGGTCTACCCGCACAATCGCATTTAGACCACTATCCGTCACCCAAGCGGCATCATCTGGCCCGATAATAACGCCGTGAGGCTGCGAGCCTCTGCCCAACGCGATATGATGAAATTCGCCTGTTTCGGGATCAAGCCGCCCCAATGCCCCCGTGCGTTGGGCTGTAAACCAGACTGTGCCATCAGGAGCGGGCGCGACATCGTGGGGATGCGAACCACTTTGTACGGGAAATTCTGTGATTTCGGATTTGGCCTGCGCCATTGGTACAAAAATCAGCAGCGCCAGTATCGTGACGATGAGACAACGTTGCATAACGACTTCACCTTTCACCGTTTTTCTTTAAAACTATACCCCGAAGCCCCCCCCTGAGTTCCCTATCACAAATCCTAACGGTCAATTATGACCCTAAACCATATCAAATGCTGGCACTTGACAAGTGCATCCCGTTTAACTGCCCCTACTAACGCTATTTTTCGCACTATCCACATAAAACCGAATAGGCGATTATTCTGATCGTATCGCCTCCACTGGCTGAATCCGCCCGATGCGCCACGCCGGATATAGCCCCGCCAACAGTGCCGCTAGAATGGCTACCGCAAAGGCCTGCGCGAAAAACTGCCATCGGATAAAAATCTCCATAGACCAGCCAAAACTCCGCAGATTAATGACCTTAATTAGCGCCATTGCCAGCGCCAAACCCACTGGCATCGCCATAATCCCCGCCACCGTGCCCATAATCCCCGTTTCCCACAGGGTCAGCCGCAGCATTTGTTTTTGCGTCAGCCCGTTGGAGCGCATAATCCCAATCTCCCGCCGCCGCTCCAATTGCAGGGCCATCAACGCGCTCAAAATGCCGATAAACGCCACCACCGTCGCCAGCAAATTTAGCGCCCCCGTAATGGCAAACGTCCGGTCAAACACTTCCATCGCACTCTGGCGCAGTTCCCGGTTGGATTGAATCAACAGTTGCGATCCCGAAAGTTCATCTTGCAGTCGCGCCACCACCGCATCAATATCTGCTCCCGGCTCAACATATGCCCCAATTGCCGTGATGCTGTCATCATTCCACAAGCGGCGATAGGTCTCTAGTCCCATCGTGATATGCCCCTGACTGGTGGTGTAATCTTGATAAATCCCCAATACCGCGAATTCATGCGGCCCTTGTTCGGTTAGCAGGGTAATGGTCAAATCGTCCCGCCATTCAATGCCCCGGCTGTTGGCAAAAGGCTCCGTCAGCAGGACAGCATCGCCATTCACCACCCGCTCATAGATTTCGGCGTTGCTCAAATCCACCTTATGGACAAAATGACGCCGATCCTCTGAAATATCGCTCATAATCGCGCTCAGGGGCACGGGCCGATCATCGCCGACCTCTGCCACTTGTGTCTGACGGGTATAGACGACGTGGCGAACCCCCTCAACTTGGGCAACCCGTTCAATCAAATCGCGGCTGATAGGCGTTCCACTTTGACTCGCTGTGCCATTTGGCGGACTAATAAATACATCGGCTCGCAAGGTTTGACCCAGCCAATCTTCCACAGTAATACGAAACGACCCCACCATAATCGTGACGCCAACGATCACACTGACTGCCAGCATCAACGCCGCAATCGCCACACTCGTCCGGCTCAGGTTGCGTAAAATGCTGCGGGGAGCTATCCGTCCCACCAATCCCCCCAATAGCCCGGTCAGCAGTGGCAAAATGGGCATTATCCACAGGACGACCAGTGCCGTCAGCAGTGCCAAGCCGTTGATGATGGAAAATATCCCGGCGAAGTTAATCATCAAGGCTTTAAATCGCAGCAACCCCACCCCGACAATCGCCATGACGATGCCCGCAATCGTGATATAGGGGATGATTTTGAGGGTGCGCTGTTCAAGGTCACTCCGACGGTTGGCACTAATGGGCGGAGTATTGGTCGCTTCATAGGCAGGCAAAAAGGCCGCAAATAAGGCCGCCCCTACCCCCATCACGAAGCCTTTAATCAGCGTAAACGCCGAGACATAGAGCGACTGCACGGTCACGGTAAAAAACACATCATTGATACTCTGCGTGACGACCTCAACTGTCGCCCGCCCCAAAATGATGCCTAATCCTAAGCCGAACGCCGCCCCGATACTGCTTAATAAAAGGGCTTCGCTAATCACCAGAGCAAAAATTTGGCGACGTGTCACCCCGATGCTGCGTAAAATGCCAATGACCGGGCGGCGCTGTACCACGCTGAACATGACCGTGTTGTAGACCAAAAACATGCCCACCACCAGCGCCAATAAACTAAGGGCAGTCAGGTTTAATTCGAAGGCATCTGTCAACTGCCCCACCGCTTCACTTCGTGCACGGGCTGTCATCAACGATGCCCCCGGTGGCAAAATGGCTTTAATGTCAGTGATTACGGAACGACCTTCCGGCGTTTCGGGGTCAACAATCAGGTCAATTCGGCTCAATTTGCCCTGCATCCCCAACAGTTCTTGGGCGGTGCTGATGTCGGCGATCACCATGCCTTGCAGCGCTTGACGGGCCAGTGAATCCGAGGTTCGCAGCAGGCCAATCACCGTGACCGTATAGGTTTTATCCCCATATTGCAGGGTCAGGGTGTCATTGGGCCGAATGTCGTACTGTCTGGCTAAATCCTCCCCCATCAAAATCGTGTTGGGCTGGATAAAAAATCGCCCCAACGCCAGCATATCCGGTTCATCCGTGCCTGTATCAATCGCATTTTGGGTATTGATGTAATTGCGAAACGGTGGCTCGGCAAATGGGTCTATTCCAAACAGGCGTAAGGGCTGTTTATCTAATTCCAATGCGACTACGTAATCCGTCACTACGGGGGCGGAATTCTGCCAGCCAATCTCGGTGCGGATTTGGGTATAGAGGCTCTCGGCCACTCCATTTGGCCCGCCTGTAATTTCATGGGTAGTTTTCCCGGTGATGGACTCGGTGCTGAGTTCAAAGGCTTTGCTGGCGCTGTTGTTGGCGATGTCAATGGCGACCATCATGGCGACGCCAATCATCACTCCGATAATCAGCAGCACGCTTTGAATGGAGCGCCGCCGGATGTATTGCAGCATAATGCGAAGCAACGTGGCGGACATTTTTTACAGGCCGCTCCCATTATTTTCGAGTTGGGCCATTGAATGTGCCAATTCAGCGTGCATTTTCTTTTCGAGTTCGGCTTTGATTTCCGCCCCGACCCGCAATCGTTCGGTATCCTCAGTCAATTTGCCATCTTCGATCCGAAACACCCGATCCGCATAGGGGATAATGTCCATACTGTGGGTCGCCATAATCAGCGTTTTTCCGGCATTGCGCGTCATATCGAGCAGCAATTTCAGGATGGTTTCGCCCGTGTGATGGTCGAGATTGCCTGTCGGTTCATCGGCCACAATCAAATCCGGCTGATGCACAATGGCCCGTGCGATAGCGACCCGCTGCTGCTGCCCACCCGAAAGCCTGTCGGGATAGCTTTTTTCGCGCCCCGCCAATCCAACTTTTGCCAAAACATCAATAGCGCGTGCTTGGGCCTGTTTGCGTGAATTTCCTTGCAATTCATACGGCAGGGTTACATTTTCCAAGACGGTTAGCGTCGGGATGAGATTAAAGGACTGGAAAATGATGCCGATGTGATTGCGCCGAAAGATGGTGCGGGCATGTTCGCTGAGGGCCGTGATGGCGGTGTCATTGACGCTGACACGTCCACTGTCGGGGGCATCAATCCCACTTATCAGATTGAGCATGGTGCTTTTGCCGCTGCCGGATGGCCCAAGCAAAACGGCAAACTCACCTTCATAAAAGTTGACGGTCACCTCATCAAGGATGACTCGTCTGTTATCGGTTTCGGTATAGCTTTTGGAGAGGGCATGGAGTTGGACAATTGGTTTTTGGGATAGCACGGCGAACCTTGTAGTGTTTTTTGCTATGAGGTATACGCCGATTGTACAAGGTGGGTTCTTAGCGGGTCAACCCACCTGTGCAATTTCTCACAATGGCCTCATTAAAACAAAGGGAGTTGGCCTTGCTGGTTCGGGTCATCAATCGCTGTTGGATGTTGACCATTTTCGAGGGCCAGCAGCCATTGTTTACGCCACAACCCCCCGCCATATCCCCCTAGTTTGCCATCTTTGTTGACGACGCGATGGCAGGGAATGACAATCGAAATCCGGTTGAGGCCATTGGCGTGACCCACCGCCCGCTGGCCTTTTTCCGCGCCGATATGATTTGCCAGTGCCTCATATGACCATGTTTTGCCATAGGGGATTTCCAGCAGTGCCGACCAGACTTTTTGTTGAAAGGGCGTGCCGGGGTAGACCAACGGAACGGTAAACTGGCGCAATGTACCCTCAAAATAGGCGGTCAGTTCCTCCTGCAACTTGGTCAGATGTTCATTTGAGCCGGGGACAAGCGCTTGTTTAAAAATCCGTTGGAGGGTCTCAAACTGTGTTTCCAACATCCGGCGGTCAGTGAATTCTAACAAGCAGATTCCCTCATCGGATGACCCTGCAATCAATGGCCCGATAGGGCTTTCCAGCCATGCTGTGTAGATACATTGACCCTCTCGACTTTGCCCCGGTGCTTGTCCAAACATGCGCTTAAATGCCTCCCTAAACCCGCTGTGTGATTCGTAGCCATGCTCAAAGACGACATGATCTAATGTCGCCCCTTCGCGGATGGCCTCAAATGCTACCCCCAACCGCCGCGCCCGACAATACGCTTGGAAGGTCATGCCATAGCGTTTGATAAAAAATCGCCGTACCCGTACTGGGTCAACGCCCCTTGCCCGCAAATCCCCATCTTGAATTCTAAGTGAAGGATTACATTCAATTTCGTTAACCAGCGGCGCGACCCACTCCGGTAGCTGCCCTTTGATTTCAAGGGGGTGGCAGCGTTTACATGGCCGATACCCTGCAAAAAGCGCCTCCCGCACAGTGGCAAAAAACTCAACATTCTGAGGATAGGGCTTGCGGGCGGGACATGAGGGCCGACACACAATGCCCGTCGTCCGCACCGCGACAAAAAAGATGCCATCATAGGACTCATCACCATTCTGATAAGCCCGTATCATTTCTTCAACCGGAGGCAATAGGCTAATCATCGGGAATTTCTCCACACAGCGCGCTTGCTTGCATGGACTAAATTGTAAGGTTAACCCACCGTCGCTTCCACCGAAAAATGAACATGGATATTGGGTCAGGGATGCCGTATCCGTGCCGATTTCTCAAACCGAGGTTTTAGCCCAGCCTCAGGAGAAATTTCAACGCATCGGGGAACCGTCGTGCCCAATCCACTTCACTGTGCGCCCCACCGTCTTCTTCAAAATACAGCAGATCATCCCCCAATGAATAACCTTTGCTGACCAGCGATTCAACGACCTGACGCGCATGATACATCAGATAGCTAATGCTCATGTTGGTTTTGCGACGACTGCCTTCATTTGTACCCACATCCAAATAAATCTTGCCGGGCACATACGAGAGGCCATTGATAAAATCTTGGATGCGTGGCATTCCTGCCCACAATGCTGGACTAAAGACAGCCGTCGAACCGAAAACATCAGGACGATGGAAAAATCCGTATAGACTAATCAGGCCACCCATTGATGATCCTGCAATACCCGTGTTTGCGCGATCTGGCAGGGTACGAAATTGGCGATCAATCTCTGGTTTGACAGTTTCCACGACAAACCGCAGATAATCATTACCCCGCCCTTTACCAAAACGCGGGTGGTCAAAGGGATTGTATTCTTGCTGCCGCTGTTCGTTGTTGGGGATACCAACCACAATGAGTTCGGCGTCTGGGCTATACTCGGCAGCCAACATCTCAATAGATTCATCTACCTGCCACTCGCCCGCATAGCTGGTGGCAGCGTCAAACAGATTTTGCCCATCCTGCATGTAGAGGACGGGGTAGCGCCGCTGGGCCGTTTCGGGCCAGTTGTACGAAGGGGGTAGATAAACAAAAATATCCCGCGTATTTTGCAACTGCGGGCTGTAGATGTTTGTCTTGATTTGGAGATTGCCCGAAACCGTATGCTGTTGCGGGTCTTTATCCAGCAGATAATCTTGCCAGTGTGTCATTGTCACCCCATGCCGATAATAGAGAATGATAAAAGGAAGTGTTCCTGCAATAAATTCCCTATAACCCTAGAGTGATGTTCCTAATTCTACACTAGTTCAAGGTTAGCAGATACGCGATTAAATCTGCAATCTGTTGTTTCGACAGCTTGTCGTCATATTTGGAAAACATATTATTGCGATAGCCTTCCACCACATGCTTGCCGGGAGCGATAATGCTGTTTAGCAAATATTCCTCAGCCGATTTGCCATCTACACGCTCCCCGGCCTCACTGCCAATGCCACCCAACCCCGGCCCTGTTGCGCCATCTTCACTGCCTATATTATGGCAGGATTTACAAGCTGGGGCGTCGCCATCGCCTTTTTCAAAAAGTTGCTGACCCGCATCGGCATCACGTTCAGCAGGTAAATCGGCAACGGTAAAAGCCGCTTCTTTGCTGTCATCTTCGCAGGCGGTTAGCCCTAAAGTGAAGACCATCAAGATCAGAACAGGCCATCTATAGCGCATCTTCATCAAGGTCAATCCTCAAGACATTATCCGTCATCCAACAGCCCATGTAGGGAGGCAGTTTTTGGCGGGACAGGGTAAAAACATAGTGGATGGTTTCGCCTTCCGCGCTCATAATTGCCACGATCTGCTGTGCTTCGGCATCCATCACATTGATTGGCCCATACTCCACCCCTACCCAGTTGAGCATGGGGGCATAGATTGGGTTTCGGACGAGTTGAATAAAACGATCAATCGGGCCAGTCACGGCGCGGTTGGCAGGTGAGGCGAATTGAAAGGCGACCCGAATGCCGTAATCCGGTTCGGGGTCATCATTTTTCTGTAATGCCTCTAGCTGAATTTTGACCACCATCTGGGGAGGTAATTCGGGGATGGGCTGCGGCAGCAGATCATCAGCGTTGAAATTCATAGTGTCACCACCCATGTGATTTGTGACAAAAATTGCGAACGTAGTTTACACTAATTTGCAACGCGCATCTACCGCTTTTAAAATTGCGGAGGCTTTGGCGAAGGAATTTAGAGAGGATAGGCAAGGGTATGCGGTCAAAACGAAATCGGGCCATTTTTATGGTAGCCCTGCTGATGATCGGGTTAATGGGTATTTTGGCGGCCTGTAAAAAAGACAATGATGTGGAGGTGCTGCCGACGTTGGCAAATGTCAATGAAGTGGCAGCGACACTTGGTATTCCCCCGCAGCAGATCATTGATGCCACCCTTACCGCCCGCGCCCCGACTGCAACCGATACCCCAACCCCACCAACGATTGTCACCAATACCCCCACCAACACCCCAACCGTGACAATTACGCCGACCATCACGCCTAACCCGATTGAGTTGACCACAACGGCGGTATATGCCCGTCAAACAGAAATCGGCATGACCGCCAGCGCCCCACCCACCGCCACCATCACACCGACCCCGACCAATACCTTTACGGCGACGCCGGAACTGCCTGCCAATCCAGAGCCTAATACCATCGTCTTTAGCTCCAATCGGGCCGAGACGAACGATATTTGGGCTATGCCGGAGTTTGATAAAGACGCCAAGCCAATTGTCCTTGCACCCGACAGCAACGAATATGTGCTGGCGTGTGACCCACAGGGCCAGCGCTATGTTTTTGATTCAGATCAGGGCGGAGACCGAGAACTCTATTTAGGCGAATATGCCACAGGTGAAATTCGCCCGCTGACCGACACTGAGGGAGAAAACTATCATCCCGTTTGGTCACCCTCCGCAGACCGTATCGCCTTTGTTTCGACACGCAATGGGGACGCCGATATTTTGGTAATGGATTCTGGTGGGGGCAATGCCGAGCGCATTACCATTGAGGGCAGTGACGAAATTTTCCCCAATTGGGATGTATTGGGCACAACGCTCTATTATAGTTCCAACCGCGACGGCAACTTTGATATTTTCGCCTACGATTTGATTGCGGATTTGGAAACCCGTATCACCGATACCCCTGATGTGGATGAACTCTATCCTGCGCCATCCCCAGATTTTGTGACATTGGCTTATGTCGCGGAAACCTTGCCCGGCAGTCCAGAAACGGGGGCAGTTTATCTGTTGAACATGACCACCCGTGACACCCGTCCGGTTGTGACAGCAGCAGGTCGCGTCGAGATGCCATTTTGGGTGAGTGCCAATGAATTGCTCGTCTCGGCTGATTTGAATGAACAAATCGCCATTTTGCAGGTAGATTTGGCCGCGACTCGCCCGACTGTCTTGACTGCATATTCCGAAAATCGCTGGCCGCGCTACTGCTATATCCCGACCTCTGTGTTTAATGGGTTGGCCGCCGCACCTCCATTGCCCACCTTCACCCCGCTGCCAACCACCCCCGCCCCGAATGCAGCCGGTGGGGATTCGGACTATATCGCTGTCGTACAGCCGGAGGATTCGTGGATTATTTCCAGCGAGACATGGATTGCCGATGAATTTGCTTTTGTCGTACCGAGTACCCTGACCACTGCACCGATTTCTGGTTTCTTGTCGGACAATCTGCTGAGTTTGACATGGGACGATGAGCAGGGGACGCATATTTTGACCATTGCACTAGAGGCGATTCGTGGTGCCCTTGAAGCGACCATCGTGGGCTATACCATTGATGATTTCCCTGCCCCCGCCGACACGGTAGAAGGTTTTGATGTCATCATTCGGGATCGGATTCTACACAACAGCATCCGCCCCGGCCCTTATTATTTGGCGCAGGTGGACATCAGTGACATCAACATCACTTTTACCTATCAAGTTCCGGCTCGGTTGCCTAGTTCCCCTCCCGGTCAGTATACGGTGGGGCCAGTTTCGGCCCCCGATGGTTGGTTGATCTCGGTGGAACGGTGGACACCCGCCGAACTTTCGATTTTGGCCTCCGAGTCGGATTTACCAATTGGGGTGGATTTTGTCGAAGGTCGGTTGCGTTATAGCTGGGTCGAACGCGGCGAAAGTGTGGTGCTGCTGGTGCAGATTGACGCCGATGAAGGCAACTTGGTGCTGACCCCGATTAGTTACACGATTGGCAGCGATTGGGGCGATATGGACACTATTCGAGACCTGCTATTCCGTCTGCGGGAAGGGCTGCTGTTAAACAGTGTGCCGCCGGGTGAATTTTTGTTCGCACGGGTCGCCTTTACCGACGTGAATATGGAATTGACGTTCCTAATTCCACCACAATCAGAATAGGGCTAGGAAATTTTCAATACCGGATAGGGTGGGGGTAATCATCCCCGCCCCATCTGTTTTGAGTTGTTGATTGCCACTTGCCGCGAAATCTACCCCAAAGACGGGCCTTCCCTGTTCGCGTGCAAAACGAACGGTGTGCATTGCCCCACCATCCACATCGGATTCCACCAAAATGACGGCTTGGCTTAGGCCGGAGATGATGCGATTGCGGGCCACTAATTGACTGCTGCTAGGGCTGACTTCTGGTGCGACCTCCGAAAATAGTGCCCCTTGTTGGATAATCTGTGTAGCAAGCGATTTGTTTTCAGGTGGGTAGAGATTGTGGAGTCCACAGCCCAACACCGCGACGGTTGCCCCATTTTTTAATCCGCCGCGATGCGCCTGTGTATCTATCCCGACTGCTAGACCACTGACGATTGTCCAGCCGACCTCGCTCAATTTTTCACCGAGCAGATAGGCAAAATCATGGGTGGCAGGGCTGGGTTCGCGTGTGCCAACAATAGCGATAGTTTGGACTATGGCATTTGACCAATTGCCGCGCTTAAATAACAAGGGTGGGGCATCATGAGTGGCTTTTAACATGGGCGGGTAGTTGGCGGCATAACGGGGCAAAATTTCAATTCCTGCCATCTGCCACTGCTCGATTTTTGCAGCGACCTCCTCAAGATTAACTTTTTGAATGGATTCAACCGTGCGTGAACCAATCCCCGACACGGAACGTAAGTCATCAGGGGAGGCAGCAAGTACATTTTCGGGTGTCTGGAAGTGATCCAGTAGTCGCGCCATTAATTTTCCCCCGACTCGTGGCACTAAACAGAGTCCTACCCACGCGACAAATGTTGAATCTTGCGTCATACTCTTTACTCAAAGGTGTACTAGATAAATCCTATTTGAAAGGTGTTGAAGATGGAGTATACACGTCTTGGCAGAACCGGGCTGAAAGTCAGCCGCCTATGTCTTGGCACGATGAACTTTGGCCCTCTGACCACCGAAGCCGACAGCTTTGCCATTATGGACAAGGCGCTTGAACTCGGCATCAACTTTTTTGATACCGCCAATGTTTATGGCTGGAAACGCGGCGAAGGCATTACCGAAAATATTATTGGGCGCTGGTTTGCACAGGGCGGCCAGCGACGTGAAAAGGTCGTTCTGGCGACCAAAGTCTATGGCGCGATGGGCGATTGGCCCAACGAAAATAAACTCTCCGCTCTGCATATCCGTCGGGCAGTGGATGAAAGCCTGCGCCGGATGCAGACCGATTACATTGACATGTACCAGATGCACCACATTGACCGCGATACCCCGTGGGAAGAAATTTGGCAGGCAATGGAGGTTTTGGTACAGCAAGGCAAAATCTTGTATGTCGGCAGTAGCAATTTTGCCGGGTGGCATATTGCGCAAGCCAATGAAGCCGCCAAAGCGCGTCATTTTATGGGCTTAGTCTCCGAGCAAAGCCTCTATAACCTCAAAGACCGCATGATTGAACTCGAAGTGATCCCCGCCTGTCAGCATTATGGTCTGGGCCTGATTCCTTGGAGTCCATTGGCAGGTGGTTTGCTCGGTGGCGTCTTGGAAAAAGAGCAGCAGGGCCGCCGCGCTTCTGAGAATATCCAAAAGGATATCGAGAAGCACCGCCCTCAACTCGAAAAATATGAGCAGTTTTGCAAGAGCATTGGGGAGAAACCTGCCGATGTCGCGCTGACATGGCTGCTGAAAAATCCAGTCGTGACCGCCCCCATCATCGGCCCACGCACGATGGAGCAGTTGGATGGCAGCCTGCGGGCGTTGGAAATCAAATTGACCGATGAACAACTAACCACATTGGATGAAATTTGGCCGGGGCCGGGTGGCGCTGCACCCGAAGCCTATGCTTGGTAGGTATGAGGATCGAGAAAACGGGGTATGGAATTTTCCATGCCTCGTTTGATATTGACAGCTTGCAACATAAAAGTGTATTATGAGCTATAATGCAGTGATATAAGCTCATAAAGGTTCACTATGTTCTTGATTCGTTTTATGGACTTCATGGCAACTGCATACCTCACCCTTTCTCAACACTATCGGTGCTTGATTCTTCCTCATTTCAAAACTGCCGCCCCACCCGTCTTGACCGCCGTATCTGGTCGGTAGGGGCAATTCAATTATCTCTGATAACCCATCTGTGAAATTCCCCTACCGAGTCGTGCGTCAATCTGGCTCTGGTCAAATCTTTATAAGGGGAAATTCAATCATGGCAAATGAAAAGCAGTTCAAACTTAAAACGCTATTCGTCGCAACACGCGGCGTTCAAGAATATCGGGCGACCATTCCACACTTTGTAAAACCAACGGATATAGTATTGGAACTAGGGTGTGAATGGGGAACAACTACTGAGGTTTTGGCAGCGTACTCCGCTGAAGTGATCGGAACGGATGTTAGCCCTGAGTGTATTCAACGGGCACGCCAAATACACCCCCATTTATGTTTTGAGGTGCTAGATGCGTTTGATGCCCGTGCCGCTTTAGAGCTGGGCAAACCCTTCACAAAAATCTATATGGATTTGTCGGGGTTTTCCAGCTATCGAGCTTTACTAGATGTGATTTCGCTCATGAACATGTACGCCACTATTTTCCAACCAGAAGCCATTGTGATTAAAAGCGGCGCACTCAAGCAATTTGCAAGCCATTGTATCGCGTGGCGCTAATGGAATGCGATGTTAATCCATAACCAGTGTAAAGCTTGTTATGTATAAGGAATGGGGGATGTTTGTTTGTCCCCTACTCTTTTTGGAAAAGGCCTATAAAAATGAGCTATATCGATACTTTTGACCATGAACTGGTTGGCTTCTTCGGGCGAATACCTGTTTATCATCCATTGGTTGAGCATGAGGGATCAGGGGATGACGAATTTTCCTGTACCCCAACGCAATTGGTCATTGGGGGTGGGAGCGGCGAGCATCCGGGATTGGTTATTCTGAAACCTGAAGCCGCTGTTGAATGGTTTATTTCAGAATGGATTGATTACGTCAAAGAGGGTTCAAAATTCCCAGAGGGCTGTTCTAAAGACCTATTAGAGCAATGGGAGAAGCATTTTCATGAAATCCTGCTTCTTCCCAAATCCATCGTCCATTACGCAGGATGGGGTATTGAGACGTATCATCGTTTTTACGAAATATGCACATCTCGTGTGTTTCATCGGCCTTTTATACCAGAACAAGATCGTGTTTTAGAAAACTGGCTGATTGCCAGTGTGGGTGAATTTGTGTTTTACGCAATGCCGGAGTTAGCCCCCAATATTGAAACGAACTACCCCAGCATTCGGCAGTATGTCAAAGATTTTTTCTATATGAATATCCTGCCGCCACCACCGGGTTACTTTTTGCCGTATGGGCGAAAACTTGTAGACGGCAAAATCGTTTGGGGCAATACCCGATGGTGGCCTCAAAATCGTTAAAAACTAAAGCGCATTCCGCAGTGCCGCTGCCAAATTTCGCGCCTCATCTACGCTTTTACCACCCGCTTTGACCAACGCAGTCCCCACAATTACCCCGTCCACCAATTGACCCAGTTGTTTGGCTTGCTCAGGTGTATTGACCCCAAACCCGACGGCAATGGGGTGCTGAGTAACGGTGCGAATCGCCGCTACATTTTGTGTCAGTTCTTCAGGCAAGGCTTCTTTTGCGCCTGTTGTGCCCGTGATGGATACCAGATAAATGTAGCCGCGTGATCTCTGCGCCGCCAAACGAATTCGACTTGGGCTGCTGGTGGGAGCAATAAAATAGGACAAGCCGAGTTTGTACCCATCTACCAATTTCTGAAAATCATCCGCTTCATCGGCGGGCAAATCAGGGATGATAAATCCATCAATGCCGAATTTTCTGGCATCGGCGGTCAATTTTTCATAACCATACGCCATAAACGGATTGACATAGCCCATCAACACCATTGGGGTGTGAACTCCGCGCTGGCGCAAATCGGCAATCGCTTTGACACACAATTTCGGCGTCGTGCCATTTTTTAGGGCGATTTGGGTAGCAGCTTGGATAGCTGGGCCATCCGCTAGGGGGTCAGAAAACGGCACTCCAACTTCGATAATATCCGCGCCGACTTCCGCAAAGGCTGTAATGATCTCTAATGATGTGGCGTAATCGGGATAGCCAATCGGGAAATACGGGATAAAAGCGGCCCGTTTTTCGGCTTTGGCTTGTGCGAAGGCTTTTTCGATTGCAGCTAATCCGTGTGTTTGAATCGCAGTTGCCATGTTTATTCACCCCTCTCATTCAAAGCATTAATGACGGTATCGAGGTCTTTATCTCCCCGGCCCGATAAATTGACCAACACAACAGCGTCTTTGGACAGCTTCGGCGCTAACTTGATGACTTCGGCGACGGCGTGTGAAGATTCCAGCGCGGGGATAATGCCCTCCAATTTGCAGAGGAGTTGGAACGCTTCCAATGCTTCTTCGTCGGTGGCATAGGTGTATTCGGCACGTTCTTGATGACGCAAAAAGGCATGTTCCGGCCCGACAGAAGGATAATCCAACCCCGCTGAAATACTGTGGGTTTCCATAATCTGCCCGTCTTCGGTCTGCATCACATATGATTTCGTGCCATGCAGCATCCCTAAGCGGGAGATTTTTTCGTCAGCAAAACGGGCGGCGTGTTCTCCGGATTCAATACCGTGCCCCCCCGCCTCCACACCAATCAATTCGACATTGGCGTCATCACGGAAGGGATAAAAAATGCCGATGCTGTTGCTGCCCCCGCCCACACAGGCCACTATAAAATCGGGGAGCGTGCCTGCCATTTGCTGAATTTGTTCACGGGCTTCGATGCCGATAACCGATTGGAAATCACGTACCATCATGGGATAGGGATGTGGGCCAAGTGCTGACCCTAACAGATAATGGCTGTTGCGGACATTTGTCACCCAATCGCGGATAGCCTCATTGATGGCATCCTTCAATGTTTTGCTGCCGGATTCTACCGGGCAGACCTGTGCTCCTAGCAATTTCATGCGGAACACATTGGGCTTTTGGCGTTCCATGTCCACACTGCCCATGTAGACCACACACTCAAGACCAAGCAGGGCAGCGGCAGTAGCAGAGGCAACCCCGTGCTGACCTGCGCCTGTTTCGGCGATGATGCGTTTTTTGCCCATCCGTTTGGTGAGCAGGGCTTGACCGAGGGCGTTATTAATTTTATGAGCGCCGCTGTGGGCCAAATCTTCGCGTTTCAGATAGATTTTTGCCCCACCCAAGTATTCCGTCAGGCGGGCCGCAAAGGTGACCGGGGTAGGCCGTCCGATGTAGGTGCGGTTCAGATTGACAAGTTCGTTTTGAAAATCCGGGTCGCTTTTCATTTCCAGATATTTGGCGGTCAGTTCTTCGAGGGCGGGGATGACGGTTTCCGGTACAAATCGCCCTCCAAATGGCCCAAAATAGCCGCGTGCGTCGGGTACGGTTGGCATGGTGGTCATGATGCTGCAATTCCTTTCGCTGCTTGAATGAAGGCGCGAACCTTGTTGGGGTCTTTTTTGCCGGGGCTGGCTTCTGTGCCGCTCGAAACATCTACGGCATAGGGCTTGGCGAGGGCGATAAACTCCGCTACATTATCGGGGGTCAATCCGCCTGACAGCATCAGCCGTAGGGTGTGGGCTGCAACGGTGCGAATGACATCCGGTGGGGCGGTTTCGCCTGTGCCCCCATGCTGACCGGGGACGAAGGTATCGAGTTGGAGCGAGGGTAGGGGTTCAATCAGGTCGGCGCGGTCAAATTGGGCCACATCCGCGATGGCCTGTGATGGTGTTTCGGGTCGCACCCCCACATAGGCCGGGAATTCCAATTCCTTAACCAATGCCGCACGCTCCAAACTCACCAATTGCGCGGCATCTACCCCACTGATCTGGCATTGGCTGAAAATTTCGGCGGCGGTCATTTGCTCTACGACGAACACCCCGATACATAAGGGAGCATTATGGGGTATGGCCTCCCGTATCTGCTGGATAATCTGGGCAGCTTGGGCGGGTTCGATATACCGTTTGCTGACCGGAGCAAAGATAAATCCTAATAAATCCGCGCCTTGTTCAGCGGCATACAGGGCATCTTCAATAGTGGTCAATCCGCAAATTTTAACTTTGGTCATCGGCGTACCCCACTAAGTTCGCGCACTTTGGCGGCGCGGTCATCGGCTAAAATAAGCGACTCGCCCACTAAAATTGCATGGACACCCGCACGGGCGAGGATTTCAACATCGGCGGGGAGGTGGATGCCACTTTCCCCAACTAGTGTGATTTCGGGTGGACATAAACGGGCAAGTTGAACGGTGGTCTGCAAATCCACTTCAAAGTTACGCAGGTCACGATTATTGACCCCGATCAAGCGTGGCTGAAGGGCAAGGGCACGTTCCATTTCCGCCTCGTCATGGACTTCAATCAAGGCCGCCATGCCCATTTCAATAATTTGGGCTTGCAGGTCGGCTAACTGCGAATCCGAGAGGCAGGCGACAATCAATAGTACCGCATCCGCCCCCGCCACCCGCGCCTCGGTCACTTGATAGCCGTCAATCACAAATTCTTTACGCAGCACGGGCAAGTTGACCGACTGTTTGACCTGTGTCAGATAATCCAAGTGCCCCTGAAAAAACTTCTCATCGGTCAGCACACTCACCGCCGCCGCCCCATTTTGATAATAGGTCGTGGCGATGTCTACGGGGTCAAAATTTTCAACAAACACCCCTTTGGACGGTGAGGCTTTTTTGACTTCGGCAAGCAAAGCCACCGTGTCGCGGCGCAACGCTTCAATAAAATCACGCGGAGGGAGGACATCGGCCAATTTCGCCTGCAATTCACGGGCAGGGAGACGCGATTTGGCGGCGGCGACTTCTTCGATCTTGTGGGCCATAATCTGGTCTAAAATCGTGCCCGTCTTGGTAAAACCACTCATGCTTTAGCCTCCGGGGCGAACTGCTGTGAATAATGCACCAGTGCCTCCAATTTTTCCAAACCCTTGCGGCTGTCGAGTACCAGTGCTGCTTGGTGTAAACCATCGTCCAGCGTATTGCACACCCCAGCGACCACAAATGCGGCGGCGGCGTTCAACATGACGATTTCGCGTTGGGCTGTCGTTCCACGCCCTGAGAGCAGTTCGCGGGTGACAATGGCATTTTCTTCCGGCGTACCACCGAGAATTTCATCAAGCGCCGCTTTCTTGAGGCCTAGTTTACTTGGCTCGATTTCATAGGTCTCAACCCGTCCGTCATAAAGTTGGCTGACGTAGGTTGCGCCGAGGGTGCTCATTTCGTCCAAACCGCCTGCCCCATGCACGACAAAAACGGCCTCTGAACCGAGTTCTTTGAGAACTTCCGCCAACGTTTGGGTTAAACCGCTGCTGAATACCCCCATCAATTGGCGACGTGCCCCGGCAGGATTGGTCAATGGGCCAAGGATGTTAAAAATGGTGCGGACGGCTAATTCACGGCGGGGGCCAATAGCGTGACGCATGGCGGGGTGGAAAGTGGCAGCAAACAAAAACCCGATGCCGATTTCATCTACACACAGCGCGGCTTGTTCGGGAGTGACGCCGATATTGACTCCCAATGCGGCCAAGACATCAGCCGATCCGCTTTTGCTGCTGGCGGCGCGGTTGCCATGTTTTGCGACTGGAATCCCACCCCCAGCGGCGACAAAAGCGACGGTGGTCGAGATGTTAAACGTATTGCTGGCGTCCCCACCTGTCCCACAAGTGTCAATGACATTCGGCGTCTTGACCGGGGCATGATTGGCGGCTTCACGCATGGCACGAGCACTGCCCGTAATCTCCTCCACCGTTTCGCCTTTCATACGGAGCGCCATCAAGTAACCGCCGATTTGTGCCGGGGTGGCTGTCCCATTCATGATTTCCCCCATCGCGGCATGGGCCTCTTCTTGGGTTAGATGCTCATGTTGGGAGACTTTGCGAATTGCCTTTTGTATGCCCATTCACCCATTTCCTCTCTCTAAATCGGGAAACAAAAAGAGACGCTCCTGTTCTAGGACGAGAAGCGTCTCCCGTGGTGCCACCTAGCTTAGATCGTCTGATCTCACTCTGGCAGGTAGGCCCGCAAATTGCTGTCGGCCTTACCTATCACCCTGATAACGGTGGTGTTCTCCGTCGGCGGCTACTGCCATTCACCGTCGCGGCTCCCCGGCCCATTTCGTTGTGATGTGCTACACCGCCTTTTCAGCGTAGGGGCGGCTCTCTGGGGCAGACCCATCACAACTACTTATCCGGTTCAACGCCTGTATTGGTTTAATTCTTCATAGACTAACGTCATCATGCCCGACTGTCAAGTTTTTTGTTCATTTGCACTGTAGTGAACTCGGGTTACAGCGTTACGGGGCTGTAACTGCGGGTTTATAGTTTCCTTACACTTGGAGTGCATCATAGAAAACATAAACTCAACAAACGCGCTGGTGATGATTCATGGTAGGGAATTCAAGACCAGCGCACGAGCATCAACCCAAAATCTAAAAGGAGAAGGAACTCATGCTCAAGAAATTCGCGCTACTCAGTATCGTCGCCGTGATGTTGGCAGTCGGTGTTGGTATGGTCTCAGCCGATGGCGGGGGTATCAACGATGGCCGCATCAACAGCTATGATGTCGCGTCCGGGGTCGCCATCTACTACACCTATGACGATGGGTATGTCACCGACGAAGATGGCAATCAGGTCTTGACCGAAGTCATCACGGGTATCGAAGTGTGGTATGCCACCGAAACAGGCAATGGGGTGAAGTTGTTCGCGCTCTCCGACAGCCAGATTGACAAGGCCGTCAGCGCCTCATCATCTAGCACCGTCGTGATTGGCGGCGGGCATGGCTACTATCTGGGCTATGATCGGGTCAACGAAGCATTCTATGTCTACGGCCCCAACTACCTGTTCCAATGGGAAGATCACTACGAGGTGGCGGGCTAAACAGAAAACCCCATCGGATTGCTGCGGGGCAATGACGGGGACTGTACACCACTCTGCTAAAAAGATAGTGTCAATCCAGTATAACATGGATGTCAGGCAGGCATCCGTGTTTGTATTTTCTTTAGATGGTGAATTTGTTTCTTGACCGACGCTGAATAACCGACTGACCACCTCTCAACCTATGATACTTTATAATGGGAACGTAACTCCCTCTATCATCGTCTTATGCTAGAATTTTTCTCGAACGGATATGCGAAAATCGAGGAGGCGTTTTATGTCCCGATTGATGCCTACTAAACTATTGCACAGCACTCTTTTGGTCATTCTCATAGCCGCTGTTGCTCCATCACTGGTGACGGCTGCCCCGCGTCATCAATCTACTGAATTCGCCGCCACACTGGAAGTCTATGCTGAAGGGGTTGAGGTCAAGCGTGCCGAAACCGAGCAGTGGATTGCGGTTACAGGTCGGGCAGTGGTGGCTGCTGGCGACAGCATCCGCACTGATGCGACGGGCGAGGCGATGATTATCTGGTTTGATGATGGGACGCTGGTCGAGTTGCGCCCCAATACCGAGATTGTGATTAATGCCTTCAATGGCGACCCTGACGGTGATCAATTTATCATCGAAACGCAGGTATTGTTGGGGCAGGTATTTAACAATGTGGCCCATCTTATCAATCAAGACTCGCGCTATACCGTTGTGACCCCAACTATGCAGGCGGCAGTACGTGGTACGACGTTTGGCATTGACGTACAGGCCGATGCTCAGTCTACCATCGCGGTAGGGGCTGGTATTGTGGCGGTGTCGCAGGGTGAAAATGAACAACACGTCGAGGCGGGGTTCTGGTTGCGTGCTTCTGTGCCCGCCCAGACTGCTCTTGCGCCTTCGGCCCCCCCAACAGGCTCAGAAAACGCTTCGGACAGCCCGCCTGATGATGGCGGTGAGGTGGAATCTTTGGTTGTCGTTGACCTATCTGATCCACTACCCTTTAGCGAAGCTGGTGACGATCCGATTCTAAATGATTTGATTGCGGGGGTAGCCCAGACTTGCGCCGGAACAATAGATAGCCCTAGCTCTAGCCCAGTTCGGGTTTATAATTTCCCGGTAGAGTCAGCGGGACTCGTTGGCACAGCGGCGCTTGACCAGCCTATCGAAATATTGGCCCAATTAGCAGATGGTAGTTGGGTTGAACTGGTGTGGAATGGCGAAATTGGCTGGCTGCCCAATCAAAATGCGCGATTGGACGAAGCCTGTCGTACAAATTTGCCGATTGTGACAGGTGAATCCCCGTTGCCGATACCCTTGCGAATGCAATGATTTAAGGATGGGAGGCCGATGGGCGAACAGTATTTTGATTCATATGAAGAAGTTTTGATGCAAGGCAACCAAGTGATGGGGGGACTCGGCGGTAAACACCACGAGTTCCCTTGGTTAATTTATGCCTTTCGCCCATCGCCCCATTTCGAAGCTATCCGGCATTGGTTTGATGAACAAAATCGCCTGTGGGATGAATTACAAGGCTTTGAAGAGCAGTTGGATGAAGACCCCGATTTGGTAGAATTGGAAGATATTATAGACTCGCTCGAATCGGAATTGGATACAATCGAGCAACAGATCGAAGCACTAGACTTGTATATCCGCTCCGAGCGGACGGGTCACCTTACACCTATTGAAATCATTCATATCCGCGATGGTGCCGCGGAAATTCAACCAAAGCTGGTATAAACACATATGTCTTCAAATCACTGGTATAAAGACGCAGTTTTTTATGAACTCAATCTTCGGGCTTTTGCGGATGGCAATGGCGATGGACACGGCGATTTTATTGGCCTGATCGAGCGCATGGATTATCTGGTCGAATTGGGGGTTACGGCGGTCTGGTTGATGCCGTTTTATCCCTCGCCACTCAAAGATAATGGCTACGACATCAGCGATTTTTACAACATTGACCCGGCCTATGGCACACTGGATGATTTCAAACAGGCACTCGCTGAATTTCATAAGCGCGGGATTCGCGTCACAGTTGATTTGGTGGTGAATCACACCTCCGATCAACATCCTTGGTTTATCGAATCACGTTCCTCCAAAGACAACCCCAAACGTGATTGGTATGTGTGGAGCGACACTGACCAAAAGTATCAGGGCACACGTATCATTTTCGTGGATACTGAACCCTCCAATTGGACACTTGATCCACTCACGGGCGAGTATTTCTGGCATCGCTTCTACAAAGAACAGCCGGATTTGAATTACGATAATCCCGAAGTGCAGGCTGAGATGCTCAACATTATGCGCTTCTGGCTCAAGATGGGTATTGATGGCTTCCGCGTGGACGCCGTGCCCTATCTGTTTGAGCGTGAAGGACAAAATGGCGAAAATCTGCCGGAAACCCATGTCTACATCAAACAGATGCGGGCCATGATGGATAACGAATTCCCCGGTACGATTATGTTAGCCGAAGCAAATCAGTGGCCCAAAGATTTAATGCCCTATTTGCAGGGAGACGAGTTCCATATGGGTTTTCACTTCCCCCTGATGCCGCGTTTGTTTATGGCGGTTCGTCAGCACAATCGGCGCGAACTCATCAACATTTTAGATGAAACCCCGATGCTGCCCAAAGATTTACAGTGGTGCATCTTCCTGCGAAATCATGACGAATTGACACTGGAAATGGTCACTGAAGAGCAGCGTCAATGGATGTGGAAAGAATATGCCCCTGACCCCCGCATGAAGTTGAATTTGGGTATTCGCCGCCGCCTTGCTCCCCTCTTGGATAATGACCGCCGCCGGATTGATTTGCTCAACGCGCTTTTGTTCAGCCTGCCGGGAACACCGATCCTCTATTATGGGGACGAAATCGGCATGGGCGATGATATTTGGCGTTATGACCGCAACGGTGTGCGCACCCCACTGCAATGGGATACCAGTAAACATGCCGGATTCTCAACCGCCGATAAGATTGTCGAAGATGTCATTACAGATGATGTTTATGGCTATCATCGGGTGAATGTCGCGGCGGCGCGTCAGGATGCCGGGTCATTATTTAATGCCATCCGCCATCAAATCAGCGTGCGCAAGCAGCATCAAATTTTTGGCCGGGGCGATTTTCAAATCTTGTACCCTGCCAACGAAGCGATTTTTGCCTTTGAGCGCTTCTTAGAAAAACCAGCGTTAGGTGCGACACGGGTTTTAGTCGCTGCCAATCTTGCCGATTCGGAACAAGAGGTGATTTTGGATACCAGCACCTATGGCAATGTCACCCCGATTGATCTGCTGACCGGACAGGTGTATCCAAATCTCGGTAGTGACATTTACACGTTGCGCCTACCTGCTTATGGTTGTATTTGGCTAGGTGTCTAAACTATCTAGATCGGACTGGATACTCGGTGGGGTTGGATCACCGACATAGGTGTTTAGGGCTTCCACAAGCTCATTCATCCCCACTGGCTTGCTCAAAAACAGCGTCGCCCCAGCCTCCATCGCTCTTTGAATGTCCTCGTTGTTGCTTACTTTGGACAGCATGAAAACGGGCAATTGTTCGCGGGAGAGGTCGCTACGGATCATACGACAGATGTCTGTCCCCGGAAAATCAGGCATATTTAAATCCACAAAAACAGCGTGGGGTAACTGACTGGCGATATTCCGCATGGCATCCCCGGCGCTGGAGGCTACGGTCACACTATAGCCAAGACGATCCAACACTCTATTGAGTGCATCAGCCATTTCCCCATCAGAATCTACTACCAATATGCGGCGTGGGCCAATTTCCTCGGTCTCTTCTTCTTCCGGAGTCAAGACAGGTGGGACATTGCTTTTGGAAACCTTGACCCCTTCATGAACTGGCTGCATGGTGAAATAGACCTTGAGTTCGGCAAGGCCAATACTGAGGGTATCGCCATGTCGCAGGCGGTAGGGTTCATGGGCTAACAGGCGATGTCCATTCAGCCGCGTGCCGTTGGTACTCCCCAAATCCACAATCAAGAGATGCTGCTCATTGGCTTGAATTTCGGCATGACGGCGTGACACCCCGCTTTCAATCCCCCGAAATGGCCCAAGATCAACCTCTACCACCATATTCGCGTCGGGGTCGGTGCGACCAATGACGATTTTGCTGGGTACAGCCAATTGAATCGCCAATGCTTGCCCCATAATTTCAAACCGCACCATCCATGGCAAGGCAGGCAAATCTTTGGTATGCCCTGTCGCAGGCTGTAAATGCCCTGATGGAGGACGCTGCCGGGGGGGCAATGGGCGAGTTGTACGGCGACTGTCGTCAGTCATCATCGCTCCTTAACGATTTGAGATCATCCCACCCTTCAAATTATAAGGCCGGATACCAAAAAGGTGTAGCTGAGTTTTGCCTATGTCTCAAGACTAAATTCATCATGGTGACTCCATTTTGCCTCCGCTGGCCCCGCTTCAAAAAGCTGCAAACCCGCATTGAAAGCTGGAGCCTGCGTCGTATTGCGCTGTGGGAGCATTTCTATCTACATCCGCGCCCAACGGTAATCAATCGTGTTCTGGAACGCTCTGGTGAGGAATTAGGGACGCTGTGGCAAGACCTGTGGATATTAACCAAAACCTGCTGTCAACCCATTAATCTGGATTGCGTACATTAGATGGAAACGAAACTCGAGGGGTGATCTAGAAGCACTCACCCCTCCTTCACACTCTTATTCCCCGACAACCACCTTGATCGCTGATTCGACGCTATTCTCTGGTTTGACGTTCAACTGCACATCTACGATTTTGCCATCTGGCCCAATCACCCAATGCGAACGAATCACACCCATATATTTTTTGCCATACATGGATTTTTCACCCCATGCCCCCCACTGCTCCAATACTTGGTGTTCGGGGTCAGAGACGAGGGTGTAGGGCAAATTTTGCTTGGCGATCCATTTTTTCAAATCGGCGGGTTCATCGGGGCTGATGCCGATGACGGTGGCGTTTTTATCCTGAAAACGCGGGAAGGCATCCCGTAGACCACACGCCTGAGTGGTGCATCCGGGGGTATCCGCTTTGGGATAGGCAAACAAAATCACCGTCTTGCCACGAAAATCCGACAGTTTGGTTTTCTGTCCATCTTGATTCAACAATTCAAAATCCGGGGCCATCTCCCCAATGTTTGGCATTTCCTCGCCTCCAATACTTTTTGCAGGGTAATTATCCACTGAAGTGCATTTTAACAACTTCCTCCAAAAATCCTCGTCCTAAGTCTTCAACTCTACCTTCCTTTAATCGTGTTGATGTTGTCCCAACGAAAACTGCCCTTTGAATATCGAAACCAATCTGATGAATTGAAGGAACATTGGACGCACTCAAGTATTCCAACCTTTCATAGTCCCCTGTTTCTAATTCACGTGCGATAATTAGGACGACAGGTGCTCGACTTTTGATTAGGGCATTACCGTATCCGAAGAAAAATAAGTATCTAGCTCTAATTCCACCACTTTCAAAATCCATTCGAAAGAACCAAGTCTTTTTCGCCGTTTCACCATTTAGCAAACTTACATATTTTTCAAAACTTAACATGCCGAAGTCTCGAAAAGAAACATGAGCGACTTGGGTTTGTTCATTCCATGCCTGAGCCATTCTTTTGAAATAACCCAAGAGCAATTCCATTGCATTTGTCCAAAGTTCATATTCGTTCCGCAGTTTGATTTCTGCTGGGCGGGCAAATCGCCTAGTAATATCTGAAAGCCACTCTTGCTCTCTCGTCTGTTCAGCGGCAGCCTGTTCCCACTCCTCAAGGCTTTCTTCGACATTTTCGTAAATCAATTCAATCAGTGACGATAGATCCCCTCCACCCTGGCCTTCTTCAAGAGCATCGTAATAACGAGAGCGATCATCTCGGGAGATAATACATATAGGATAACCTGAACGCATTAGAAGCAAATTCATTAAAATCCGGGCTGTCCGTCCATTCCCATCAATGAATGGATGAATGGTAACGAACCAAAGATGCGCTGCTGAAGCAATAACTATAGGATCAAAGGAGGGATTTTTAGAAATTTGCTGTAACCATTCGTCAAATTTGTTCATTTCAATCGGAATAGTTTCGGGCGCTGGTGGCTTATATTGAGACCCTGAAATAATAACTTCCGAGGTTCTGTATCGTCCAGCATTATCATCATCAATATTCTTTAAAATAATTTGATGAACACTGCGAATGTTATGCACAGTCAAGGGATGTGATCCCGATGCTAATTCTTCCATAAAATCAAGAGCATGAGAAAGGTTGGCTGCCTCTGCTTGATCTCTTAAGGATTTACCCGATAGAGTCAATCCCATTTCAACTACCATCCGAGTTTCACCAATGGTGAGTGAGTTCCCTTCGATGGCGTTAGAATGATATATACCTTTTATCCTGAAAAACTTGCTGATTCTTTGCAAAACTTGGGGGGATAAACTGCCCGATAACCGCATTTCTTTAACCCGTCTCTGCAAATCCTTTAGATTGCTATCGACATACTGTCTATAGATGTAAGGTGTATTTGGCACTTCAAAATATTCGCTCATCTCAAGTCCCATATCATCTGAAAATCGAATTTTGTTAACCAATATGTATGATACAGAATTTCTAATTATCCTTGCAAGCTGCCTAGCCAAATCAAATTTGCTACTTGCTCTAATTCTCCGGTGTCGAGACTCATTTTGTAGGTGGTCTGGCTGCTCAAATCTACGACAATCGCGGCGGTATTGCGGTCAATAAAGGCCATTGGTCGCAATCGCTGTTCGGATGAACTGCTGACCACGCGCTGCTCTCCTGTTGCAAAATCCGCCATCACCAATGCGAAGGTTGGTGCGTCGTCTGGCAATGCCCCCTGCACCCCGCCCATGGCATACAGCAGCATCGAACCCCCCGGGCTTAACAAAATATCCCCCGCCTGTGTAAACAACACATCCGGTGCGGCCTCGATACGGCGTTCCCGATTATTTTCCAAGTTGACCAAGCGTAATTCATAGCCGACTCCGCTCGTGGTGCGCTCCAAACGAATTAGGGTGCGACCATCGTCGGCAATTGAGGCGGGGCAGAAGCAGTTGGGTTCGCCGGGGAGGTGAAAATAGCTTTGGCGCTGCTCAATATAGGCTTCAATCAATTGGTAATCGAGGAACAAATCTTCGGGGCGGCGCGGTTCGGTGGGGTGTTCCAAATCGAAAAATACGCGGCTGCCATCATTCGAGACGGCAACCATCGCCACCCGCGAATAGGAACGTGCATCGGTCAATGGGATGGTGGGCAGGGTACGTAATTCTGTGCCATCCAAATGCGCGACATACAGCGAAGCCTGCCAACCATTTTCAAAATACATCTCAGCCCATGCAAGCGTGCGGCCATTGGGGGAAATAACCCATTCAATCCGCAGCAGGGTTTGGTCAATGCGCTGCGGGATAAAACTGAGGTCGAAGATACTGCCGTTGGGGGTAATAAGGCGTGGCACAATGCCCGCTGGCTCACGATAAATGACCCCGTTGGCAGTCAAGGTGAATTCCTCCAACAAATTGAGCGTGGGTGGGAAATTATCAATGGTCGTGATGGCACTCAATCCGGTGACCGCATTGGCAAAATACACCGTAACCGACTGCGCCTCACTGTCATAGCCCAAAAATACGTCCAATGGGGCTGCTCCTTGCGCATGAGTGGCGGAGGGGGGCACTTGTCCAATCAACAGCACCAGCATGAAGGCCAGCAAGATTTTTTTCATGCCATTTTTGCCTTGCGGATGAGATCGAGTATTTGGGGAAGGGCTTCACCGGAGGGCATCGGCAGCCAATGGGTAGCCAGATAATTGATGTCGCTTCGCTGCGGGTTAATTTCCATCACCGTCGCGCCCGCTTCTACAGCATAGCGGGGGAGTTGTGCCGCTGGATAGACTGCGCCTTTTGTGCCAATCACCAGCATCACATCAGCCTGCTGACTTAAATCTACCGCACGGTACAAGGCGTCCTGCGGTAGGGCTTCTTCAAACCACACCACGTCGGGTCGCAGATAGGCCGTTTTGCAGTGGGGGCAGAGGGGCGGGCCGCTCTCTTTATCCCAAGTCAATTGCGCGACATCGGCATAGGTTGGGTTGCCCTGACAATTGGCGAAACATTTATCCTTGCGAACATCACCATGTAAACAAATCACATCGGTGCTGCCCGCCATCTGATGAAAACCATCCACATTTTGGGTAACGATGATGACCTGCGGCAGCAAATTCTCTAATTGAGCAAGGGCATAATGACCGGGGTTGGGTTCACATTTGCCGACCAGTTCACGCCGATATTGATACCAATCCCAGACCAGCTTGGGATTGGCTTGAAAAGCACGTGGCGTCGCCAATTGGGTCGGGTCATATTTGGCCCATAATCCATCAAGGGCATCCCGAAAGGTGGGAATGCCGCTTTCTTTGCTCACACCTGCCCCGGTCAAAACGACCAATCGCTGCGAACCGCCAATCACTTCGGCCAGTTGTTGAATGGTTGCCTCTGTCATATCACCTTCGGCCCTATCAAACAAAAATCACAAGGAATATAAAAGTAAAGGATCAGTGTGGGTAAATACCCCGATATAAAAGTGCTATTCAATGGCCCAAATTCGTATTGTGCCATCCAAACTCGCCGTTGCGAACATATTGTCAACTGGCGACCAAGAAACTGAAGTTACGTCATCTCCAAATGAGTCAATTGTTCCCAACAATTTACCAGTCTGTGAATCCCAAATTTCAACCTTGTCTTCGGTTGCGGAGGCGATAAAAGTACCCTCTGGACTCCATGCTAAGGATTCAATTCCTTCCTCTGAAATACCTTGAAAAGGTGTCGAAAGCTCGTCAGTTGAGATGTTCCATATCCATAAATAGCATTCACGCAATGGCTGATTACAACTGACACCCGCAAGATTCCGCCCGTCTGGACTCCATATGAAGCGGTCTGTGGGATAAAAGTGATTCTTTTCATGGGGAAGCGAAGTTGGCAAGGGTTCATAGCTCTTAGCATCCCAAATTTGGATATCGCCTTCATAGGTGGCTGTGGCTATCCTTTCTCCGGTGGGACTCCAAAGTGCGGTTGAAACCCTTGTGGTATCTCCCTGTAGTGAGGTTAAAAGCTGCCCTCCTTCGACTTCCCAGATAAATACAGTTCTAGAGGTGTCAACCCCACCAACTTCCATTAATCTCTGGTTATCTGGACTCCAAGATACGAACAGGATTCTTGGACTGGGTTGGTTTATTGTGCTTAAAATGGAGGGCTTCGCCTCGGAAAAATCCCAAATCTCTATTACACCATCTGTACTACTCGCTGATAACTTCCTATTGAGACTCCAAGCTAACATTTCTACGTATAGTACATTTGCCGACTCAAGGGTGTGTATAAGCTCTCCAGTTGATGAATTCCAAATCCTTACAATATTTTCATAAAGGTTTATTGATGCCAAGAATTCTCCATCCGGACTCCAAACAACCTCGACAGGCGGGGAATTATTCCCCTCGAAAGTTTTCAATATAATTTTAGAATTAGTGTCGAAAACATCGACTTTATCTTCTTTTGCAATGGCTAAAAATCCAGTTTTTTCGTTCCATGCGGCTTTCGCCTCTATGTAAACGTAATTCTGATTTTCTAGTTCAAAAATGACTGTTGGTTGATCACCCACTACATCCCATTCGTATACTGCGTAGTTGTTAGTAATGCTGTTCAAAATTGAGTTAGAGGCCCAAGATAAGAGTATAACCCACGGGGTCTGCAAGTTTTGTTTCGCCGAGATTTCGCCGACTTCCAAATCCCAAATGTAGGTTCTACCGTTTCCACTGACTGCGATTCGTTGATTATCAGGACTCCATGCTAAAGCATCTACAATACCAGTATCAGATTCCAAGATAGAACTAACTTCCCCGCTTAGAGTGTCCCAAATAACTATCCGCCCTTCGCTATCTCCACTTGCGATTTGAGAGCCTATAGGATTCCAAGTAAGAGAAGAAACACGATAAATTTCTTCGTCTATTTCTAATGTGGATACGATTCCAAAATCTTCAGTATTCCAGATAATGATGTAATCGTGATAAGACCCAAAATAGGATACGGCAAGAAATTTGCCATCAGGACTCCAGCTTACCAACTTTACAGCTTCGGTGAGTGGGTTCTCAAAGTCAGCAATCACTTCCAAAGCCGGATAATTCCAGATGGTTAACGCACCTTTGCTATCACCGACGGCAAGTTTATTTCCTTCTGAATTCCAATAGACGCTGACAGCCCTTCCAGTCGTAGTTAGCTCAACCGAAATATTATCATCCAGTCCGTATAATCTCACTCCAAGGCCATCCGCTACTGCTAATATCTCACCTGTGGGATTCCAATTGAGACTCTCCACCGAACCCCGCCCAATCCGCAAAATTTCATGGTAGCGAAAATCGTCAAAAGCGAGATTCTTTGGTACGCTTTGAAATATGAACATCAAGGAAACTGCTGTGACAAAGATTTGGCGTGTTTTCATGGTTATTGCCTACCTCGATTGGATAACTGATTTTATAACCTCCGTTTGCCGCCATCCGTCCCCAGATTTTTACGGGCTTGTTGGGCCGCATCCGCCAAATTCTCATCATCTACATACCCCATTGCCGCATAAAAGGCTGAGTCATAGGCGCGGGTCTTGACCACAACAGGCATAGGCACGGCATGACCCAACAAAATCGCCTGCTGTTTGGTATCCAGACGGGCCAGCACTTCGCGCAGGGCCGATGCACCGCTAATCCCAGTCAGCACCGCCACAATATCACGCTCATTATCCAGCAGGGCTGTCACACGGGTTCCGATTTGACTCATGACCTCTTCATCAATCCCGCTGGGCCGCTGATCTACCACCAGCAGCGTTACGTTATATTTACGCAATTCGCGGGAGATGATGCCAAAAATCGTTTGACGGGCGATTGTGGGGTCAAGGAATTTATGTGCTTCCTCAATGGTAATCAACAACTGCGGCGGCTTCATCGAATCATCGCCCAACGCCTTTTCAATGCGCTCCACATAATATTGGTGGATGCGGCGGGTCAGGTAGTTGGCGACTAAGATATAGGCTTCTAGGATGTTGCCATAGCGCCCAAATTCCAGCACGATGCTTTTGCGCTGCTCAATCAGTTCAACAATTTTGCTCACACTGTCGCCTACCGCCCCATCGGGTTTTAAAAAGGCCCAGCGTTCAAAGCGACGCAGGCGGCGTTCTAAGGCTTGAATGGATGCCCCGCTGACACTCGACGTTTCCATGAGTTCTTCCATCGCGTCGGCGTTCAGACGCAAAAAAGTCGAAATCCATTCCTCCCCAAAGCGTTTGCGGAGCATATAGGCCGCGTCAATCATCGAATCGGATAAATCGAGTGTGCCCTTGAGCATCTCAATATCTTGCGGCTCAATTTCATCATAGCCTAGCGTCACCACATAGTCATATTTGGCTTTACGGCGGCGTGACGATTCTTCATCCAACGTCAAAATCGCCACTTCGGAGGGGAATAGTTGTTTCAGCCCTTTGGCTTTTGGCCCACGTTCATCGGTCACTTCCCATCCATAATCATTGTGCATGTCGAAAATCAGCGAGACCGCCATGCGCCGCTGAATGACACCAGCCAACAAAATACGGGTGAGGAAACTTTTGCCTGTACCGCTCTTGCCAAATACCCCGACTGAACGTTCAACCAACCGCCGCAGGTCGAGATTAATCTGGGTTTCCTCAAGTTCCAATGGCGCACCAACATTAAAATGCGTAGCGTCCTCTTGACCAAACACGTCATTCACATCTTTGACCGTCGCAATTTCAACCGGCATAAAATGGCTAGGGATGGTTTTGACCGGGCGGGGTTCGCTGGAAAGTTCATCAATCATCAACATTGGGGCAATATGCAGCGTCCCGAACGCCGCCGTGCCTGCATAAATCGCGCTCAAAAACGGGTCTTGCAGATCGGGTGGATTCGCCATCATCGCGGCATTGGTGACATCCAATTGAATATCTGTGACCATGCAGAAAAAGCGTTTTTTCAAGCCACGCACCACTACATAGCGCCCGACGGCCAAATCTTCAATTGAGGTTTCGCGGTCAAGTTTGATTTGGAGGCCCTTGCTCAGTGAGCCGCCAACCACCACCCCCAAGCGTTTGCCGGGGCCATCGGTGATGACTGGTCGTCCACCTGCGTCGCGTGGAAACCAGTTATCCAACTGACTACGATTATTTTTACTTGCCATAAAGTATCCCTGTGTATTTCAAACATATGTTCTCTGATTATACAAGGTTTTTCGGGGGATGTGAAAATAGATAGGGCTTCAGAGAACCCTAGCTATGAGGTGCATGAATCGGGCGTTTAGGCGTGTTGACGGGCGGAAGCGAGTAATTGGTCAATCACCCGCATATTCTCCACCGCATCTTGGGCAGGGAAACGTGGTGGACGATGGTTAAGCAGGGCATCGGCGAAATCTTCCGCCATCAATTGATGATGATCCACTGCCGGGGTTTTGAATTCTTGATAATCTTCACCCTGCCACAGCTTAATGGTATAGGCGTGACCGGGGCGCATGGTGAAGGCTTCTTCGACCAAAATCCGACCCGCTGAACCGCGAATTTCATAATAATTGGCACGGTAGCTACGTAAGCCACAGTCAAAATGACCCAATACACCGGATGGGAATTGGAGCAGACCGACGAGTGACTCATCTACATCCGATTTTTCGCCAAAATTTGCGAAAGCCTGCACCCGAATGGGTTCTTCGCCCGTCAGCAGGCGCATGACATTGACGCAGTAACATCCTACATCCATCAATGCCCCACCCGCCAAATCTTTACTCAATCGGATATTGTTTTCTTGGGTAAGGGTGAAGGTGAACGCAGAATTGATAAGCTGAACGTCACCAATCCGCCCCTCTGCCAGCAGTTCACGTACTTTAATCGTTTGGGGGTGGAAGCGATACATAAACGCTTCGGCAAATGGCACCCCCCGTTGGGCAAAGGCATCTACCATTTGTTGGGCTTCAGCGGCATCCCGCGCAAGGGGTTTTTCGCAGAGGGTCGGTTTGCCCGCCTCGGCACAGCGGATGCTCCATTCGGCATGTTCACTGTTGGGCAGGGGGTTATAAATCGCGTCTATGTTTGGGTCATTCAACAGGGCTTCATAAGAACCATAGGCCGTCGGGATATGGAGTTCTCCCGCAACGGCCTGTGCTGTTTCAAGATTACGGCTGGCAATGGCAACCACTCGACCATTCGAGGATTGCTGAATGGCAGGAATGACGCGTACCCTGCCAATACGAGCCGTGCTGATGACCCCCCAGCGAATGTGATTAGCCATTGACGGGTTGTGTCCGGTTTAGCTGACGGGACAACCGTTCATTGCGTTCAAACTCACGGAATGTCATCATCTTTTCGGTTTCTTCATCCCACAAGGCTAAATTCTTGGCAACCAGCTTAACACTGCTCCAGATGGTCAAGGTCACGACTTTATGGAATTCCGGATTTTCGTCGTGGCATTCTTGCAACAAATAGTTGGGAATGAGAGGGCTAAGGTGGTGAATATGATGCAGGCCGATGTTGCCTGTGAACCATTGCAGAACTTTGGGGAGTTTGTAATAGGTGCTGCCTTTGAGGGCGGCGTCTTCATATGTCCAATGCGGGTCTTTTGACCAATAGGCATCTTCAAATTGGTGTTGGACGTAGAACATCCAAACCCCTGCGCTTGAAGCGAAAAAGATCATCGGGAGGTAGGCCAGTAGGAAATTATCAAACCCAAAGACCAATGACATGACGACAATAAATGTTAGAAATTGCACGTCGGTGCGGATGACACTCATCAAACCACGTCGCCCATGCGTGTGTTTGTAGGCAAAGGGCAGACGGAACAACACCACGAACATCAAGGGTGCGCCAATGAGGAACAAGAACGCTGGGTTACGATAAATCTTGTACCCCAAACGTTTCCATGTCGGTAATGCACGATACTCACTAACCGTCATGGTGTAAATATCACCCGTACCGCGATGGTTGAGGTCGCCATTATGGGCGTGGTGGATAGCATGGTTGGTGCGCCACATATCATAGGGGGTTAGGGTTACGACACTGCAAATATTGCCAATAATCGTGTTCCATTTTTTGGATTTAAAAAATGACCCGTGTCCTGCATCATGCTGAATAATAAAGACACGCATCATAAAGCCCGCCGCCAACAGTGAGCAAGGTAGCGAGAGCAATATCGAAACGTTCACCAAAATGGCACTTAAAATCAGAAAGAACCAGAACGGTATATAACTGTTCAAGATTTGGATTACGCTGGTGTTGACAGTCGGCTTTTGATAGGCAGCGACGATTCGAACCCATGCCGGTTTTGCTTTTTTGGTGGTGGTCTCTTGCATGTATTGATGTGTCCTTTACTTAAACAATACGGCCTGTGAAATATACCACATAAGTGTTCGCAGAATTAAACACTCGCTTCGGCAAAAAGTCACGACCATTTTTTGAATTTGGTGAATTTCATCGAAAATTATTGAACTTATTTCTGCACTCAACCCGACGTTTTACGGATTTTTTGCAAATTCTGCGGCGTATTGAGCTTCTTGCCAGTGTATAATGAGTTGGTGTGGGTGAATAAAAACTCACAATGCGAAGGAGCTTAATACGTGTACCCGTATCAAAACGATTCTCAACAACTCCCTATGGATATGACTCCCATGCCTGCGTTATATGAGACTCCTTCACAGGAAGGTCGTAGTCTGCGCCAGCGTGGCAGTGGGCTATTTCGAGAAGTTTTCCAGACGGCCCTATTGGTGATTATCCTGTATACGGGTCTCAATCTATTCATTCCGCGTTATATCGTTGAAGGCCACAGCATGGAGCCGAGCTTCTATGACCATGAGCGGATTGTGGTATCACGCCTCCATTACATCCTCGGTGATCCCCAGCGCGGCGATGTCGTCGTGCTTGATTTGGACAACCAGATTGATTTGCTGAAGCGTATTGTGGCCCTTCCCGGTGAAACCGTGACGATGGATGAGGGACAAATTTTTATCAATGGGGTGGCGCTGGATGAGCCGTATGTGGCTGAATTGTGCCAAACCTATTCCTGCCAAGATCGCCAATGGGTCTTGGGTGATGACGAATATTTTGTCTTGGGCGATAATCGCAACCACAGCCGTGATAGCCACGACTTTGGGCCAATTAAACGCTCACAGATTATTGGCAAAGTTTTGATGAAATATTGGCCGCCGAGCGATTGGTCGTGGATTTCCGGTCAAGACTACACCGATTAGCCTCATATGCGACGGTTTTGGCGTATCCGGGTTGTTTTTATTGCAATAATCTATGGCGGGGCAGTCGTTTCGGCGGATGCCCCACCCGCTCCAACCCAAGCCTCACCCTATCAACAAGGCTGCGGTGTTGTAGATTCCTCCGATGATTTTGATTACCCGATTGACACCACTCAATTTCAATTGATTAACCCTTTTATGCGTCCGAATGCCCGTTTTGAAGGCCAACTTCATGCCGGGGATGATTGGGTTAGGCGCGAAGGGTCATCACTTGGGTTGCCTGTGCGAGCCTTTGCGCCGGGGCGTGTCACCTATTCCAATCCTGAAGGGTGGGGGCGAGATCGCGGCGTCGTGATCGTGCAGCATTCCTTCCCCACTGGCACGGTCTACTCCGTTTACGGGCATATGGAAGAAAGCGGTGGTTATTTGTTTCCGGCGGAGGGAACATGTGTCAACAAAGGCGATATTGTCGGCGCGATTAGTGACCCTCGCCCCGCTCCCCATCTCCATTTTGAAATCCGCCTTATGTGGCCCAACTATCCGGGGCCGGGCTATTGGGACGTTGACCCCCGACTGCGTGGCTGGCTGAATCCCCGTCAGTTTATTGAGAATTGGCGCGGCTGGCTAAATCCTGCCCATCGCTGGCATACCACCCTGATTGATGAAAGCGGCCCACTTTTTGACCCCATTTTCCGCGAAGATGGAATACTGCTGTTTGTGGATGATAATCAATATCGTGCCTATAACAATGCGGGGGGGCGGCTTTGGGAATATCGGCTTGCGGATTCGATTGAGGTGGTGGGCTTGGCGGGCCTGACGGATGCGGATGCACAGGTCGTGTTGATTGGAGCAGCCGACGGTCGGGTGCAAATTTGGAATCAATATGGCGGCTTTTTGGACGAGTGGTCAACTGGACTGGAGGGCATTACACAAGGGCCATTTGTGTTGGGGCAATCCATTTTGCTGATAGATACCAACGCTACCCTGCATATGTTTGATATGCAGCGCCAGCCGATTGGCGACTATGCCGAAATCCGTCGAATCACTGCGCAGACTTCCACCCCCCAACTCAATTCGATATTGACCAGCAGTAATGAATTGTTGTTGTTTTCACCGGATGGTACGTTGCTCGAACGGGCCGACGTACTGCCCAATTCTGACCTTGCCGCCGCGCCGGATGGTAGTATCTACCTGCGCAATCAGGGTACGCTTGAAATCATTACCTCCGACAGCATCCATACGCTCATCTTAGAAAATCTCGACATCAACCGCACGGATAGCGCTATGCTTGTCACCGATTCCGGCCTATTGGTGCTGTGGGGTGTGAACGGTAAAGATACCCTTTCGGCGGTTTCATCTGTGGGTGAAGTTGTCTGGACAACGGAGGTCGGTGTCGAAAATCTAAGCCATGCCCGCCTGCTCCAAGCCGATGCCTGTACCCTCACCTTGGCTGACCAAACAGGGCATATCCTCGCTTTTGATAGCCAAACTGGGAATTTACTAGGACAGGTCAGTGTTTGGGGGGATTATCGTAATGAGGTCTGGATCGGCAGCTATCCTAACGAAAATTTGCTGCGTGTGATGCTGTCGAATCAACTGCTCGGTTTTGACATCGGTGTGCTGTCAGGTCGGGCCTGCGAGTCATAAAAATCGCCATGCGCCGGGCCGAACTTATTACTCAAATCGCCGACTCTATCACGCGATTAAAACGTCCCCCACCTGTCAAAATTGCGATTGATGGCGTTGATGCATCCGGTAAAACGACCCTTGCTGATGAACTGGCCGTATTCTTGCAGCAGACCGGACATCCTATCATTCGCGCTTCGATAGATGGTTTTCATAATCCGCGTGAGGTACGTCATCAAAAAGGCCCGCTTTCGCCTGAAGGTTATTTCTATGATTCATTCGATTACCCAGCCCTCAAGAAATTGCTGCTTGACCCCCTCAGTGAAAACGGCGATTTGCATTATCAGGCCGCCCTTTTTGATTTCAGAACCGATGGCGCTGTGAAAGCTCCTATCGAAATTGCACCCCCCAATGCCATTTTGCTGTTCGATGGGGTATTCCTGCAACGACCTGAGTTAACCGCCTATTGGGATTTCACCATTTTTGTAGACGTGTCGTTCGAGGTTGCGTTGGTGCGGGCATTCGAACGTGATTTGCCGCTATTTGGGGATAAAGCAATCGTGTTGGGGCGTTATCAAAAACGCTACATCCCGGCCCAACGAAACTATATGGACTTATGCCATCCCCGTGACCATGCGAATATCGTGGTTGAAAACGATGATCCGCCCAATGCCCGTCTCATCTTCAAGCAGCTTTGAAAACAAAAATGCCCAACCCCTCGTTTTGGAAGGATTGGGCATTATTTTTACCCCAATTTGATGAGGCAGCCTTCATTGGCACGCAGGTGAAGCGAACCAAGATTGACCGATTCCTCACGATCCAACCCGGTTGAAAGAACAATCTGCCCGCTCTGGTTGAGGGGCAAATTTAAGGTTTGCGCCGCATCCGAAAAATTGAGTGCTACCAACCAGCGTTCACTCTCGTATTCGCGGATATAGGCAAGGCAGTGCTCGTTGCTTTGTTGGACAGTCCTATAACTTCCGACATGCAAGGCGGGGGTTGCGCGACGCAGCGTCAGCAATCGGCGGGTCAGGGCCAACATCGAACGGGTATCTTTTAGCTGATTGGCGACATTGACCTCGGCATAATCATCGGCGATGCGCAGCCATGTTTGAACCCCTGCCGCGCTAAATCCGGCGTTGGCGCTGGCATCCCACTGCATCGGCGTGCGTTCAGGGTCACGCCCTAAACCGATACCTTTAACGTTTTTACCCCACGGGTCTTGTTCCAATTCAGGTAGGATGTCGACATCGTGCATCCCGATTTCATCTCCATAGTAGAGGGTAGGCGTACCGCGCAGGGTCAATAGCAGCATCATGGCAGACCGGGCGGCATCGGCCCCAACGCGGCTGGCAATCCGGTGTTCGTCATGGTTGCCGAGGACATAGTTGGGCCATGCCCCTTGTGGTACGGCGGCTTCAACCCCCTCAATCACTTTTTGGAAAATTTGTGGATTCCAAGCCGTCCCGATAAAGCCAAAATTGAACGGCATATGTAGCTCGTCCAGTTTTTCGCCATAATATTTGGCCCATTCTGCCCAGTCAAAAATATGGATTTCCCCAACCGAGAAACGTGGACGGCGGGTGCTGTAGCTGTCGAGCAGGGCGCGGAATTCGCGCATAACGCCGTGAATATCGGGATGACCTTTGTCGTGAATATGCAGTTGGGAATCGTAATCGCCAAGTGGTTTGAAGTCGGTCTTCATGTCTTCATTCGGCGGATTATCGCTTAGATGGGGGTCTTTCATGATAAAGTGGGCCACATCAATGCGGAAACCGTCCACGTCGCGTTCTAGCCAGAAGCGCACGGCATTAAGCATGGCCTGTTTCACTTCAGGGTTGCGCCAATTGAGATCGGGTTGTTCTTTGAGAAAGCTGTGTAGATAGTATTGCTGGGTGGTCTCGTCCCATTCCCAAGCGGAACCACCGAAAACGGACAGCCAATTGTTGGGTGGGCTGCCATCCTCTAAGGGGTCGGCCCAAAAATACCAGTTTCGCTTAGGATTTTTCCGTGAGGAACGCGACTCGATAAACCAAGGATGCTGATCGGAAGAGTGATTTGGCACAAAATCAATAACGACAGATAATCCACGTTGATGGGCGTCTTTCACGAGTGTGTCGAAATCTCCCAACGTGCCGAACATGGGGTTGATGTCGCAATAATCACTGACATCATAACCAAAGTCGGCCATTGGGGAGGGGTAAATTGGCGAAAGCCAAATGGCCTCTATGCCCAATTCAGCCAAATAATCGAGCTTGCTGATGACTCCTTGCAGATCGCCAATGCCATCGTTATTGTTGTCTTTAAAGCTGCGCGGGTAGATTTGGTAGATGACACCCCGCTGCCACCACAGCGCCTCACTTGATTTCAATTGCATGAGTTTTTCCTTCGGGCTTAAATTGGCCGCCAGATGAATACACAACAATCCGGGCTAACTGCCCCACGCATCCTGCTGGCGGATGACCGTTGCTTCAAGATTGTGTTCCCTAAACCACCCCACCATCTGATCACGCATTACTAAAAGTTCGCTGCTGTAATGGGACGCCCCGAGCATATTGATGTCGAGGCCAGCGATGTAGGCGGGAAATTCTTCGCGGCTCTTGCGGGCATATTCACTTGTCCCAAACAACCACCAATGTCCGGTGATATAGGTATCTGCACCCAATTGGCGAGCTTCATCAATGAATTGCGGATCACCGCCGCCTCCGGGGGTAATCGCAATATGATGAACAGGCTTTCCATTGTTCAAACATTGGTCATATCGCAGCATCGGCAGTTCACATATTTCGGCTAATTTCTGGGCGATTTCTTGGAAGGTGGTTGATTTAACCGTGCCGTGCATCCCGGCATAGCCCGCGACGTAATAGCCAAAGCGCTGTTGATCTTCTAATCCCAACGCATCGGCAAAAGCGTTGGCAGTGCTGATTTCGACATGGCAGTCCAGCGGGGCATGGCAGCTATACAGGCTGATGTTATGTTCTTTGAGTTCCTCAAGTTGTTCAACTTTGATGGGGGTGAATTCAGCGTTTTTTTCGCTGTAGGCCGTAGGGTGATGTACAAAAATAAGCGACCCCTTAGCGCCCCGTTCAACTTCTTTAGCGATGATTTTGTCAATGATGCCTTGGGTGGGAAAAACAGCGAGGTAGACCCGATCAATGGCTGCTTCAGGTTCGGGATTTTCCAGCATCAGGCCATTCCATGCCCCTTGAGCGAAAGTGGGACGATAGAACCGCTGGACGACTCCCTTATAGCTGTCGGGTAAAAATTCCTCCCAATCCTTCTCAACAAACGCTTCAACATTAAAAAACGTGTCGAGTTCGGTACAAATCTCAGGCAGGCTGACTTCGGTCATTCGTCGGCATCCTCATCATGTTGCGAGCGAGCAGTGCGCCCGGCATAGGCTTTGGCTTCGCGTTGGACAAATTCGACACAAGCCACAATACTGGGGTCGGGGCGGATGTCCCAGCTAAACGCGATTGTCTTGGCTTGCACGATTTCGAGTGAGGGCCATGCGGCTTCTACAAATCCCAATGCCCCCGCTTGCGGATAGAGCATTAGGCAACCTTCTACGCTTGTCGCAATTGCCCCGTCAGTAGCAGAATCATCAACGGCCCATGTCACCGATGGCAAGGTTGCGTTCGGCCCCAGATTGACCACCATCTCCCGCCATTTCCAACTTGCGGGCCGGACATTGTCCATCAGACGCAGTTCCACTGTCTCTTGCATTCCCCAAATATCTTCATCCTGTAGGCCATCGGCATGGACGGCGGCGTAGCCCATCGCGTCCAACACCAGATACGGGGCACGATTTTCGGTAACTTGACATTCCCATGAGTCCGCATCCCAAGCACCGCCTAAGTCCAAAAGCAAAATAGGGCGTGGATTTTCGGCAAGCAGGGCCGAGCGCATCCGTTGAATCATGGCGGATACGTGCGGCATCAATTCAAAATTGGCCCGCAGATTTGCTGTGAACAGAACAATCAAAGAAGGAAATTCGGAATGGTCACTCATAAACCCCGGCTATTCACGGATTTGGGCCAGCATATTGCCCAAATGCCAATAGGCGTCTAATCGTGAAATTTTCTCGCCTGTAAATTGAAAGACGGATATGCCACTAAACTCAGCGGTTTTGGCATTTTTGGCTGTCCCACTGACTGACCACCGCACGGCCAGTCGGTCATTGCCACCGGGATAAACACTATCGGTTCGCATCTCAAAAAAATGCCATGTCTCAGTCATGCCCATGAAGAATTTCCGCAGTCCATTTTCGCCCCGAAATTCCGCCGAACCATAGGGATCGTTTACCACACAATCAGGGGTAAATAAGTGCTGGTATTGATCGAGGTCGAAGTTGTTAAGGGATTTTAGGTAATCCTCGACCATATTCACTTGTTGCAGATAATCCATGTAGGATGCTCCTAATAAATTAGCTGATCGCTCACTCTTGTTCGAGAATGCGTTTGAGATTATTGAGACCGACCTCCAGATTTTGGAGATTTTCCCGTTCGACCAATGTCTTGTCAAGAATGCGCCCCAAAACCGAAGCGGGCAGCATATACTCCATGCGGACGGTTAACTGGGTCTGATTGGCATCAGGGACTTCAAATTGAAAGTCAAAGGCGCAGTCTAATCCAGTCAGGGTTTTGATGTAGAGGCGCTGGTTGGCGACACACTGCATCACCTCATGTTCCCCCCGCACTTTGATACCCATCATGTTATATTGATAGCGAGATCGAGAACCTACTTGGGTGGGAGGCGGGGTTAGGCGTTCTTGCAATTCAATTGGCGGCCACCATTCCACCATGCGTTCAGGCTGTTCGGCAATAAAGGCAAAGACCTTTTCAACTGGGGCATCAATTTTGATACTTTGTTGGACTTGAGGCACGCATCCGTCTCCTGACTCATACGAATCTCATTGGGATTTGATTATAAATGGGTTTAACGGATGTTTCAAAGGGTGGAATAACAGAGGAGGCGTAGGGCAAGGGTGACACATACGTGATGAGGCAACCGTGTAGCCAATTTCGGATGGCTTGATAATAAATTTAGACACACCTGCGATGAAAGAGGCACATTATATGACCAGACGACTATTTTGCTTATTTATGATGTTATTTGTATTGCCGATATTGGCCTGCAACTTGTCGAATAGCGATGACAACAAAAATGCCGTTCCCACGACTGGGCCAGTCGTTGGGCCGATTCAATTGACGGCGACAGCGATTGTGTCACAGGGCGGCGATGATGTCCCCGGCGTACCAACTGCTACTCTCTTTCCAAGCGTCACTCCTACACGGCAGGCCGTTGCGAACAATCCGACTCCACAGCCATCCGGCCCACCTTCATTTAGCAATATATCGTTTAGCACGACAGCGGGCGGCGCGGATATGACGATTTTTCCACCCGGCACGAAAGAGATTTATGTGCGCTGGAACTATGCCAATGTGCCGATTGGAACCAATATGACCCGTCAATGGTATCGGGACGGGATTTTGGTGACATCACGAGATGAGGCATGGAGCAGCAATTGGGGTATTTCGGGCCGCCTGACCCATATCAAATATTCTGATACGCAGGCTGGGCTTCCCGCAGGCAGCTATTACGTGGTCATTCGCCTGTCCAGTTTTGGTACAGAAATTTCGGGCACCTTTACGATTAGCGGGGTCGCGCCAACCTTTAGTAACCTGACATTCAGCAGCACCAGTGGCGGCACGGCGACGACTGTTTTCCCGTATGGTACACAAGAGGTCTATGCCCGTTGGCAGTTTGCCAATGTCCCCAGTGGCGCGGTGATGCGGCGCGAGTGGTATCGCAATGGGGCGCAGTTCATCAGTCGGGATGAAGCGTGGAAACCAGAGTGGGGTACGAGTGGCACACTTACCCATATTCGTACCTACAACTTTGATTCGGGCTATGGTCTTGAACCCGGTGATTATCGTGTCCTGATTTACCTACGCGATTTTCCAACGGTGCGTGTCGAAGGTACTTTCAAGGTTGAGTCGAATTTAGGGCCACGCCTTACCAATCTGCGTTTTGCGACCAGCGGCAATGGCACAGCAGCGACCAATTTTCCCAATGGAACAAAGGCCGTCTTTGCTATCTGGGATTATGCCAATATGCCCAACGCCGCGCAGGTACGTCGTATCTGGATACGCGATGGGGTGACGGTGGCAGATCGCACCGAAGCATGGGATTTCAGTAAATATGGCACTAGCGGCACGGTACGTGATGTCTCGCTGTTTGATAATGTGGCAGGGTTGACCCCCGGTACATATCAGGTGCGGATTTTGGTGGTCGGACAGGCAGGGGTAGAGGTGAATAGCACATTTACCATTTCGGGCAGCACTACAACCCCGGCCTTTTCCAGTTTAACCTTTTCCACAACGGCGAATGGGGCTACCCAATCGAGTTTCCCCACCAATACCAAGCAGGTATTTGCCCGTTGGAATTATGCCAATGTGCCCAATGGGTCACAGTTGATTGTGGAATGGTATCTGAATGGTGTTATTCAATTTACCCGCCCGCAAACATGGAACACTGCCACCACCAGCGGTACATTTACCGACACCCCCTTTGATGGCAGCACCAATGTCGCGCCGGGGACATGGCAAGTCAAAGTTCAATTGTCGGGCTACCCAAGCACCGCCTTGAATGCCAGTTTCAGTGTCACCGCTCAAACCGTCCCACCGAGCATTGGTAATTTAGGGGTCAGTGCCACCGCCAACGGCTCGCTTGCCACCGAATTTCCCTATAATCAAGGCGCGGTCTATGCGGCGTTTGATTTTGCCAATGTTTCCCCCGCCACCGAAATTCGCTCTCAACTGCAATCTATTGATGGTGGCAGTTTTAATATTGAACTCGTGGGGACATGGGTCTATGCGACCAATGGACGAGTCACCGACCTGTGGATCGGCAATCCTGTGCAGGCTCTATCGGCAGGACTCTATCGCATGACTATCCGCCTGCCTGCATCGGGGGTCTCGGTCAGCGCCGAATTCAAGATCAACCCGCCGAATGATCCGGTGGTAGACCCCAATTTCCCCTACTACATCCCACCACAGCTTGACCCGAAGGCAACACCCCCTGTTACCCCTGTGGGAGCATGGGTGCGTGTTGGGCCGTGAGAATTTGAATTTTTGACAAAGTGGGTTGGTCGCACCGATCAGCCCACTTTTCCCACACGAATCTACACGCTCCCCCTGCGATAGATAGACCCCGCCTCATAATTGAGTTAGGATAGAACTGTTGATACATAACTAAGTCAAGGCAATTTCCCCATGACGAATCATGCACCCAATGAACCTACTGAACCTAACATGCCGGGATATGGCCCAACTCGACCCCATGACCCGCATTCGATTCCCACCCAAATCCCCCCCGAAGGTCGGCCTCAGTTTGTACAGCAATCCCCGCAATATCCGGGTAATCCCCCCGCCCGCCCCTCGCGTGTTTCCGCTGCCCGTAATTGGCGCAGGCAAAATGGCAAACAGCGTAAGGGCTGTCTAAACCCGAACTGCTTATTAGGTTGTTTTGGGGTTGTCGGGGTATTTGCGATCACCAGTGTCATCGGCCTGTTTTTTGTCTACAGCGCCTATTCCAGCCGTGTCGAAGATCGTATTGGTGATCTGGAGCGTGAACTCAATAATCTTGATGACCCAACCAATCCGACCAATTTTGAGACTACCTACATCTATGACCGTGATGGCAACCAGATTTACGAGGTGTTTGGTCAAGGACGCCGCAAGCGTATTGACCTTGATGAAATTCCCGATTATATGATTTGGGCAACGGTCTCAGTCGAAGACGACACCTTTTATGACAACATCGGGGTGGATGTGCCTAGTATTTTGCGCTCCATGCGCGACTATCTACGCGAGGGGCAGGTCGTTTCGGGGGCGAGTACCATCAGCCAACAATTGGTGCGGAATGTCGTCTTTGACCCCGAATATCGCCAAGAACAAACCATCAGCCGCAAAATGGATGAGGCGATGCTGGCGATTGTCCTCAACCGGAAACTCTCCAAAGACGAGATTATGGAACTCTACCTCAACCAAATATATTACGGCAATCTGGCCTATGGGGTGGAGGCGGCGTCACAGGTGTATTTTGGTAAGTCGGCCAAAGAATTAAATCTCAACGAGGCAGCATTGTTGGCGGCACTGCCCCAATCCCCAAGCCTACTCGACCCACTCAACCCCGACCCCCTTGTGCAGCAGCGTGTGATGGAACGCCAGCAGTTGGTCTTGGACTTGATGGTGCAGGAGGGCTACATCACCCAACAAGAAGCCGATGACGCCAAGCAGCAGACCTTAGTTTTTGCCAGCCCCGAAATTCCGCTGGACACCGCCCCTCATTTTGTAATTTATGCTCAGGACGAACTTGAAACGCTCCTGACCGATTTGGGTTACTCGCCTGACCTGATTAACAATGGCGGTTTACGTGTCTATACCACCCTGAATCAGCAGTTCCAACAGATCGCCCAAGACTCGGTAACACGCCGTGTCGCCGAAGTACGGGACGCCCATGATTTGACCAATTCAGCAGTGGTGGTCATTCATCCTCCCTCTGGCGAAATTATGGCGATGGTCGGCAGCGTGGACTATAACGACGATTCGATTGATGGCCGGGTGAATGTGGCGATTTCACTGCGTCAGCCGGGGAGTACCATGAAAGCCTTTACCTACGCCGCTGCAATGGAACAGGGTTGGACAGCCGGAACGATCATCTGGGATGCGCCTGTGCAATTTGGCATCCCCGGTCAGGCCACTTATGTGCCTGCGAATTATGATGGTCGTTTTCATGGCCCCCAGCGGGTACGGGATACCCTTGCGAATTCCTATAACATCCCGGCGGTCATGACATTGGAAAAAGTGGGAGTGGACTATCTGCTCCAATTTATGCACCGCTTTGGGGTTGAAAGCCTCAGCCAAGATGCCTCACAATATGGTTTGTCCCTGACACTTGGCGGGGGGGATATTACCTTGATGGAATTAACCAACGGGTACGCCACCTTTGCACGCGGCGGTAAATATGTCAAACCAACCTCGATTCGCTGCGTGTTGGATAAAAAAGGCAACATCCTCTACGAATATGAAGAGGGTTGCCCATCTGGTACGGAAACAGGCAATAGCATCCACAATGGCCCCAATCCCCAACCCGTTTTGGATGAACGTATCGCCTTCATCATCAGCGATATTCTGTCCGACAACAACGCCCGCAGCCCTGCCTTTGGGTCGAACAGCCCACTGAACACAGGTAACTTGCTGACATCCGTCAAAACTGGAACGACCAACGACTATAAAGATAACTGGACGGTTGGATATACCCATGATTTAGCGGTTGGGGTCTGGTCGGGTAACAGTGACAGTCGCCCCATGCGGAATATTTCGGGGATTCAAGGCGCGGCCCCCATCTGGAACGATACCATGCTGGGGATTTATGCCGCCTACTCCTTCCCGCCAAGCAGCCTGCCTGTGCCGGGGGGGGTGTCGCAGCAGCGCATTTGTGATGTACGTCAGATGCGTGACCCAGCCTTTGATTGCCCCGCCTATCGTACTGAATGGTATATTGACGGCGCACCCTATCTGCCGGATGGCAACGGTGGCCTTGTGCCGTATCCGCAAAATGTCACGACCCCGGTTCCGCGCTCGGAATTTGGCCCGCAGTTGGTCGAAATCGAACCCGGTATTGTACGGGTGTGGGTGCGTCCCCTCTCGCCCGACCAGCAAAATGTCTTGATGGCCCAACACCCCGATTCACCTGTCGCACCCAAGTATTGTATGGTGCCGATTGAAATCGTCGGTCAAGTGCCGGATGCGGTTGAGCAGGCCTTTATCATGCCGCCAAGCAATACGTCTGCCGCACGGGGAGCGCAAACCTATGCCGCATCGAGTGGACACCCCATCTTGCCCATGTATGCTTGTATCCCAGAAACGCTGGTGGCTTCTGCTCCCGTAAACAGTGGCGGCCCGTGGACGGCTACGGGTTATATCACCTCACCTGCGCCGGGAGAAGTGCTTAGTGGCAATATCCCGATTTATGGGGTGGCCTTTACTCCACCCGGAATCAATTTTGTCTACTACAAGATTGACGTGATTGGCGGCCCGTTCACCGCTTGGACGACATTGGGCAGCACTCACCCTGAGCAATACACCACGCCGTCCTATCTGGAAACGTTTATGGCGGAGTCTCTACCTCCCGGCGAATATCAACTGCGCTTGGTGGTCTATGGGGATCAGGAATATATCTCTCCGTCCGTGCCCTTTATCTTGACCACCCCCGGTGGCTAAAACCGACTTTTTAAGCAGGGGATTACCCCAATGCCCCTGCTTTGTAACCCATCCAATCTTTCAAGCGTATAGTGAGTTATGGTATAGTGGGGTCGCACTAATACATCACCTGCGATCCATGTCTATCGGAGCTTTACTCACATGCTTCAATACGATCCCCCTGTCCGAACGGTTGAAATAGGGAAGGCAACCCTTGGGTATCGGGAATGTGGACGACGTGACGGCCCGCCGTTGGTGCTGCTGCATGGCTTGGCGGAAAACAGCGCCTATTTTTGGCGACCCCTCATCGAAGAATTTGAAGCCGATTATCGCATCATTGCGATTGACCTATTGGGTTATGGCGAAAGCTCCAAGCCGTGGTGGGGCTATGACCCAACCAAACATATCCAGCTTTATATGGATTTCATCAATTACCTCAATCTCAAACCCGTTACACTGGTCGGCCATTCACTCGGCGGCATTATTTCAGCACGCTTGGCGGCGACTCACCCCGACTATGTATCGAAGCTGATTTTGTACGATACGCCTGTGCCCAAAGGTTTGTTGGGGAATACTAGATTAGCCGTAAAGATGCCGAAATCAGCGGTGCTGCATATCGCACCCCTGACTCTGCCGGGTGTGGGGCTGCTGGCGGATTATTTTCCCAAAGGGTCGGATGTCAAGCGGATTTTTTTGAAGAACATCTTAAAGTCGTGGAAAGTCCCTTATGACCATTCACAGCTTTCGGATGAACTGATTGATCATCATATGCAAAGCCGTGTGTATGTAATGGAGCAGTCCATCCGGTTTCTATTTATCTTCCATAATCTGGAGGAGTATTTGCAGCGTATCGCCGCACCCACGCTGATGCTGATAGGCGACAATGATGTGCTGCTGCCCGATTACCGCGTCAATCAATTGCGGGAGCTAATTCCACAGGCTGAAGTGCATATCATCCCAAATGCGGGGCACTTGTCACTCTTTGATCAGCCAGCACTTTTCTGCCAGCGGATGCGCCAGTTTCTGGTGGTGTAATGACATGCCCATTAGTGGCTAGGGGCACAATCAGAGGACACTGATGTGTAGGGTGCGATAACACTTCAACTGCCAACCCAAACACCGCATGGATATTGGCCGCTGTCAGCACCTCGTCGGGGGTGCCGATAAATTCCAACCGTCCACTGTGAATCATACCGACCCGATCCGCGTACATGGCGGCTAAATTGAGATCATGCAGCACCGCGACCACTGCGACGCCTGTCTTGGCCCGTTCCCGCATAATCTGCATCGTCATATGCTGATGGCGTAGATCGAGGGTGCTAGTCGGCTCATCCAGCAGCAAAATTGGCGTCTGTTGGGCTAAGACCCGCGCCAGTGTCACCCGTGCTTTTTCCCCACCGGAGAGGGTCGCATAGAGTTGCTCACGTAGATGTAGCACCTCGGTGCGGTGCAGCGCTTCTTCCACAATGCGGTGATCTTCACGGGTCTCCGAACCGCGAATATGCGGATGGCGCCCCATCAAGGCAACCTCATAGGCGGTAAAATCGAGGCTGACGCTGGCCTGCTGAGGCATGACAGCACGTTGACGGGCCAATTCCAATGGTTTATGATGATGCAGCGGTTGACCATTCAGCAGCACCTGACCGGACTGAGGATATAAATCGCCAGCCAATAGTTTCAGCAGGGTCGTTTTGCCTGCGCCGTTTGGCCCAACGATGGCTAGAATTTCGCCGCCGTTCACTTGCAGGGATATATCCCGCACCAACGTCGCTTTGCCGATGTGATAATGCAGATGTTGGGCATCTAAATGATTGACCATTAACCTCTACCCCGCCGACTCAAAATAATCAACACAAGGAATACCGGCCCCCCAAATAAGGCGGTGACAATACCCACCGGCACTTCGGTTGGGATGGCAACGGTACGTGCCCACAAATCCGCCGCGATCATCAAAATCGCCCCCGTCAACACACTGGCAGGCAGCACAATACGATGATCTGGCCCGGTAAAAAATCGAATGAGATGCGGCACAACCAATCCCACAAACCCGATGATCCCAGCAAAGGCCACCGAGACCCCCACGGTCATCGCCGCCAACGCTACACAAATCATGCGCAGTCGTTCGGCATTGACTCCCAAGTGCTGTGCCTCAGCCTCCCCCAACGTCATAAGATTGAGTTGACGGGCGAGGAAGGGCAAAATCACCACACTCAGCACGGTAAAGGGCACAACCACATACACATCGCGCCAGAAGATTTCCGCAAAACTGCCTAACGTCCAAAACACAATATCGTTGACTTCCCGGATGTCGCTGATAAAGGTCGCTAGTCCAATAAAGGCGCTTGCCATTGTATTGATGGCTAACCCGATCAGCAGCAAACTCGTGCTATCGGTGCGTCCCTGCCAACGGGCCAATCGAAACACCCCGAAAGTGGTGATGAGCGCCGCAGTAAAAGCAAACAGCGATTGGGTCAGCCGTGCCAATGCCGGAGCGTCGGAATGGAGTACATCCCCAATATTGACCCCTAACAAAATCGCCGTCACCGCGCCAACCGCCGCCCCACTCGAAGCGCCAATCAAGCCGGGGTCTGCCAATGGATTGCGTAACGCGCCTTGTAGGGCCGTCCCCGCAATCGCCAGACTCGCCCCCACCAACCCCGCCATAATCACACGCGGCCAACGGATTTCCCGAATCAATGCCGCATCGCGTTGGATACAGGACTGACCGGGGAGGCATCGCGCCGTATAATCGAGACCGCTGTCGTAATCGAGATGCAGCTTTTCGGCAATCGCATCTACCGACACTTTAAAAACGACATCACGTTGAATACGGACTGCCCCGGTGCTGACCGCGCTGAGACTGATAAACACCAAGATCATCAACAGCACCAGCAAAAAGACAATTCGGACAGGGAACAGGCGAGTGTAACGCTGAGTCGTCGCCTGCCAGACGGCAAGTTTCCCAATCAATTGGCGGCCTTTCGTGCGATGAGGGCCTCACCACGACCCGGTACCCCCAGCGCCGCCGCAATTTCGGCAATATCCGCTGTATCATTGACCACGACTACCGTATAGCCCGCCTCGCGCCAACTAGCCCAATCCGCTGACTGGGTGGCGACAATCAGACTACCTTCGACGGGGGTATCCAAGATTTCGGCAGGGAAACCAAGCTCCTGCACCGTCCCCAACAGGGTTTCATCGGTGGCATATATTTCCACAGGTGTTGCTACCAGCACTTCAGCCCCTGTCGTATCGGTGTAACGATAAGGATAGGGCATGTCCATTTCCCATGTCATCGTTGGATGCACTTGTGCGGCTAAGGCGAGGGCGGCTAATCCGGTACGGGTAGACATGCCGAGGATAAATTGGTCATCAAACACCAGAATGTGGTCGTTTTGGGCGGCGGGAGTATCCCCAACGCCGGGGAGTTCTTTGACCTTATCCAACCCACCTGCGCTGTCTACACTACCCTGAAACATGACGATGTATTCAGGATAGGCGTTTAGCATGACTTCGGCACTCAATGGCATATAACCAACTACGCCTGCCGCCGCCCCCACATCAATACCCCTTACCGTGTTAATCAAATCATAGGCGGGGGTGTTGGTGCCGGAGACTAATTGCAGGGTGCGTCCTCGTACATACAAAAACAGGATGGTGGGTTCTTCCGTGACATTGGCAACAGCGGTTTTGGCCCATTCAATTTCACGGGCGACTTGGGTTCGGAGTGCCTCGCCTTGTTGGGGGACACCGAGCGCCGCCGCGACCATCGTAATTTTATTTAAGGGTAGGTCAATTCCACTCTCAGAATCATCGGGGATTATGACCACCGGGATATTGAGGGCACGGAGTTGGTCAAATACACTGGCCGGGCTGCATGTTTCGGTGCAGAAAAAAACGGTTGGGTTCACCGCCGCAATCGGTTCAACCGCCAAGCGCCGTGCAAAGCCAATTTCAGGGATGCGATCTAACAAGTCTTCGGGGTAGGTCGAGCTAATGTCAATCCCGACCAATTTATCCTCAAAACCAAGCGCGGCAATAATTTCCGTGACGTCGCCGCTGCCGGATGCAATGGCATCAATGGACTCAATGGTTACTTCGTTGCCCGTAGCGTCGGTAATCGTAATCGGGAAGGCCGTTCCGCCATCTTGGGCTTGGGAATGATGGGGGGGATTGGTGAACACCAACAGTGAAAGCGCCATCACCATCAGCGACCAATGGCGAAGTTTTAATTGGCGTATCATGGCTTATTCCTCAAAGAATGGGTTTGCCTCTACACAAAATAGGGGTGGTTATTTTACCCCACCCCTACGATTTTACACTGCCCACAAATGGCGGTGTCAGTATCAAATGTCAATTAATTTCCAGCACGCGCCTGCACGTCTTCGGGCAGTTGGGCCAATACATCGGCGGGCAGCAGACCAATGGCGACATCGGATAGGTTCGTCCAGAAATCGGGTTCATGGTCAGCCAGCCACAGCAGCACATCGGCGGTCATAAATTGCTCAATCAGGAAGGGGGTATAGGTATATTCCGCCGTCCAGTTGATGATCTGTACGCCGAATAGTTCATCGCCGTTAAAGGGGTCAACCACCGTCACCAAGAAATCATCGGCGGTGTCCAGTTCAGCCATGCCAAAACCACCCGCCACGACTGCCCAATTGGGGTCGAGGGCTGGACCTTCTTCAGCCGCCGCAGTATCCCCACCGTCGCTGGTTTCGCCGCCATCACTGGTCGGTAATCCCGCGCCGAGGTCAGCCCACACCACACCCCGGAAGACCTGTACGGCTAAGGCGGTGGACATGATGTTAGCGACAGGAATGCTGCCATCCCCAAACGTGACTTCGCCTGTTTCAAAATTAATGAAGCCGAACAGTGTATTTTCAGGGTTGCCCCAGTTGGCAAGGTCTTCACCAGCGGCCAACAAGGTTTGGATGACAATAGCCGTGGCGAATGGATCAGCAGTCCCTGTATCGGCAAAGCTAAAGGCCCAACCGCCATCTTCTTTTTGATTGGCTTTCAAATACTCAAGGGCTTTGGCAAGCGCGTCGGTTTCACCAGCAGCCGCCAATACCTGCGCACAAATAGCGGTTTCTTCAACGGTTGAACTGCTCACCACGTCGCCAGCAGGTTCTTCGGTGGCGTCAGTTTCGCCAGTGGGTTGTTCTTCGGGAGTACCATAGCCGCCATCTTCATTTTGCAGCATCCCCAAACCCATAATTGCGGTAGAGGGGAATTCTTGGCCCAATGCTGGTAGGGCGACTAGCCCAAAGCACAGTTCGGTGATGTCTTCACCACGCGATTGCATCAATGTTTCAGTAAAAGTAGCCAGCAACTGCCCTTCGGCAAATGTGGTGACGTCACCACCTGTTTCCGCTACTGCAATGAGAATCGTCGCCGCAGTATCCACACTTGGGGGTTCTTCGGCAGAAATGAGTGCTACGACTTCACTTTCCATCCATGCCAGCGCCGCACTGGTGTCTTCCCCTAATGCTGAGAGACTGATAATAGCCTGCGCGGTGGCGTTGAGATCGTTTTCCCAACTGCCATTTTCGAGTTGTTGACTCTTTAAATATTCACCTGTTATAACGGCTGGGTCGCCGCCTTGCGCCTGAACACTGCCCAACGTCGGGACAGCCATCAACAAAACGACCAAAATCATCAGGGCAATCTTACGCATGAAATTCTGTGACCTTTCTTGATTGTATGGGGTGCATTGGTTGTGTTTTTTGAAACATGGGTAGCCTTTATAGTAGACCAACCACCAAAATCTATGCAAACCTATGTGAAACTATGCACGATTATACACATGCCTCGGTCTCATGCAAGACATTTATAATTGTTGAAGTGCCCATGCTGCATGTTCGCGTACCGACGGCGATTCGTCGTTCTCAGCGAGACCCCGCAGCACCCCCAAAAATTCACCCTGCCCTGAATTGCCAGCCGCCACACACGCATTCCGCACCAGTCGCGCCCTGCCAATGCGTAAAATGGGCGATTGGGCAAACTGTTCACTGAATGTTTCATCGGTCAGCATCAATAGCTCCATCAGCGGTGGGGCAATTTGGTCAGGTGTGGCAGGGAAAAAATCAGTTTCTAGGGTCTGCACAGCAAAACGATTCCAAGGGCATACTTGCTGGCAGACATCACAGCCATACACCCAATTGCCCATTTGAGGACGCAGGTCAATAGGAATAGTGTTTTTCAACTCAATGGTCAGATAACTGATACATTTACGGGCATCCAAAACATAGGGCTGCGGAAAAGCGTTAGTTGGGCAGTGATTTAGACAGCGGATGCAACTGCCACACATCGTTTCGCGGTGAGGTGTGTCATATTCATCAAATGCAAAGGTGGTCAGGATTTCTCCAAGAAAAAAATGCGACCCAGCCCGGGGGTGAATCAACATCGTGTTTTTGCCGATAAACCCCAGTCCAGCTTGTTGGGCATGACTGCGCTCCAAAATCGGCCCGGTATCCACATACACCCGGCACTGCATCGCCTCATCGGGCGGAAGTTGGGCACGTAGCCATCCCGCCAATTGTTCCAAGCGTGGTGTCATGATTTCATGATAATCCACGCCCCACGCATAATTGGAAATCCGTCCTCGCATGGGGTCATTTAACAGATGGGAAGGCGGTTGCAGCGTGGAATAATCCAACGCGACGATGATGAGCGAATGTGCATGGGGGAGAATTACCGATAAATCTTGGCGACGGGCGATACGATCCGGGCGTGCCAGATAACCCATTTCGCCATATTGTTGGACTTCGACCCATTTCAAATAAGCATTCAACGTGGGGGATGGGTGAGCCGGGGTGACACCGATGCGATTAAAACTGAGGCGGACGGCTTCTTGTTTAAGGGCAGTGACCAGCGACATGTGGTTTAAATCCCGTTCCCCTCACCGAATAGGCAAGGGGATAGGGTCAGATTTGAATTAGCGGCCTGTCCAATAACGCTCTTCACGCCAGACATTCGCCGTGTTGCTATAACCCGCATTTTCCCAAAAACCGGGGTGATCTTCGGCGGTGAATTCCAACCCTTCCAGCCATTTACCACCCTTCCAAAGATAGCGATCCGTTTCGGCTTTTTGGCCCGGTATTGCCCCCATTAATCCCCGCAGTGGATAGCCATGATCCGGTTCAAGCACATGACCGTCATAGTGCGTTGCCAGCAAGAAATTTTCCGACAGCACGGCGTCGAGGCTGGTGTTGGTGGTGTAACCATAGGCACAGTGTTGAATGCAGAATTTGGCTTCAGACTTAATTTTGAGCAACCCCGCCTCAATTAAATCTTGTAGATGCACGCCTTCCCATTCCATATCAAATTTGCTCCAACGGGTGACACAGTGCAGATCGAGCGTGACCTTGCGACGCGGTAGTTGATTAAACTGCACCCAATTCCAAGTGCGTTCTTCTTCAACAAGGCCCGTAATGCGAAATATCCATTTGTCCAAATTGTGGTAAGGTGGCACTGGGCCGTAGTGTAGCACCGGAAATTTTAGGGTAAGCGATTGACCGGGAGGGAGACGACCTTCTTTTTTGATTTGACCTTCAGCATCGCGCCGATCTTTAAAATCATTCCACATCATGGGACTCCATCATTGATTGACCAACGAATGATTAGCTAGGGAATAATGACTTGAGGATTTGTCCAACATCTAGGGTACTTGTTACAAGGATAACGCAAAATTGTTAGGATTTTCTTAAAAAATAGCTTTGCAATCAAGGCCACCAACGACTAAGATAAGAGACCGTTCTTAACCACGATCATAGCACCAACAGGTTAACGACCCATGAAAAACAAGAGACAACGACGCCGTGTCCGCACGCAGTACCTTATTACGGCTGGACTCGGCTTGGCAGTAACTTTAATTTTTATCATTCAAGCGGTGTTTCCTATCAACGATGACGATACCAATTCGACTTCATCTACTGCCCAAAGCGATGTTGGAGTCACCCCTGAACCGACTTCGCGGATTGCCCCGACGCCGGAATCGGGTACACCACAAATCACCGTGCTTGACCCACACATCAATAGCACGGGTTTGTTCCAATTTTTCCAACCCGGTGATGATTGGTATTTGGAGCGCGACGATTATAACACTGACTATCGGCGGGCCAGCACAGTCTATATTTCTCCCAGCCGCCTCTCGGTAATCCATGCCTTTTTGGAAATCGGCACCAACTATACTACGTTGCAAGCCGTGAGCGATGAATTGTTCACCGATGTCTATTTCAACACCGAATGGGGGCAATACAAAAGCTGGCGGTATACCAATCGTGAAGTGTCGAATGGGCTGATTAGCATCGAATTTGCCCTTGAAGATGACCGCAATGAACTGTTGAAATATATCGCCCGTCAGATTAGCTGGCTCGAAGGCAATTGGCTTTATACCATCCGTATTGTTGTACCCGACAACAACCCCGTACTGCTGGATCGCCTATTTGAACTGACATCGCCGACCATGATCGGTTATCACAATATTGCGGTGTTCCCCCTGCTCGGCTGGACAGAGTTCTCTGACCCGTCCCAAGGTATGATGATTAAATTGCAGGAAGTTTGGACACAAGTGAGCGGGTCATCGGGCCGGCCTATCACGTATAGAGGGGCAACCTTGACGGAAGGCTACGAAGTGACCATCCAGCGGATCCCCGGTCAACCATTGCAATCGCTCGATGCGGCTCAAGAATGGCTCTCTACATTCCGGCAAGGCATCCAAATTATTGAAGGTCGTCCCACCAGCCAAACCTTTGCACAGGGCTATTGGTTCAGCTACACCTACAGCACGGTTGAAGGGGACCCGGTGAGTGCAGCGGCCTCGCTGCTCAATGATACGGATGGCAATTTATATGTTGCTGAACTCCGCGCCCCCGAACGGGATGTCAATTTCCTTGCGGCGGATTTGACCGAACAGCGGCTTATCGGTCAGCAGATTATTCAAAGTTTCACGGTTCTCGCACCATTTGGCTATAGCGTTGTCCCCAGCACGGCGGGTCAACCTTCACAGCCATCTGAAGTACCAACGCAAGATGTCGCCACACCCGAAGCCGATGCCACTGCCGAAACAACCGCCCCCTTTGGTGGATGAGAGGATTAAGTTATGCCGGATAGTGCGATGAAGATGGGTTTTGGCATCGAGATTTTTCAGGGGGACGCCCTCGAATTTGCAGCAGATGTGTTGATTGTCAAAGATGTACGGCATTCGCATGGCCTTGATTTCAAAATACGCCAGCGCCTTCAACAATCCGGGTTTGTTGCCGATTTAAATAATTGGCACTTGGAAGCCGACGAGTATTTTTTCTCGGACAGTCATAACATCGTATCCGCCCAAAAAATCTTGGTGGTTGGCCCGACCAATCGCGCTATTGATAATTACACCGATGTCCGTGAACTCGCCGCTGATATGTTACGGATGTTAAAACGCACGGGGGCTAAAATCCAATATGCTGCCACCACCCTACAAGGGGTGAAAACACGGGTAGCATTGGACGAACGAGAAGCCTTCCGTGCGATGTTATTAGGCTTCAGTGACGCCTACGAGGAGGGAGAATTCCCGGCGGCGTTGGAATTTATCACCTTCGTGGAGATAGATGAGAACCGCGCCCGATTGATGCAAGAGGCGTTACAAGACTTTCTTCCCCCCGACCCGGCTGTCGGTGAGGTATTGACCCGCGCTACCCAACAAATTGCTACGATTCTGGCCGGGCAGGAATCCTTTGCGCCAGAATTTCAGCGCCCTGAAGCCACCGACACCACGCCGCATGTGTTTGTTGCCATGCCTTTTTCCGACGACTACGACGACCAGTTTTATCTTGCCATCCGTCCGGCAGTGCAAGACAGCGACCACCTGTGTATCCGCCTTGACCAAACGGAGGCAGCGTTCACTGGTGATATTGTTGAGCAGATTAAAGAACGCATCCGCACCGCCAGCCTTGTAATTGCCTTGTTGGATGGTGCAAACCCGAATGTGTATTTAGAGGTCGGTTATGCGTGGGGCGTGGGCACACCGACCATGCTGATTGTCCACAAATCGCAGGCCGAAAAAGACCTACCGTTTGATGTGCGGGGTCAGAAATACGTCATCTACGACAAAATCTATAAACTCAAGGATATGATCGCCGCCGACCTTAAACATCTGCTTCGCTGAGATTGGCAATTCGGTTGTCATTGGGCGGGTAACTCAGGGTATATCTGAATTGAGAATCATCTCTTTGTAACAATCCGGAATCCCTGAGTTGCTCAAGCAAAGGTAAAATCAATTCTCTCAATTGATGGTAGTGGTTGCTCTCTGGTGCTAAAGGTTTTAATTCATTCTCCAACCAGACCTTTACTTGGATTAACGATTCATCTTGATACTTCTGCTTCAACAACCACTCCAAATGGTGAACGAACCAGTCTTGATTGAAGGTGTTTAAATCGTACACGTCCCACTCAATAGGTTCGCCTGTTATGGTGTGAATCAATCTACAACCTCTGCCATGTATAAAGTATTCCCATTGTTTCCCCTCCCCCCAGTAACCAATTTGAGATGAACGACGATAAGCCAATATGATTGCCACGTCTTCATCTGGGGTTTCCATGAAGAAGTCAGGTCGGAGTTCCTTGAGAGCGTCCAAGACAATTGTTTGCCGTTGGACAAATCGCTTGACCAAAGTATATATGGCTAACTCAGTGGAGTTCAATTTATTCATGTGATACCTCCTTTAAGCCATTTCACGGATAATTGATCGGGCCGAGGGTGGCATAATCGCTGATTGTGCCATCCGCCGATGTAACCCTCAATATATCCTCGGTGCGCTCATCAATGGCCCGTAGATGGACTTCCCACACTACCGGCATCGAGACAGGCGGCAGTGGCAATACTACGACATCGGCTATGGTGTCGCCATCCTGCCAGCACGTCGTTAAATAGTTGCCGTTTTGTGGATACCAGTAAAACGGGGCAGATTGGATTTTTCCGTCAATCTCGTTTTCGGCATAGGCCACCAATTCAAATTGATAGGGCCGTTCGGTGCGATTTTTCCCCTGCCAACTAAATTCAAAGGTAATGGCCTGCCGTGCCGGGTCCGCCACAAAACGATATTGGGCCAATTCAAACTCACCTTGATATTCCCGACTACTAAATGTTACCCCCGACGGATGAAATTCAAACCCCTCCAATCGGGCAAGGTCGGTACGTGGCTCAGTCACCTGTGGGTTTAAATCCAACGGTACAACAGGCAGCACCGCCGCCATGACCACCACCGTCACCGCCTGTCCAATCAAGAGGGGCATATCCCAAAACCGCCCGTGCGTGAACAGGGGTACAGCCATCAGCAGCAGAAAAGGCATTAGGAATATCATAATCCGCGCCGTTTCGCCCTGCACCGACCCGCTGATAATCACAACTACCCAAGTGAGCCAGAAGGCCGTTGTCAATAAATCAGATAGGCTATAAGCTGATTTATTGCGGCGTTTTTGAATTGCCCGCCACGACCCCCACAACGCCAATCCGGTAATGGGCCACCCGCTGAACATCAAGACATCATACGGATGCAAAAATACCCATGCCAGATAACTCTTTTGGGCAATGTCGCGGTGTTCGGTCAGCGAAATTTTGATAATTTCAAAGGGGGAATTGCCCGTATAGACCCAGAAAATGACCCATAGGGCCGACAATCCCACACCAAACCACAGCCCGATTTTGATAGGCCAGTTCCATGAAGATTTTTCAGTATCGCCCTGCCGTAAAAACCACCAATAGCCGAGCGTCATTAACCCAAAAATGGCGAAAATTGGCAGCAGCGATAAATTCAGTAATGTCGCCACCGACATGACCAATCCTGCCGCCAAGCTGTGGCCGTGCTGATTCTTTTGCAGGCCCAGCACCAAAAAATAGAGAGCCGTCACGACCAACAGCGGATAGAGGGTGTTCCACGTAGGGCTAAACAACAGCACCGATGGCACAAGCGGCCACCATTGGCTGACGCGGTTGGCAGCAGAAACATCGTCAATCAGTCTCCGCGCCGTGAGGAAAATTGGGATTACCGCCAAACCTGCCCACAGCGGCATCAGCATCCCCACAAAACCCACACTGGTCAGTTCGCCCCGACTGTAGCGCATTATTTCAAGGTCGCTGCATTGATAGGGTCGCAGTGCCATGCTGACGGGTTCGGAAACTGTGCCAATTTTTTCGAATCCCTGCGCCGTCCAATAATGCAAAAGCGGCTGACCGGGTGGGCTAGTCGTGAAATGGATGTAGTCAGTTTCGGCCTCACGCATAAATTCAGGCCAATCTTCCAATGTTTGATTAACCCCCTCACGCTCCATGACCCGCGCTGCCACCGCACTTGCTCCGGTTTGCACAGGCGAGAGGGTGCGCGTAAACAACTGGAAACCAGCGTTATCATGAATATTCAATACACCTCCGGTCAAAAACACGCTGCCGAGGATAGTCCAAACCAGACTGACCCATGTTGGAGATTGCCAATACCGCAGGGCCAGCACGCCCGCGACATAGATTGCGAGCAGGCCGACCAAAATTAGGATAGGTGTCCAATTTTCCGGGGCTTGGTAGGGCCAACGCCACCCCCATCCACCGCGTAATGCTGGTAGGGCATTGAAGGCCAGCAATGCCAAAAAAATCGCTGTGAAAATCAAAATCCATTTACGCATGTTTTTAGTTCCGCAATAAGCTCAAATGTGCCTATTTTACCCATCAACCCAACCAACTGGCTTACATCAATGAGTCGGCGTTGACCAAAGATAGGGTTACAATAGGCCATGCAGCAAAATATATAGGGAGAAAACCATTGGCTCAATCTCCTACACCCACTGAAAAGGGGTCATTGGGCGAATTAGCCCGTCTATTTTTACGGCTCGGCCTTATCGCTTTTGGTGGCCCAGCTGCCCATATCGCCATGTTCCGCGATGAAGTCGTCAATCGGCGCAAGTGGATTACTGACGAGCATTTTTTGGATATGCTGGGTGCGACGAATCTTATCCCCGGCCCCAACTCAACCGAGATGGCGATTCATATCGGCTTACTGCGGGCAGGATGGCGGGGATTAGTCATAACTGGCGTCTGTTTTATTTTGCCCGCCATGCTAATTGTGCTAGGGTTAGCCATCCTCTATGACGAATACGGGACTACCCCCACCGCCGAATGGCTGTTATATGGTATCAAACCCGTGATTATCGCGGTGGTATTGCAGGCCGTGTGGGGCTTATCACGCAAAGCCATCAAAAATCGGGTGTTGGCAGTAATCGGCATCGTCGCTTTTGGCCTATATCTGCTTGGCCTCAACGAATTACTGCTGATGTTTGGCGGTGGCCTGATTGCGATGGGGATTGCCAATGCGCGACGTTTGCGACAGGCGGCGGAAAGTAGCGCGATTAAACTGCTCTCGATTCTTCCCCCCGGCCCGTTTTTGGTACAGGGCTATTCAGCCAATGGGCATGAGGTCTCACTACTGACCCTATTTCTGACCTTTTTGAAAATCGGGGCGACACTCTATGGCAGCGGCTATGTCTTGCTGGCCTTTGTGCAAAATGACTTTGTAGAGCGCCTCGGTTGGCTGACCAATGAGCAGTTGTTGGACGCGGTAGCGATTGGGCAGTTCACCCCCGGCCCGGTATTTACCACAGCGACCTTTATCGGCTATTTGGTGGCGGGTGTCCCCGGCGCAATTTTAGCAACAGTGGCGATTTTCCTGCCCGCCTTTGTGTTTGTCTATCTCAGCAGCCCCTTTATCCCGCGTCTGCGTCAATCCAAGTGGCTCGGTTCGCTGTTAGATGGCGTCAATGTGGCAGCACTGGGGTTGATGGCGGCGGTCACATTTGAATTAGGCCGTGATGCACTGGTGGATTGGGTCACAGTCTTGCTGGCTACCGCGTCGGCGGTGCTGCTGATCCGTTTTAAGGTGAATTCGACATGGTTGATTGTGGGTGGAGCATTGGTCGGTTTGTTGAAATCGCTCATCTAATAAGTTGACAATTTTTGGGAGGCCGCGTAAACTTCGGTAAGAAATTTTATGAAAACTCCATCTAACAATCAAAACAATCATAATTTTGGAGAATGAACACGATGCGGCAAAACTGCATGTGTTGTATGTGTGAGAAGCGGGGACGTTAGCCACTTCAAGCGCATACTGAACTGAGACCCTAATCAACAGGGCCAGCAGGCAAGCAATTTCAAAGGTGGGTTCGTCCCTGAGGTAGCGGGTATCACCGCTGCCCCCACTGTGGGACGCCTACCTTTTTTGTTTGTCGGTTGGCCCTGATTGTTTTTTCAATAGGCCGTGCCGGAACATAGGAATACATAGAGCATCATGACACTGACATTGAATCAACTCACTGTTGGGCTACGAATGTCGGGCCACCGGGCCGGACGACAACTTGAATCACTGATTGGGAACACTCCATTATTGGGTTTTTCGCGCATTACTTCCCATCTACCGGAAGATGTGCAGATTTTTGCTAAAGCAGAGTGGCATAATCCGGGGGGCAGTGTTAAAGATCGGGCCGCGCTGAATATCATCCTGAGTGCCGAACGCGATGGTCTTTTGACCCCCGGCAAAACGATTCTGGACAGCACCAGCGGCAATACGGGCATTGCTTATGCCATGATTGGGGCGGCACGGGGTTATCGGGTCAAGTTATTTATGCCCGCTAATGTCAGCCCCGAACGCCTGCAAATTCTACAGGCCTATGGTGTGGAATTGGTGCTGACCGATCCGCTGGAAGGCTCGGATGGTGCGATCACCGCTGTGCGCGAACTGGCCGCCGCCGAACCGGAAAACTATTTCTACGCCAACCAGTACAACAATCCCGCCAATTGGCAGGCGCATTACCACACCACCGCTGTGGAAATTTGGGAACAGACCGATGAGCAGATTACCCATTTTCTAGCGGGACTCGGCACAACGGGGACGTTTACTGGGACGGTGCGCCGCCTGAAGGAATTAAACCCTGACATCCAAGCGATTTCAATTCAGCCCGATTCACCCTTTAACGGTCTGGAGGGCTTGAAACATATCCCTACCGCCATTCGCCCCGGCATCTATGACGAGGAGTTGGCGGATGCGAACTTGGAAATCAGCACCGAAGCGACCTATGTAATGGCCCGCCGTTTGGCACGCGAAGAGGGTTATCTGGTCGGCATCAGCTCTGCCGCCGCGATGTTGGGAGCGTTGCAGATCGCCGAAGCAGTCGCGGATCGTGGCGAATCTGCCGTTATCGTGACGGTCTTTCCCGACAATGCCTATAAATATCTCAGCGAATCGTTTTGGACGGAAGGATAAACCGACGTGGAGTTGGTCATTTCAACGGAATTACATGACCGCCTTACCCATCATCTGGAAAATACCTTTCCCAATGAAGGCGGTGGTTTTTTGGTCGGGCATATTAAGGGCAACACTCGACACGTCACAGAAGTCCATTTGGTTGAAAACTCCTTTGCATCTGAGGAGCAGTTCCATCGTTATCTCGCTGAGGCGGGGGAATTTCAGCGCATTGAAGATGAGGCCGATGCACGGGGATTATCATTATTGGGTTATTTCCATTCCCATCCCGATCATCCCGCCATTCCATCGGAATTTGACCGGACACACGCATGGCCCTATTTTGCCTATTTGATTGTTTCGGTGCGGGGCGGCAAACGAGCCGAATCGCGCCTGTGGGAACTCGCCGCCAACCGCGAGTCATTTATTGAAGGTCAGTTAAGTTTTAGTCAAGCAGTATTTGAGGAGAAGTCTAGCAATGGCAACCATTAAAATCCCGACCCCCCTACGTGCCTATACGGGCGGGAATGCGGAAGTGAATGTAAGCGGGGCGACGGTCAGTGCAATTCTCGGTGATTTGACCACCCAGTTTCCGGATTTGCGTCCCCATTTGTATAACGGAGATGAACTACGGAATTTCGTCAATATTTTTATTGGTGATGAGGATGTGCGTTTTCGGAGCGGCTTGGACACCGAGGTTGAGCCGGGGGATAAATTACGCATTATCCCCAGTATTGCTGGCGGAAGATAGGAATCTAATTTATTAGGGAGTGGTGGGCATATGATTCGTAAAGTTGACCATAGCGCCTTACGTACCAATCAGGCATTCATCATCGGACTTTTACTGTTAGCTTTTGTATTGGGTACATGGGTATTGGTGGCTTTTGTCTCGGCGGTCATGATTATCGGCACAATTTTTCCACAGGCCGGATTGTTTAAACGCTTCTATCAGCACATATTAAAACCACGTGGTTGGGTTAAACCGGATGTGATTGAGGATAACCCCGAACCGCACCTCTTTGCGCAGGGTCTGGGTGGTGCATTTTTGGCGATTGCCACCGCTGCCCTGCTTGCCGATGTTGCCGTAGTTGGTTGGGCACTGGTGTTTATGGTGATTGGGCTGGCGGCTCTCAATCTTTTTGCGGGCTTTTGCGCGGGCTGTTTTATCTACTATCAACTGGGCAAACGCGGTATCCCCGGTTTCAAAGTCCAGCCCATCAATCGGCCTGTCTAAGAGGGAAACGAAATGCTGGAACGACTCATTACCCTAACGGCCCTGATTACTTTGGGCCTCGCACTGTATCATGGCTGGAAATGGTGGGGCTTGCGACGGGCTACCTATCTCGCTCATCATGATCCGTTGTTAGCGGCCTTCATCCCCGGCAAACCCGCCATACTCTATTTCACCGCTGATGGGTGTGTGGCGTGTAAAACGCAGCAGCAGCCTGCCTTTAGCCGACTGCGCAGCCTGCCCGGTTATGAAGATGTGCAGATTATCCGGGTTGATGCCGACTATCAATTGGATGACGCCCAACGCTGGGGGGTGATGAGCCTACCCACAACCTATATCCTAGATTCGCAGGGACAGCCCAAAGCCGTTAATTATGGGGTGGCCTCTGCCGAAAAACTCCGCAAACAGATTCAGGAAGCAATTGCATAACAAGGATCATTCTCAATGGCTCTACCCACAACTGTGATCGCCCCATCCGAAGTCAGGCTCTCCCATGAGGAAGTGCTGCGCTACAGCCGCCACCTCATTATGCCGGAAGTGGGGATTGAGGGACAAAAGAAACTCAAAGCCGCCAGCATATTGTTAATTGGTACGGGTGGTCTTGGCAGTCCCACTAGTATGTATCTCTCTGCCGCTGGCATTGGCACCATTGGCTTGGTGGATTACGATGTCGTAGATTTCACCAATTTGCAGCGCCAGATCATTCACGGCACCAAAGACATTGGGCGCTCCAAATTGGAATCGGCGGAAGAAACATTGGCCGACCTGAATCCGTTTGTCAAATTGGTCAAATATAACGTGCCGCTCACCAGCGAAAACGCGCTCGATATCCTCAAAGATTATGACATTGTGATTGATGGCACAGATAATTTCCCGACACGCTATCTGGTCAACGATGCCTGTGTGATGTTGGGTAAACTCAACGTCTACGGCAGTATTTTCCGCTTTGAGGGTCAGGTATCGGTGTTTGGTCATGAAGAAGGCCCATGCTACCGCTGCCTATTCCCCGAACCCCCACCCCCCGGTCTTGTGCCAAGCTGTGCGGAAGGCGGTGTTTTGGGGATTTTGCCGGGAACCATCGGCACATTGCAGGCCACCGAAGCCATTAAGCTGATTTTGGGCATCGGGCAGCCATTGGTCGGACGCCTTTTGCTCTATGATGCACTAGCAATGACCTTTGATACCATGAAAATCCGCAAGAACCCCAAGTGCCCGGTGTGCAGCGAACACCCCACCCTCACTGAACTGATTGATTACGAACAGTTCTGTGGTGTGCCCGCCCATGACCGCAGCAGTTTTGATAATGGCACGGATGTCAAACCCATTCCCGCTGTCGGTGTGAAGGCCCTCAAGGAGCGCGTGGCAGGCGGCGAGAAACTGACCATTTTGGATGTGCGCGAACCACATGAGTGGGCCATCAGCAAAATCGAGGGATCGGTCTTTATCCCCAAAGGTGAGGTCATGAACCACCTAAACGAACTCCCCCGCGATGAAACCTTGATGGTGCTTTGCCGCACCGGGGTACGCAGTGGAGATGTGGTGCGCTGGCTGCAAGACGCGGGCTTTACTAATGCGATTAATGTCTCTGGTGGCATCAATGCGTGGGCCAAACAGATAGACCAATCCCTGCCCGTCTATTGATGATGTTCTGATATTTTTCGCTTTACACCCAAAAAGCGCGATTTCTGTATAATTATGGAAATGCGCTTTTTTCATTTTTGAAGTAAATGTGTGGGGATAAACAAAGTGGCGATTCACAACATGAAACCCGCCGAACTTAAACGTCGCTTGGATGCGGGTGAAGCTATTGTGGTTATTGATGTGCGTCAGGACTGGGAACTAGAAATTTCCAAACTGGATTTTGCCAAACAGATTATTTTGACCGATCTACCATTACGTGCCGATGAAATTCCGCAAGATAAAGTGGTGGTATTTGTATGTCGTAGCGGAGGCCGAAGTATGCAAGCTGCTGAATTTTTGGCGGTGCAAGGTTGGCCCGAAGAAAACCTATTCAATCTCGATGGTGGCATTTTGCGTTGGGCGCAGGATGTTGACCCTAGTTTGCCCCGAATCTACTAACCTATGAACACAAAATCTTGGTACTATGTGCTGTTGTTGATAGGCCTGCTGGGATTTGGGATAACTGCCTGCGAAGAAGATTCAACCCCAACGCCTACCGAGGCAGTCGAAAACTCAGAACCCCAAGCTGTTGCGATTAATCCGCCGCGTGTGTGGATTGATAGCCCATTGAGCAATGAAATGGTGGTGTTTGGGGCATCCCCCATTGAGATTATTGCCCATGCCTCTTCATTGACAGGAAGTGCCCTACTCAGTGTGCGTGACGCGAATGGAGGACTGCTGACCACAGTAGATTTGGGCAGTCCGCAAGCAGTTGAAGAAACGGCAGGTGCCTTAGCGCGGTATGAAGGCGAGTGGCTGCCAGTTCAACAAGAAGTGGGGACAACCAATGAAGATGGTTTAGTTGTTTTTGAATTGACGGTGGAAGTGAGTGGCGTAGTTTCTGCGCCAGTGTTTATATATGCCCTACAAGCGACCCCAACACCAACCCTCACGCCAACCGCAACCGCGACTTCAACGGCAACAGCCTCGCCAACCCCCACAACCACATCAACGGCGACCTTCACACGTACTGCTACACAGACACCCACTGCGACAACCACTGGGACGGCGACATTTACAGCGACGCCAAGTTTGACGGCTTCCCCAACTCGCACTGCTTCGCCGACGCCGACCATCACCAGTAGCCCTTCGCCAACCGGTACGGGCACGGCGACCCCGGCTATTGTATTTGACCCCAAAGAGCCACTTCCCTGCCAGATTGGGCCAATTCGCGGACGTGAGGTGATCGCACGGGTCGGGCCGGGGGACAATCGCGGGCCACTTGAGGTACTCGAATTTGGCGACCTCTATTTGGTTACAGGGAAAAATGATACAGTGGGTGAAAACTGGTGGCAGATTAGTATTACGGGTGCGCCACAGGCATGGGCCAAAGATGCGGATGTGAATGAGTTTGGCGGCTGTGGCAATGTCCCAACGGTTGACGCACCGGGCATTACTCGACCTAATGGGCCACGTCCCTCCGGGCCAACCAATACTCCGGTACCGGGGGCGACACCCGGCCCTGTGATCCATTATTTCTATGCGGATTACTATGAACTTCCGGCACTGGTTGATGACGTCTATGTCTATTGCACCAACATCTATTGGAGTGTCGAATACGTAGATGCCGTTTATCTATATTCATCCTATGATGAAACGACTGAAGGTGTTGTGGGAGTGGATAGTCGTCGGGTATGCCCCGATGTAGCTACTGGCACCACGATATACTTTACCTTGACGATTTACAAAGCTGGGGTAGCAGTGGATGATCAAACAATCGGGATTACCTATCAAGACCCGTTTCTAGTCGAATAGGGTAAATAAAAATGACGGCTCACCTGATGGAAAGCCGTCATTTTTTATTCTATGTGGCTGAACCTACGATAATCAGCTTTTAGGCTCTTCTTTCTTAGGTTCTTCTTTTTTCACTTCTTCAGGAGGCGGTGGAGGATTCAATTTATCACGCATTGCCTGTTCATTTGCCACCAATGATAGCCGTTCCGTCAATCCTACCATGCTGAATAATTTGCGATAATGCGACGACAACCCATAGGCAAATACACGGCGTCCGGCCCGATTGGCATCTTCGACCAGACTAATCACCAAACCGATTCCAGCACTGTTGAGATAATCACTGGTTTCAAAGTTCATTGCCACAATCTCGACTTTGCTTACCGAGAGTTGATTATAGGCCGCATATGCCGATTCGCGTGTTTGGGCAATCACATCACGCGGAAAATCCAAAAAGCCTATCTTGCCATCCTGTCGAAACTGTACATCCTTAGCCATTGATTTATTACTCCCCCTTTAGTCAGCCTCATCAACCCATTCAGAAGCATCCGAAGTCGGTTCGGATTCCGACAATTCGCCTTCTGTTTTACCCAGATAGATGGTCATTTTAACCAGATTACCCCCCTCCGGCAGGCGGGTAATTTCTACTTCGTCCATCAAACTTTGGATGAAGAACAACCCCCACCCGCGATCCGGTGCGCTGGTACCGGGGGCAGGTAGTGGGTCTGGAATAGATTGCCGTCCGCGATCTTCAACGCGAATTTGCAGATGGCCGGGCGCAGCGCTCAAAAGTACCGTAACTGCCGAGGAGCGGTCTTGCAAATTCCCATGTTCAATCGCGTTCATGCAGGCTTCGGCCACCGCCGTCTTGAGGTCATCAATCCGGTCTTCGGTAAAGCCCATTTCGCGGGCAATCGCTTCGGCGGCGTTGCGGGCCACCTTCTCAAATCCTAAGGTGCTGGGTAAAAACAACTCAACGTTTTGCCTCGGCATTGAATAGTTCTCCGTCCCTGTCGAGAAATCGAGATGATGAAAAATAGAGGGTTTCTTGGCTGGCTCATCTTCTGCAATTAGCGTCCGAGAATCATCCTCGTCAAGTAGTTCTTTTCCATTGGAGAAATCAGAGCTAGTGGATAATTTTGATCCCGACCCGGATATTGCGGATGGCTGTTCCACTTGCAGTGATCGCAGTACCATGACCGTGATGTCATCTTGGGCTACTTCTTGATCCAGATGCTTATCAACGGCCTCCACAATTTCTGTGAGAATACTTTCAGCGTTGGCGTCATCGGCAATCTTGTTGAGCAGTTGTTCAAGCCGTTCAAAGCCGAAAAATTCACCCCGCCGATTCATCGCCTCAACGATACCGTCGCTAAACAGCACCATCGCCCGCCCCGGTTGAAGTTGCACTGATTTGGTGGTGTAATGCGTTTGCTGGCTTGACCCCAACGGATACCCACCCACATCCACAAAATCCCATACCCCATCTTCATCCCGTACATAGGGTTGAACCATACCAGCATTAGCGATGGTAAATTCGTAGCTATTGGGGTCAAAGAGGGCCGCAATCAAGGCACTGTTCATCTGATTTTGCAACAGACGATCCAAGAGGCGTTCATTTAATGCGTTCAAAAGTTCACCGGGATAACGATGGCGGTTGATTTCATCACGTAGCGCGGTGGTGATAACGGCCATAATCAAGGCGGCAGGCATACCCTTACCACTCACATCGCCAATGAAAATACCCAGTTGGCGGTCTGGCAGGGGTAAAATCTGGAAATAGTCACCGCTGACTTGACGGGCGGCCAGCGAGGTAAACGCAATTTCCAATTCGGGCAAATTAGGTGGTTCGGTGGGCAGTAAGCTGGTTTGGATACCACGTGCGACGGTTAATTCCTGCTCGATACGTTTGACTTCCATATCGTGCAGTCGCGCATTTTGTAGAGCGACGCTGGCCTGATCGGAAAATGCTTCGGCCAACTCAACGTCTTGGGAAGTAAAAGCATTCATGGTACGGCCATTGACGTTCAATACGCCTACGGAACGTTCAAACACACGTAGGGGCAGACCCATCCATGATTCAATGTCACTACCGGGTAGCGGCGTCCACCGTTCGTCGTTCGCCGTGTCTTGGATGATGACCGGATGTCCCCGCGCAATAACCTCACGGGCGGCACGCGCTTCAGTTGCCAAAAAGGTCGTCTGGGCATGGGCTTCCGCATCGTCGCCGCGATGAGTCGCCACTTCTAACAGGCCTCGGTCATTTAACAGCAGAATCGAGGCGCTGTAGAAGGGAATTAACTTTTGTAATTCCGACAAAATCCGATCCAGCACGGTTTGCAGGTCAAGTGATGAATTAAGGGCGCGGGAGACCTCCAACAGAGCGCGGGCAGTCCGTTGGGCACTGGCTTCAGCCCGGCGGCGGCTGGTTTCACGGACAAGGCGGCGTACCCCGAAGAAGACGAGAATCGCAATTAAGACACTCGTGACAATTGCCATGACTGAAATAAGCTGAATATCGCCTGCTACCAAGTTGCTGGCTTCATCCGTATCTTGACTGAGCATCAAGATAAACGAATAACCCCCTACCTGCACGGGCGCAATCGCCGCAATCCGTTCCGTTCCCCTAGGGCTATAAGTCCGTGAAACAGAATCCCCGCCAGCCAGAATGTTTTGTAGGATCGTGGCCGGGAAGGCTTCGCGCACGTCTGAGATGGTCTCGCCTTCGGTACGGGCTTGATAGAGCAGCGTTCCTTCATTATCCAAAACCCACAACTGGCCCGACTCGGAATCCACAAACCCTTCAAGGCTGAGGTCTTGGCTAAAAATATTCTCAAGGTCAAGCTCATATACCAGATATTCGGTGTTGCCCGTGCGGGCTTCAACCGGGGTTACAAGCAAATAATCGGGACGAGCCTGCCCGGAGCGAATGACTCGGTAGATTTGGGTAGGTAACTCGATTACCCCACCTTCAGCGGTTTGTTCGAGGAGTTCAGGTGGGATAGTAAAGGGGTAGTCTTCGCCTTGTTCGATGAGATCATTGTATTGGGTGGGCCACGCATAACGCGGACGGCCTCGAAAATCATAGCGGGTGACACTATTGATTGTGTTTTGGCGTTCAGCCCGTTCAATATTCGCCTCAATTGCTGCAATGGCTTGCGGCGTTTGGCTAGTGCCAATTCCTTGAATCTCAGGCGAACTCGCAAGACTAATAATTTCAAAACTAAGGCTGTTAAAATAGGCTTCGGTTTGCTGGGCAACCGACGTACTAATTTGTAATTGTTGAACTTTGAATTGGTCTAACACGGTACGCCCGATCACACCTGAGGCGAACAGCGTTACCACGCCAATCAGTGCTACAATCAGCAGCAACCCAAATACTGCAATCACATAAATTTGGAAACGCCGTTCCAAAATATCACTCCCTAAAAAATAAATAAAGACAGTGTTGATATAGGGGATTATAGCATATTTTCTCAATGCCACCTGTGGTCTAATGTGATATACTTTGGGATAGATGTTTGAAACACAAGGTAGAGAAGGATTATTCAATGGCTGGTCTTGGTGCACCGGAATTGTTTTTGATTCTAATCGTGGTGCTGCTTCTGTTTGGTGTTGGGCGGGTGTCACGGGTTGGCGGCGAACTCGGTTCAGCCATTCGTGAATTCCGTAAAGGCCTGCAAGGGAACGAAGAAGACAAAGACTCTAAAAATACGCAAACTCCTCACCAATAGTACCGCTTTATATAGCTAATGTTGGTTGAATCAAAAGCTCTGAACGACTAACTTTTAATCCCGTTGTTCAGGGCTTTTTCGGTTACTTATTCTGTTCATCAGGTTGGATTAAAATTGCCTTGACCACCCAAACAAACCGTATTCCCCTGCTCTATTCGCACCACCATCAAGAACACGCCCCAACGCTCGAAACACATCATGGCAAAATTCTCAATTATCCAGAAGTGCCACGTCGTGCCGAGATTATTCGGGGGCATTTGTTGGCGACAGGTTTGATGCAGCCAATCATAGTAGAAACCTCCATGTCGAAGTCCGACATCTGCCAAACGCTCGACGCTGGCATGGTGGATTATCTTGAAGCGATCTCCCGCGACATGGCAACCCTGACAACGGAGAGCCTATCCTCATTTTATTCGCTGCAAGATACCGACCCGGCGCATTTTTATCGCTACCCATCGGTTTTTCCACAACGTGACCGGATTTACCACTCCCACCAAAGCCTGATGGGACTGCACGGCTATTATTGTTTTGATAAAGACGCCCCCGTCGGCAAAGGCACATGGGAGGCCGCGCTTTACTCCGCCACGATTGCCCATCAAGGGGCGGGGATGATTTTGGAAGGATATTCACTGGTCTATTCCCTGTGTCGTCCTCCCGGCCATCATGCCAGCCGCGATTTAATGGGAGGCTATTGTTATTTCAACAATGCCGCCATTGCCACCACCCGCCTGCTCGAAAAAGGGACGGTTGCCATCATTGATATTGACTACCATCATGGCAATGGCACACAAGAGATTTTCTGGAACGAGCCGTGTGTCCTGTTTACGTCCATCCATGCCCACCCCGATGGTGAATACCCCTATTTCACGGGTTATGCCGAAGAAACAGGTGGCCCAGCTGCGCCCAATACCAATCTCAATTTTCCGCTGCACGCTGGAGCTACCGAAGCTGGATTTTTAGACGCGCTGGATGAATTATTGACAGGAGTGCGGGCCTTTAATCCGGCTTCGATTGTGGTATCGCTTGGTTTTGATGCCTTTGAGCAAGACCCACTTGGCACATTCAAGTTGAAAGTGGAGAGTTATTTCAAGATCGCCCAAAAAATTGCCGTCCTCCATTTACCAACATTGCTGGTACAAGAGGGCGGCTATGCAGTGGATATGTTAGGGGTGCTGGCCGAGCAGTTTGTTAGCGGGATGCTGTCACTTTGACATTTTGACGGAGGGCAGCCAGTTCGGCAATCGTGTTAATTAGCCGTTCATAGGGCCACCCACCTGCTTGGGCCTGCAAACACAGATCGCTGTACCCCGGATTTAACCCCGGCAGTGGGTTGACCTCCAAAATATAGGGCTGATGACTGCGGGTGCCGTCTAATCTGAAATCTACCCGTGCCACATCCCGACAGCCTGTTACGCGGAAAACTGCCGCCGCCAACTTTTTCAAGTGTTCCTCTTGGTCAGGTTCAAGCGGTGCGGGGCAGAAATAGTGGTAATCATCTGCCAATTCAACCTTCATACGGTTGGTGTAGATATCGCCACCTTCGTCCATATAAGCCGAAAATTCGACCTCCAAGCTGGGCAAAAATTCGAGACCTTCCAATAATTCGTCTGGTAGTTCGCGCTCGCTGATCTTTCGTGCCACCGTCGGCTTAACATTGCCAACCATGCCGACCATCACTTCACGACCCTGCACATAATGTTCCACCAAGATGGGCTGGTTATAGCGGGCGAGTTGTTTGGCAACCTGTGAGCGCAGTTCGGCGACTGTCCGCACAATGCTTTCCGGGCTAACCCCCATGCTCGTCCCTTCGCGGCTTGGTTTGACAAACAGCGGAAACGCCAGTTCATCACCATTAAGCAAATCGGCATCAATTGGCTCATCGGCGCTTTCAAACACCTGAAATTCCGGTGTGGGCAAGCCGTGATAATGCAGCACGCGCTTGGTCATGGGTTTATCGAGCGCTAACGCCAATGTCAACACCTTACTCCCGGTATACGGCAGACGCAGCATTTCCAACACCGCTGGGATTTGCGCCTCACGCCCATCCCCAAAGTGGCTTTCGGCAATATTGAAACACAGATCGGGCTGATAGGCCTGTAATTTCTCCACAAGACTATAGGGTGGCAGGATGTTGGCCTCGAAAAATTCGGCATGGTGTCCGCCGGATTCGAGGGCTGCGATAATGGCGTTAATGGTTTTAGGGCTGTCGAGGTCGTCCCATTGGTCAGGTGTCATACCTTCCCATGTAGGCGCATTTTTCTTGAGATTGGCAAGCACCGCAATACGCATGGTCTGTTGTTTGTTCCTCGGTTGTTTTAAAGAATGAGGGTAATCCAGAGGGGCGGGTGTCACCCCTCCACTGATTTTTATTCGTGGTGTCCGTTGCTGGAACCATTTCCGTTGTGATGGCCGTTGCCATTGTGTCCATTATGGCCGTTATGCCCATTCGAACCTTCGGGTTTACGGAGCAGGGTTTCGGTATGACCATTGTGACCGTTCCCGTTATGTCCATTTCCATTCCCGTTGCCAGAAGTTTGGGTATCACGATGAATGGGGATGGGCAGGTGCATCAAAGGTGATTCTTCACCAACACCATAGGGTTTCCACTTGGCCTCGTCGCTATTGAGGCGATGTTGCACCCCGCCGCGACTGTGCAGTTCATCAAACCCTTCTGGCTTGATGGCAAGCGAACGCCCTTCCAGCAGATCAATCACCCCACCCTGACCCGGTTCGGGCCGTTCGGGGGCAAAACGATCCAGATGGTCAATCATATGCGGGTCGTAATCTTCTGGTTCCACATAGGTCGTGATGTAGCCCTCATAATTGCGCAGCACCACCTTGCCGGGGGCTTGGCTGATCATGTATTGGGGCATCACCGGAATCTTACCACCGCCGCCGGGAGCATCTACCACATAGGTCGGGATGGCATAACCGCTGGTGTGCCCGCGCAGCCCCTCAATGACCTCAACGCCTTTGGCTACAGTAGTACGGAAATGACCCGCTCCTTTGACCAGATCGCATTGATAGAGGTAGTAGGGCCGGACACGATTGCGTACCAGCTTGTGTACCAGTTCGCGCTGAATATTCACGCTGTCATTGATACCCGCCAGCAGCACACTTTGATTGCCCAACGGAATGCCCGCATCGGCGAGTTTTGCCAATGCTTGACTCAGTTCCGGCGTGATTTCTTTGGGATGATTGATATGCACATTCATCCACAAGGGGTGGAACTGGCGCAGCATCGTTGTAAATTCTTCGGTGACACGCATCGGCAGGAAGATCGGCACGCGGGTACCAATGCGAATAATCTCAATATGTTCGATTTCGCGCAGACTTGCCAAGATATGTTCCAGCGTTTTCGGCGCAAGGGTCAGCGGATCGCCCCCACTGAGCAGCACGTCGCGTACCTGTGGCGTATTGCGCAGATATTCCAACTGCATCTCAAATTCAGTTTTGCTGAACGTGGCGTGTGCATCACCCACGATGCGGCTGCGTGTGCAATAACGGCAATAGCTGGCACATTGGGTCGTCAGCAGCATCAACACCCGATCAGGATAGCGATGCACCAACCCCGGCACAGGACTATGTTTATCTTCTGCTAGGCTGTCTTCCATCATGCCCTCAAAGGCTTGCAGTTCGCGCCCCAACGGGATGACCTGTCGCCGAATCGGGCAGAAGGGGTCATCGGGGTCAATCAAACTGGCAAAATAGGGCGTGACATCTACCCGAAATTTATCTTCCGCCGACAGCCCTTCAATTTCTTCAGGGGTCAGGTGGATAATTTGGGAAAGTTCTTCTAGCGTGTTGAGCCGATGGGCCAGTTGCCAGCGCCAGTCAAACCATTTTTCGTCTGGGATGTCCGCCCACAAGGCAGGGCGTAGTGTCGTCTGTAATTTTGATTGTGAGGTCGGGTAAACCTGTAGTTCAGCAGGAAATGGAAGTAGGGGGGGATGGTTCTCACGGACACGTTGTCCGGGAGGTTCGGGTGGCTCTGAAAGCTCTTCAGTTTCTGTGACTTGCAGCATTGCGTCATTACTCCAATTAAAAAGCCGAACAATGTCGGCTAAGGGTGTACAAGGGCAAAGCACGATTAACCATATAAAATTATAGTACGTTTTTTCACCAGTGGAACTACCAATTTTTAGGTGTTTTGCCTATTGAGGTCTGACCTCAAAAGTTCCCCCGTAAATCACTGTTCCACCCTGTACATCACGCAGTTGTTCAAAGCTCCCATCCGACAGCTTTCGATACACAGTCACGGCCCAAATATAACGGGCTACTGGCATGTCACGCGGAATATCAAATTCGTGATAATCCTGCACGATCTCATCTTTGACCCAGCGTGACGTGGCGTACATGCCAATGACCGGGGATTGAATATCCTGTGACCAGACCGTTTGCCAATCCTGCGTCAAAATATGTAGCGAGATTGAATAATCGGTATCTAAATCGGCCAATGCCTGCCATGTCAAGGTAATTGGTGCGAACTGGCCCGCCTTATACACGGTATCCTCTACCTTATATCCCACCAATGCCAGTTGCGCTTGCCCATCCGGGGTAAAGAATTGTGTCCCCAACGGAGTGATGTCTGTCGGTACAGTAAAATTGGGTTCACGTCCCAAGCAAACCAGTGCCCCCACATTGGTTGGATGCCATGTTTCATCTACCGGGATATGCCGCGCCACACAGATATTGCGGTCAGTATCGGCATATTGGCTAAGTTTTTGCACGGGATAAACCAACTCCAAATCGGGCCGCACATCCTCAACTTTCTGGTAATACCACAAAATCGTCACCTGCTCCCAATCACTTAAGACAACCGCATTAGGCGGTAGATTTTTCATCTCGCTCGCCAGCCGATCTCCCATATCCCCAACCTTGAGCGTATCTCGCCATAAATCGAGCGGCTTGCCATAAATTCCTTCTTCACGGCGTTCAGGATAGGCATCCCATAATTGCCAGACAGGGATCAAGATGAGTGCTATCCCTGCCATGATAAATTGTGGCACAAATCGCCGAAAATCTAAGTGGGATGGGGAGCCACTTTTTCCGATTTTTTGCTCCACCCAACCCAAAATCGCTTTTAGACCATAGGCATAGGCATAAATCATAATGATGAACGAGGGTGGATAGTAGGTAAACGGGCGTACATTGTCTCGATAATTAGCTGAAAGCAGGGCTTGCAGTGCAAAACTGATGCCCAAAAAGAGTGCCCCACCCGGCAATCGGCGTATCATCACAAGCAGGCCCAATAACGCCGTGATTAGAATGGGGAACGGATAATCATCCAACAAAAAGCGCCCATATTTGCCCAACTCGTCCAAAACCCCTTCAAGCACAAAGGCGTTTTGGGCAGTATGCCGATCCATCATCCAATCCATCCACTCACGTACTGTGTCGGGTTGCCATTCACTGGGGGCAAGATGCCGCGCCTGCATGACGGGCAGAAAAATTGGATACACAAGCAGAGGGGGCAACAGCACCAACCCAATGCAGATCAAGGTGCGTCGCCAATTTTTGAGAATCGCCTGTCGCTCATAAAACAGCACCAGCGGGGCAATGCCAAACGCAAACAGCAGCATGGTACGGTGATGCAAAAAACTGATGCCATAGGCCAATGCAAGTGCATACAGTAGCTTATCGCCATAGGGTTTTTCGCGTTCCGCTGCCCACCACAGTGCCAGTCCGACCACCAACGCCACAAAAATGGTGTTAAAGGCATATTTATCGGCAATCACCGCCTGCTGCCAGAACGTCGCCCCTAGACCGAGCGTTAGACCTGCAATGACCGCCACTAGCCGCGATTCGTGTAGCCTATAAACAAAAGCCGTTACAATCGCACAAGAAAGCGCCCCTGAAACCGCTGCCAGCAAATTCATCCGCCACGCCACCGTGCCAATCGGGATAATTTTTGACCACACATACCCCAACAGCACATACAAGGGATGTCCGGTAGGATGGGTCAGCGCCAATATCGGCCCAGCATATTGCATTTCCCCCGCATCCCCTCCCACCGTCCCCGGCAGCAAGGTACGAATATAGATTGCCAGCAATCCGATAAATACAGCAATAACCATCAACCAGCGATTGTGAAAAAACCGATTTAACAACGTCACAACCTGAACCTTCGTCGCAATTCATTACTATTTTTTGAACGTACCAATGCTACCGCACTCGACTTCACCCCGCGAGTCTGGATTTGGTGGTAGTCAATTGGAGTCAGGTAGGGGTGCAATAAACGCAGGGCAAAGAGCCTTGTTTCTAGTACAAGTGTCATTAAACTTGCACTTAATTGGCGGGTGGGGAACTTTCGTGAGGGCTTAAACTGGCGTTGATACCATCTTTGCGACCTAACTTCAGGCATTCGTCCCGTTTGGCCTTAACAATATTGTTGGTTGTTTATAGTCTTCTCGTTGGCTTGTACAGCCTCAACACCCCCTTATTTGAAGCGCCCGATGCCTATTATCATTTCGCGGTGATTGAGTATATTGCCCGAACTGGCGAACGACCTCCCCGCCAGTTGCCTGCTCCGGCAGATACGTGGCAGCAGGCCACTTATCATGCCCCTCTCTATTATTTTTTGGCGGCAGCTTTAATCGCTCCGCTAGACACCAGCGATTTTCCATTGGAATTTCGGCGTAACTGGCATGGGCAAATTGGCGAACCACATGCCTCGGATAATCACAATTTTGTGGCCTATGTCCCGACGGATTGGCACAAAACCGAGTTGGCAGTGCGAATTGTGCAGGCGTTCAGTATGGTCTTGGGTGGACTGACCTTACTCAGTATCTATGTTTTGGCGCGTGGGGTCTTGCCTGCCAAACCCGGAATCGCCTTGTTAGCGGTTTTAATCGTGATGCTCAATCCCCAATTTATTTACATGAGTGGTATGGTCAATAACGATAATCTGGTGACGACCCTTACCATTGCGGCGATGGCTACACTCGTTTGGATTGTTCGACATGGGGCGACTTGGCGTTTGATAGGACTGCTTTCCCTCCTTTTGGCAATGAACGCCCTTGCCAAAGCCAGCGGCATGTTACTTTATCCGGTAGTTGTTGTGGGCCTCCTCTATATAGGTTGGCGTGATAAATGGCGTTGGCAGCAGTGGTTGGGATATGCCACATTCGGCTTTGTATTATGGATGGGTATCGCCAGTTGGTGGTATATCCAAAATCTGAGTGAAGGGGCCGAAGCCACCAACATTGACCGAATGATTGCAGTGGTCGGAGGGCGGACTGGCCCGATTGATATTTGGGCGGATTTTCGCGGCCTCTATTATTCGTTTTGGGGGCTATTTGGTTGGTTTAATATCATCGCCCCGATGGATTTTTATCGCTGGACGTTGATCTTGATGGGATTCGCTGGAATTGGATTACTGATCAGCAGTTTCCGCGCCTTGCGTGGCAGCCTGCCTGCCCCTGATAATGTGGTGATTGTTGGCCTTCTGCTGCTGCAAGCGGTGATTGTCATTGCCAGTTGGTACGACTATGTACATCGGGTAGTTTCTGGTCAAGGGCGCTTATGGTTTCCTTTGCTCGGTGGCTTGGCCTGTGCGATGGCCTATGGAATTAAGGTCTGGCGTCCCAAATGGTTGGCTACCCTGCTATTGGGTGGCATGGCCGCCGCAACCATTGGCTTCCCTGCTCTGCTCATTGCCCCAACCTTTGCCACGCCCCCTCAAATTCCGATTGACGAATGGACACCCCCAGCCAATGCCGCCTCGTTTTGGGTGCGGGAACCGTGGGAAGATCGGGCTTGTTTGCGTCTTTGGGTCAGCCCGCCAGAATGGAATCCATCAGACCGCCTTGTCCAACTCAACGTTGCATGGGAAACGCGGTGTCCGGTCAGTGGTTATTGGAGTCAATTTTTGCATCTGACTGACCTTGCGCTTGAAACCTGCCAACCCGGTGATACCCGCCACATTTTGGCCCAATATGATTCGATGCCTGCGGGAGGAAATTTGCCCCTGCCCGCTTTCCAAGTCGGCTATGTCGTCGAGGATACTGTTTCTTTAGACCTACCAGATACGCTAGACTTATCACACCAGTGGGTTTTGCAAACAGGTTTATATGATGCCTCTGGTACGTTTATCCGTAGTGTCATTAAATCGGATAAGGCTCATCCGGCGATTACGATAAATCAGTGTGCCGCCAACGCCGTGAACATCCGAATGGAGTAAATTGGTTGAAAATTCGTCGTAACAAATGGTCATTGGCTTTCACCGTCGGGGTGATTGCCCTAAGCCTTATCACTATTCGACAGGTTGCCCAACCCGATTCACCCAGCCAATCCGACAAGCATTATCCTGATGAACCCGTGCCCACTTATCCTGCCGTGTCGGATTTAGCTCCCGGCGCAGTGGATTTGAATAACCCCAAAACCTTTCCTTCGCTGACCTATGGCATCCACACCTTTTTTTGGTGGGATCAAACCTATCGGCTGTTTGGGCTAGACCAGATCAATATCATGCAGTTCTCGCATATCAAACAAAGTTTCGCATGGGCCGATATTGAACCCGAACGCCGCGATGTGCCGACTGATGACCCCACACGATACGTATGGTCTCAAGTAGATGCGATGATGGCGGATATTGAATCCAAAGGCGTCTCGGTAATTGCCCGTCTTGACCATCCCCCCACTTGGTCGGTGAAACCGAACGCTGGGTATGATGATCCACCATTTGATGTAACCCGCTTCGCTGAATTTTGCGGAGCGCTGACCCAACGTTATAAGGGTCGTATTGACGCCTATCAGGTTTGGAATGAGCCGAATCTTACCCGTGAATGGGCCGGGCATGTCCCCAGCCCCACCGGGTATGTAAAACTTTTGGCGGCCTGCTCCACCGCTATCCGTGCTGCTGACCCCGATGCCATTATTATCTCGGCGGGCCTTTCCCCCACCGCCACCCGCGACATGACGGCTATGCCTCACATGGAGTATCTATGGAAGATGTACGAGGCAGGTGTGAGTCCTTATTTTGATGTATTAGGGGTTCACGCCCCCGGTTGGAAATTTGCCCCCGAAGTTGGGCCGGATGTGCCTGTTGCTGACGACTACTATGAGTGGCAGCGCTTCCGCCACGTCGAGGACATGCGGGCCATCATGGTCGCCAATGGAGATGCTGCCAAGCAACTAGCTATTACGGAGACAGGTTGGACGATTGACCAGCGGGAAGGCTCAATCTACAGCCATTTTGGGGTCACGCCAGAACAGCAAGGGGATTATTTGCGCCGAGCCTATGCCTATGCCGCCGCAAATTGGCGTCCATGGTTGGGCCTCATGACCACCATTTATTACCCCAATGTCGCGTGGACATCTGAAAACGAGGAATATTATTGGGCGATTGGTACAGTGGCCCCGATGCCTTATGGAATGGATGGGCGTCCGGCGTGGCCTGCATTGGTACAGATGGAAAAAATCTCCACCAATCCGGATTATGCCCATCCTGTGCGTGACGAATCCCTAAACCCGATAGGGGGTAACGATTAAGCCGTGATATGGGCGTGGAAAGCTGTGTTAAATTCGGCGGGCTTTTCCAAATACGGTGCATGACCACAGTTGTCAATGACCACTTCTTGATAAGCTCCGCCTGCCGCCGCATATTTTTGGAGTACGTCACGGGTTTGGGCCAGCATCGGTTGAGGTGGAAATACGTCCATTCCGGGCCAACCGGGGATTAATCCCAACGACCCCAAACGTCCCACATCCGCTGCTGCCGCGTCCGAGACGGTCAAATCGTTGGCACCGCGAATCCACAGCACTTTGGGTTTATAGGCCATCTCAAGTAGCTTGGGTAGGATTTTTTGGTTATATTTCGGCGACAGAGCGTTATTGACTCCCATCACCCCCGGTGCCAGATGCGGCCATGCCGAAGCCGAAATGGAATCCCCCGGATAATCTTGTTGACCCATATGGGTGGAAAGCGTTGCCGAGAGGATTTCTTCTTCACGGGCCGGAACAAAGGGTGGCTTAAACACCAGATTCCGTAGAGCGTTACGTGGTGCAAACATGCTGCCTGTGCCACGTTCGCCCTGTGTCAACAATCGGGCAAATTCTGGATTAATTAATCCTGCCCCTGATCCAGCAAACTCGGCATTACATGGTGTCCCCGCGACATCTTTGGTACACCCAAATCCGTATGGCGACCCCGGTGCAACCTGTATCACACTCAATAGACGATCCGCATAGTCCATCACAAAACGCCATACTACTGACCCACCCATCGAATGCCCGACCAGATGGGCTTTTTGAATATTCAGGGTATCCAATAACGCGGCAAGGTCATCTGCCAAATCTCCTAGCCCGCGTGTCGCATCAATCTTTTTGGCGGAATCAGATTCACCATAGCCACGCTGATCGGGAGCGATGGCACGATAGCCCGATGGTAGCGCCAACATTGTTTCTTCCCACCACGTCGCTGACGAAATATTGCCGTGTACAAATAAGACAGACGTGCCATCCTCTGGCCCACTCAACAGCACCCGTGTCGTCAAGCGTTGGCTGGTAATGGTCTTGGCTGTAATCCCTGCTAAAGTTGGAATAGACATGTGTCCTCTTTAATCCTCCTCCACAAATTGAGTAATCGTATCTACGACAATTTTGGCGGAGTCGCTAAACAACATAGTGATATGATTGCCGGGGATTTCGACGTAGCGGCAGTTTTTAATTGCCTGTACGGTTTCTTGGGCTTGTTCATACGGCAAAACAGGCGGTGTACCCTCCGGGCCATAGGCACCGAGGGCATTCAGCAAAATGGCGGGTTTATCAATCCGCGATACATATTCACTGTAGGGTTCTTCTAAGGCTTTATCGGTGGCCTCAAGGATACCCTCTCTATATAGACGGGATTGCACCGTGCCATCCGCGTTGGTTTGCACATCCGCGCGATAATAACTTTCAATGGTCGGGTCCCACCATCCATGAAAAGCCGGATTTTGTTTTATGGTGTTGATATATTCATCCCACGACGCAAATACCCGCCCCATGCGATTGAGCGAGGGCTGAATCAGTTCGCGCACACGCGGGTGGAGTTTGGCTGCCCCATCAATGATAATCATTTTGCGGATGCGTTCGGGGTAATGAGCCGCGATATAAAGAGTCAGCAGTGCTCCAAACGAATGCCCTCCCATAATGACCTGCTGAATACCTAAAAGTTCCAACAGTCCCAGCACGTCGGCGGCATGGTCAGCCATTGAATAACCCGTTGCAGGTTTTTCGGTTTGCCCCCGTCCTCGCAAATCTAGCGCCAAAACCCGAAAACGAGGACTCAACCCCGCCTTAATTAACCCATCAAATTCATTGGCATTGGCTGTCAAACCCGGCAGCAGCAAAATCGTCGGCCCATTCCCCTTGTGGTCAAGGTAATGCAAAACGATGTTGTTGACATGTCTAAAATGCTCCACGCTCAAAACCTCCCTATATTTTATTTCTACTTTTTGGCATTCCTTTGACCGTATTCATCGCGCAAAATCCGTTTCAGGGTTTTGCCTGCCACACTACGGGGTAAAAACTCAACGACCACGACCTCACTCACCTTTTGATAGCGAGCCGCCACCCGTTCATTAATCCAATCGCGCAGTTCTTCAGATGTGGTAGTGGCATTCTCGCGCAGCATTACGGCGGCTAGTGGGGTTTCGCCCCATTTATCATCCGGCACACCAAATACAGCGGCTTCCCTAACCATCGGATGCTGCACGATGATTTCTTCAATATCACGTGGATACACATTGACCCCACCCGAAATAATTAAGTCTTTTTTGCGGTCTACCAGATACAAAAATCCATCTGCATCCACATAACCCATATCCCCGGTATACAACCAACCGTCCCGAATGGCATTAAAGGTCAGATCAGGCCGTTTATAATATCCCGGCATCAAAATTGGCCCTCGTCCCACAATCTCACCTACCTGCCCGATTGGGACTTCCTTGCCGTCTTCATCTAATATCTTCATTTCAAAAAAAGGTGGCGGCACTCCCACTGAATCCATTTTGGTCGGAACATCCTGTTTATCCAAAATCGTGACAAAACCTTCGGTCAAGCCATATAGCTCATAGAATACCCCCGGCAAACGGCGATTGAGTTCGTCCTTGTGCTGACGATGGAACGGCGCACCCACCGAACCTAGCATTTGCACCGAACGCATGGTGTCAGCATTGAAATTGGGTGAACTGAGCAGGGCGATAATCTGGGACGGCACCATCATCATATGGGTAACGCCTTCGCGCTGGACATATTGAATTACCGCATCCACATCAAACTGGGGCAGTAAGATATAGGTCGCGCCCAAATACATCCAAGGCATGAAGGTCAAGAATGCCCCGTTAAACACCAGCGACCCCGAATGCAAAATCACACTTTCGGGTGTGATGCGATAGGCCGAGGCGAACAGGGTGCAGTACATCGAACGGATATAGTGGGTGTGGATAATCCCTTTGGGCATCCCCGTTGTACCACTGCTATAAATGATGTTGTATTGGTCGTGGTAGCTTATTTCGATGTACGGCGGGTCGTCCTCACTGGCCGCTTCAACAAAATCCTGATAGGTCATCCACCCCTCGGTCGATGGGCCATCAGTCGAAATGTAACCACGTACAAACATCAAGTCGCGTCGGATATTGTCTATCCCCTCAATCGTGGTGTGGCTGGTCACCACCAACACTGTATCAGAGTCGTTCAGCAGGGTTATGAGACCTTCTTCGCGCAGCAGAGGACTTAGGGGAACAACCACTGCCCCAATCCGTGCCACCGCCCAATAGACATCTAGCAGTTCAAGGCAATTGGGGAGGATGGTAGCGATTTTGTCGCCTTTTTGGATACCATAGTCCAATAACGCATTGGCAAGCCGATTGACGCGGCGATTGAATTCAAGATAGGTCAGACGATGATTTTCAAAAAGAACGGCGTTGTGGAGGGGGCGATAGCGGGCATGTCTGGGGAGTAATGTGCCGATATTCATAACTTTCCCTATTTAATTTTTTAAAGAAAAACTGTGAGCGTTCCGCCCGAAAACCCCAACTAAATTTTTATCTTCTATTATTTTCAAGCATCATTGGGCATTGAATTGGTGCGACGGAACGATCTCATTTTATCCTGTTTTAGAAGCGCCTCCAACTTCCCTATAAGACAAAAACTGTTCAATTAGGGCATTAGAACGGTTTTGTGAGAGCAGTTGTTTTGCTTCGCCTTTCCCCACCCCTCAAACTCCCCACCACTGAGCCGCTGCTGAGGGTCACGGCCCGGTGATAAAAGGCAACCTCTTCCAGATGGCACACCTCGCGCCGTCTTGTTTGGTAGCAGCATTATGAAGTAACTTGCCCGACTCCTCACATATGATAAGCCAAACGGGGGCACTACCTGTGAATCATCCTTGATTTCATGTGCTGCCATCCTCGGTGATTGGATCACGCCCTTGCAGCCCCCTTGTTTCTCTACCCCCATTTTCACGTCATTGAACCCAAAGTGCGCAGGAAATTGTTGGGTAACGATGCCGTAACTATACGGTTGCGAACTCGGAATGTCCATCCGATATGCTGGTGTCTATAACTTAACCAATTTCCTAGAAGGAGATATGCAATGAATAAGAAGTTCCAGTTGGTCGCGGTTCGTTTGATGGCAGTCCTATTATTTGCGGCGTTGGTCATGCCCACTGCATGGGTCGCAAACGCCAATGACTCCCACGAGGCATCTGCGCCGATCAGTACGGATTATACTGCCGAATATCCCTTGTACTGGTGTGTCTTTGGCAATCCTTACCAATGGTCTGCTTATCAAGTTTTTCTTCAGACAGACAAACTTCGTAATACTTCTGGTCAGCAGGCCACGCTGGATGTCTATCGTTCTGTGACCCGCACCCATAGTATCAATGCAACGGCGGGTTTCGAATTCTACCATGTCAGCGCCGCACTAAGTTTTACCATTGAGCAATCGGTGACCCATTCCGTCGGTGTTTCGCTGCCTGTCCCCGCCCATCATGTGGGCAAAGTGAAGACCTATGCACGGTATGTGCCCTATCTCAGTGATTACACCTGCTATTGGCGCGGCAGTAATGCCGTTATGAGCACTGGGACGGTGCGCGTGGATCGCTACATGGGGATTGATTACCAAACCATTGTTAAACCTATCAATGGATAGTCAAGCGCCCAACAACCCGGTCAAGTAGCCTCGTCAATACCGCCCCTTCTAGTGGAGAAGCTAAGGAGGGGCAAACATTCGATGGAAGACTATATAATCAAGGCATCGACGTTGGAAAAAAAGGATGGATGCCTTGTCTTCGCTACGGCTGATCTTGTTTGGTACACCGGAAATTCTTGTAGAGGATACCCCCATTGAAGTAGACACCCGCAAAGCCATCGCTTTACTGGCGTATCTTGCAGTGAAAAAGCAACCCATCAGTCGGGATGTCCTCTGCAATGTGTTATGGACAGACTACGATCAACAAAGTGCTAGCGCTTCTCTACGGCGTACCCTTTCAGTAGCCTACAAAGCCTTACAGCGAAATTGGTTGGAGATTGAAAGAACGCGGACTGGCTTGAGCCAAGCGCCGGATGTATGGGTAGATGTCAATCGGTTTCGTGAACTGGTGCAAACGACCCAACATCATCAGCATCCCAATGGCATCTGTGCAACCTGTTATGCGCGACTTTGTGAGGCAGTCGAGTTGTACCGGGATGACTTTTTGGCAGGGTTTAATTTACGCGATGGGTCGAATTTTGAAGAATGGCAGTCCTTTGAAAGCGAGAGCCTGCGGCACGATCTCAATTTTGTATATGCGGGCATCATTGAATGGCATACCCATCAACAGGATTTTGAAGTTGCCATCGCTTTTGCCAAACGGTGGGTGCAGATGGATGAGTTCTACGAAAAAGCCCAGCACATGCTTATTCAACTTTATGCACAGGCTGGGCAACGGCCACTGGCACTGCAAACCTATGAAAACTTTCGGCTGAAACTTGAGCAAGAGTTAGATATTGCGCCATTGCCTGAGACAACCGATTTATATGAGCGTATTTTAGAGGGGCATTTCCAGGTTTTGGAGCACCCAATGTCCAAAATGCAGTCGTTCCCGATGACTCACAACCTTCCCGCGATTGGGCGATCTTTCATTGGGCGCACTAAGCAGTTGACGGCCTTAACCACTCTGCTGCAGGACCCAACCTGTCGTTTATTAACCATTGTTGGCCCCGGCGGCATGGGTAAAACACGCTTGGCACTGAAGGTCGCGGAAAAACAGCTTGATCGTTTTGCCGATGGGGTCTTTTTTGTGGAAGTTCAGTCACCTGTCACAGCCGAGTCGCTGATTGGGCAAATCGCCAGCACTATCCAGCATACCTTTTTGCATGACACCACGTCGGAGCGTAGCCTGAAAGACTATTTGCAGGACAAACAGGTGCTGTTGGTCTTAGATGGGTTTGAGATTGCCCTTGAACAGTCTGAGGTGTTGGTTAGCCTGTTACATGCTGCCCCTGCCGTCAAAATGTTGGTGACCTCACAGGTTCCCGTAGATTCTGTCGAAGAATGGCAGTTTCCCTTACACGGCTTGGAAGTCGAAGAAACCGTCGACTTTTTTGCCACCTATTCCAAACGGGTGCTGGCGAACCAGACCTTTGATACCCAATTGGTTACCCCCCTGCACGAAATACTAGGCGGTGTACCGTTGGCGGTTGAATTGGCAATCGGGTGGCTCAATGTCCTTTCATTTGAGGAATTACAGACGGAAATTCTCCACAATCTAGGGGTATTACAGGCGACGCGGCAAGATATGCCAGCGCGACACGCCAACCTGAATGCCCTATTTAGTTATTTATGGTCGTTACTGACCCCGGAACTGATGGCGATGTTGCAAAAACTAACCATCTTTGAAGGGGGATTTGAACGTCAAGCCGCCCAAACCGTCACCAAAATCTCGTTACCAGCATTGTCGGCGTTATTGCAACGTGCCTTACTGGTGAATCAGGCGGGACGTTATCGGATGCTTAACCCATTACGCGCGTTCATTCTGGAGACCTATACACCAGAGCCAGACATCCAGCGACGGCACAGCCTCTATTATGGAGATTGGATACGGCGGCAGGTCATACACGGACGTGACCAGAAAAAAATACTGCAAGCCATTACCATCGAACTCCCCAATATTTTGACTGGCTGGCAATGGGCTATTCAACACTATCTTTTAGATACGATCATTCATTATAGTCGCAACCTCTTTAGCTTTTTCGAGGTGCAGGGGCGTTTTGAGGAAGCCTTGCCCCATTTTGAGAAGGCAGTGCAGGCCTTTCAGCGTTCTACTCTCTATTACCATTCCGAAGCCTATGGATTACTTTTGGCGAATCAGGGATCGCTGTTGGCCCATCAAGGAAACTTTGGTGCGGCCCATCAACTATTCAAAGAAAGCCTTGCGATTTTTACAGGCGGCAATCATTGGCGTGAGGTAGGGCAGGTCTTGAATTATCTGGGCCTCATTGCCATGATGCGAGGTCAATACACCGAGGCAAACGCCTACTTTGACGAAAGCCTCGCCATCTATCAAGAACTGGCGGATGAGTTGGGCATTGCTAAAGTGTTAAACAATATTGGGATTTTGCTCAATCGGCAGGCCAAATATCAGGAAGCAATTCTGCATCTTGGGCAGGCATTACAGATCTATCGCCAGATCGGGGATGAGCGATTACTGGCGTATACCCAGAATAACATGGCGAATGCGCTGGTGGGGTTGGGTAAGCTCGAGGAAGCGATTCCATTTTACCAAGAAAGTTACGAGCACAAACTCAATTTGGACGATGAGTGGGGAGTGGCTTGTGCCTTAATCAATTTAGGTGATATTGCCCATCAAAAAGACCGTAATAGTCAAGCGCAGGAGTTGTTTCAAGACTGTCTACAAATCTGTCGGCGGATTGGTAAAAAGGATGGTATGGTCTCCAGTCTGAAAAATCTTGCCATGATTGCCCGTCATGAGCAACAACTCGAAACCGCCAATAGCTATCTACGAGAAGCCCTGTATCTGGCCTCCCAAGTGGAAATACCGAGCCTGCTTCTGGAGGTGCTTTTAGAATTGGCAACGCTCCATGTGAAGGAACACCGTGATCAAGCCATCCGACTCCTCCAGATCGTCGCCTCGGATAAACGTGCCCGTGTTAACATGCAATCTGCCGCCGTTGAATTATTGAAGGGGATGGGACTTGAGCCAACCAAAACTGCGGACACGCTTGAGAAGGTGCTCGAAGAACTTGACCCGCTCAATTTGCCTTCAGATCCAATTCTGGCCTATTTAGTCATGTAGCAGTAACGATCCCGTAACTTTTGAGTGGTAAGATTGGAAGTGTAATTAAAATTCACCATCGGGAATGGGAAAGGATACAGACGATGAACTGGCGTCTTATTTTAGTGGGGGCATTTTTGCTGGTAACGCTTTTGTGGGGTACTCATCTGATTATCCATTCTGCTCCTACAGGGCAACAGGAGGCCAATGATCCTCAAGTAACCTGCCGAGACAATCCCCCGCCGGGACAGCAGGGCTTAATAGGAACACCAAAACAGGGTTGTGATGATGTGGTATGGGATTGGGATAAACCTACCCACTGAGAATGCTGAGTCCTTTATACCAATTCAAGTGGCGCAGCTTGCGCCGTTTTGTTTTTGGGGAGTCAGGATGTCAGACGGGAGTCTCATCGCCATCATGGGCGCTATGACCGAGTTATCGGTTGAGCAGCAGTTGGCACTCGTGGTGGCAGATCGGCCTTTTATCGCCAGAGAGTCAGTGGCGATGTATATGGCAATGGTCTATGGGCGCAAGCCCGCTGATGTGACCACCCTTCGCCCTGAACTCATGAAGGGGACACTTCCCTAACCGGACGAGCCATGGTGCGTAGCCTGCCCCCCAACGGGTCGCTAAGGTCATCCCCGCCAAAGGCGACAGTCAACTCCCGCAGTTTTATCTGGCCGACTTCAGCGGGCCACAACAGCGGAGCGAACCGTACCCGCTCTTGGATTACCGGGTCGCGGATACCCGCAAACGCCTCAGTCGTCCAGACTTTGCCGGTGAAAACACCGAGATTGCTATCCTGCATGTTTTGTCGGATGTGGTCGGCGGACGCGGCCTCTCACCCAAACGCACCTCGATCCGCTGGATCAAGGCTCTGACCGGGTTTATGCAGGATCGCACCATGTTAACCCTTGCGGGTGGTTGAGTCGCAAGCCAATACTGATCTGACCCTTAATGTCATTTTCCCACCCATCGTACAAAAGGATGTGCCCGTGCAAGCCAGTGCCCTCACTCAAGTCGCTGCAGCGGAAACCACCACCGGACAGCATATGCCGCTGCCCAGCAAGGTAAACCACCGGATTTTGCGGTGCCACGGGCCAAGCCGTATGCCAACAGCACCCAAGCTATCTTCTGGAAAAGTGCCATTCCGGTGTGCGCCTGTCCCAGTATCCGCGTGACGGCCAGACCGCCTGTTGGGGCAACTGCAAGTGCCGTCTGCGTCTCCAGTACGAATACGGCGACGGGGGTGAGGATTATCCCGAAATTCTTATGAATCCCCTAATCAAGCCGTTTCTTAAGGGAGGGATGGTCGAGTTTAGGGCATTTCTGTTTTTGGGATTGACATATTATATTCATTATAATAGACTTATATTGAATATATGGAGCATATCGAACATGACAAGAAAATATGATTCAAAACGACGCATCGCCAGTTCTGAACAAACACGCCTTGCGATTGTTGAGGCAGCCATCAAACTGCATGGGATTGGCATTACGGCATTTGCTGCCGTCGCGGATGAGGCAGGTGTATCCTTGCCAACGGTCACCAAACATTTCCCCACGCGGGAGGATTTGTTCATGGCCTGCACCACTCATCACCTCGGCCATCTCACCTTGCCAGCGGTGGAGGAGCTTCGGGCGGTGCGACATCCCGCTGACCGACTGCGCCGTCTCGTGCAGGAAGTCTGCCAGCTTCATGAGCAAACGTTTGGGCAACTGTGGACAGGTTACAAGCTCGAAGATGAGTCGCCAGTGTTGATGGAGGCGGTGCAAAGCTATGAGGCGTTAATCGCAAATCTGGTCGAGACCCTGACTTTTGACGATCCTGATAAGGATCGGGCCGCCGTCGTCCCATTTGTTCGGGCCATGCTCAATCCGCTGACGTACCGGGCACTACGTTCGAGAAATCAGTTAAGCATGGAGGAGGTCATCCAACATATGACCAGCGCCTTGGCGAGTGTCCTCCAAATCGCTGCGTAATCATCAGGCTAAACATTCTTTGAGGTGAAAAAAATCGCAAACACGGGTATCGGACAGGCCATATGCCCTGTCGGCGTGAGGCCGAGACCCGGATGATTTCAGTCTGCCTTGTGCCAGTTCATTTATTCACCAGACATCGTTTTGAAATAACCTATCACAGCGCCGTCGGGGACGCTACACAGCTCATCTTTTTCGGGCTGCTGTTCCCCAAGGCTAGACATACATTGGAGACAGCATTATCCATGAACGAGCGCATTGTCATCATCGGAGGCGGCTTTGGCGGGTTATACGCCGCGAAGCGCCTAAAAAAGGTGCCTGTCGAGGTCACACTGATTGACCGTCGCAATCATCATCTGTTCCAACCTTTGTTGTATCAGGTCGCAACGGGCACGCTATCACCAGCGGACATCACGACGCCGCTGCGTACCTTGTTCAAAAACCAGCCCAATACCCGGGTTTTGTTGGCGGAAGTGCTGGACTTTGATGTCGCCAACAAACAGGTCATCCTGCGGGACGGGGTGGTGCCCTATGACACCTTGATCGTCGCGGCAGGCTCCGGCAAGAACTATTTCGGCAATTCACATTGGATGGCGAATGCCCCCGGCCTCAAGACCGTTGAAGATGCCACCGAAATCCGAGGGCGCATCTTGACGGCCTTTGAGGCCGCCGAACGCACCACCGACCCGGTCAAACAGCGGGCGTGGCTCACCTTTGTGGTAATCGGTGGCGGCCCGACGGGGGTAGAAATGGCGGGGGCACTGGCCGAGATCGCCCATGAGACCCTGCGTGATGAGTTCCGCCACATCAATCCTTCGGATGCGCGGGTGATTCTGGTCCAAAGCGGGGAACGCCTGCTGCCAACCTATCCCCCGGAGCTTTCGAGCAAAGCTGCCGCCGCGCTTGAGCGATTGGGTGTCGAGGTGTGGACGGGTCGTCGGGTGGTGGATGTGCAGGAGCGGGGTGTGACCCTTGCGGCGAATGGTCTTGAGGAAAAATTGGCGACACGCACCATTCTTTGGACCGCAGGCGTGCAAGCCTCGCCATTGGGTAAGGCCCTTGCCGCCGCAACTGGAGCGCAGGTGGATCGGGGTGGGCGGGTGATGGTTGAGCCAGACCTCAGCGTGCCCGGTTACCCCGATGTCTTTGTCATCGGCGATTTGGCCCACTTTGCCCACCAGACTGGCGAAGCTTTGCCCGGTGTGGCCCAAGTGGCGATCCAACAGGGGCGCTATGTTGCACGGTTGATCAAACGCCGACGCGCCGGAAAATCTATTGCGCCGTTTCACTACCAAGATCGCGGCAACATGGCGACTATCGGACGCGGCAAGGCGGTGGCGGAGATCCAGCACTATCAATTGTCGGGCTGGTTAGCGTGGCAACTCTGGTTGGTGATTCACTTGATGTACCAATTGGATCTCCAAAACCGAGTGCTGGTATTTGTTCAATGGGTATGGAACTTTGCGACGCGGCGGCGTTCAGCTTTGCTGATCACCGAACGTGACCAGCAGGTGACGGCAATTGAACCCTATACGGGCCTCAAACTGATTACCAGTACCGGCACGTTTCTGAGCATCCGGGACACGACCTCCCGCTCCCAATAAGGCACGCCGTTGCAAACTGGACTTTCGCACCATCTGGAGGGGGTGGGCACGTGAGAGTCCAGTTTCTATTCCGCACTATGTTTCCGCCGTGTTTCTCGGCGAATATGTTTAACCGGAGCCTCCGCGCTCATCTTTTCCTCGTGCTTTGCCATCCGCTTGTCTCCTTTTGGCTTCTCAGGGATGCAAAGTCTCTCTTCAGTTTACCCTCTTTTGTGTCTCACAGGCTCTGAAATGCTACAATCTTTCCCCTCTGGCTACCACTCCCACCCATATTCGCTAGGCCAGTGTTGGAAAGACAATGGATCAGATTGTCCCCCGCCTGATCACCGAGCGATGGGTTTCGGCAGTAGATCGGGGCGACTTGCCCTCGATGCTGCTCATGACAACGGATGAGTCCGGCAACGATATGAATGATAAGCAAATCAGAGACGAGGTTGTGACGTTGTTCCTTTCCGGGCACGTGGTCTCACGCAATCCACTCTGATTGAAGCGGCAGAAATCAGCACGATGGGTCAATTGGCACAATGGATTGTGGAGGCTGATAAGGTCTTGACATTTTGACCTTAAAAATAACTCGTCCGCCAAGTGAGGTATTTTGTGGGAAAATACTCACCTTGAGAGCCAAAACACTCTCTACCTGTCCCGTTCCCTATAGATAACCCTAACGATAGAGTCATGCCTTCGAAAATTCCCGTAATCCCTCGCGCCAGCCCGCCATAAAGGATGTACAGTCATAGCCCCAATCGAGGCGGTCAGTCGTTGAGCGTATGAAACCCGTGTGCCCCTTCTGGCAGGCTGTTGCGAAGGCCACGCTTTTGCCGACTTTGTAGGCGGGTGACCATTGGATGCTGTGTTGGTGTTTCATCGTTCGCCTCGCAGTTGGGGCGTATTGGTGGCCTTTGACAGTGAGAGTGACCCCGATGCGCAGCGCCATACCGGGATATTCCGGATGGGCTTCCGGCGGCACGGCCTTCAGATACCCAGCGCGTTCCGACTGGAGCACATATACCACTTCCTGTGCCGTCTTGGGGAGATAGACCACCTGAACTGCCTCCGCAGCGTCGGCGATCCGCACTAGTAGAGCGCGTTTGTCGTCTTCTTAGGTGGCGTGGAGGGTTTGGAGTTGGCAGCGAGTTGGGCTTTGAGTGCTTCGATTTCCGCCAGCAGGGGTTGCATGAGGGGGTCAGATCAAGCTACACGACGGAGGGCGTGGGTGGGATTGAGCGTCGGCTTTACTGGCGGGCCATTTGGCCCAGAAACACAGACGGCGGTTGACATAGGCATCATAGCCTTGGCGAATGATGTTCTGCTGGGGCATGATCATCGCGTTTAGCAGGGCCAGCAGTCCCGCATCGGTCTTGGTTGGAGTATGACTAGGGGATATGTTGGAAGTTGAAGAAGACCCTGAAAACGAAACCCGCCCTACCCCCAACGCCACGTAGCATCAACAGGTAGAGCGGGTTTTCAGTTTTGAAGCCTGTTTATTGGTTGTGTGAGATCAATAAACAGAAAAGCACCTTAACAAACAAATAAATCCCATCATTGCGTGGCCCAAATGGGACACTAGGGACTTCAAAGTGGGGTTAAGAATGGTGTGCCTGGAGAGATTCGAACTCCCGGCCTATTGTTCTATAGACGACATTTCCCCGCATTTTGACTCTAAAAAGAGACCTAATTCATAACGAATCAGGTCTCTTTTGTTTTTCCTAGTTCACGCGTCGAAAAGGAATGATATTGGACTCTTCTTCCGATTCGGAAGAAGTCGTTCGAGCCACTTCTTTGACAGCATTGCGAGCCTCTTCCTGAAGACCAATGATGTAGTGTTTGGCTGTCACCGTCACGGTATCGCCCAGCACTAGCGCCGCTGTCGCAATATCGAACTTGCGAACTATCCGACGGGTTAGAGTTTTGCGAAAACGGTGACCACGAATTGGGCGTCCTAGCTCGGCCTTTTCAGCAAGTCGTCGCACGATCTGGGAAATGGATGCGGGTCGGTTAAAACGATTGAATGGTTGTTTAGCGTTGCAAAGTAGGTAGTCGTGATCGGTTTCAGGGCGGACTCGGAGCCATTCGTATATTGCCACAGCACAATCCGGACTGAAATAGATTTCTCGCTCCATGCGCTGGCCTTTTTTAATGACGACTGCGGTACGAGTGGTCAGATTGGTTTTCTCAAGGGTCATAGTCGTCAGTTCCCCTACCCTTGCTCCCGATGACCATAACAAATGCAGCACCACGCGCTTTAGAGGAGTATCTGCTACCCGGAGCATAGCCTGAAATTCCTCATCGCTGATGATGTCATCCTCTCGATGTAAGCGATCAGGCAAATGAGGAATCCTGATGAAGTCCCCTAAATCGGGAATTTCATCGGGAAACATGTGGTGCATCCACCTTAAGAAATTGGAGATGGCTTTGAGGTCTTTGGCGACTGTGAACGGAGGCAGTTTTCTATCTCTGCGGGGACGACCACGATGGGAAGCCTTGACATCACGCGAACGTAAGTCGTCAGTATAGACCTGCACGTGCAACCTTACGAGGTCAGTGACGCGGTAGTGGGCATATTTGTCCACAAAGAAATGAACTGATGAGTAGTGGGTTTTCCGGGTGTTGGCATTATCAAACGTGGCTAACCAATGTTCAAAAGCGTCAGACAATATCCAATCTTCCGCCCGTTTTGGTAAGGGGGGCATGGCTGGCTCCGATATATACATCCAAAAAATGATTCTTAAAAGTATAACAGCACAATTAATTTTGTTAAGAGGTATCAGGTATTTGTGATTTAAAAAAAGGTAAAACGTGCGATTTTCGAAGGGAAAGGAAAAGTCTATGCCACAACTCGATCCGAAATGCCCATCCTCCCCACCCAATCCGGTGCCGGGGAGTGGGCCATGTCCAAAGGAAGGAGATAACCAAGATGTCGCTGGATAACGCGCTCGTCCCGATGACGCCAGCCATGCTGCATGTCAGCCACCAGTGGTACGCCGCACAGCAGGAAACCGCCATGCTGGAACAGACCAAGGCGGCCTTAAATCGCCTCGTCCATCCGTCGAAGCCATTGGTTTATCCGTCGCAGACGGCAGCCCGTGAATTTACATCACCCAAGCCCCTGCCGTCGAACGTCACCTTGATTCGGCCCGGCAGTCCGGAGTCGTTTGAAAAGGTGCAGGAACGCCACCTCGCGGCCCTCTTTACCGAGCAGTTTATTGACCCACTCGATCAAGACCTTTTTGAGCGTGTGCAAGCACGCAAACAAGCAAGGAGAGCTGCTTCTCAATGAAAACACTCGATGACCATCAGTTAGCCATTGTGGTGGATGACGTGTTTGGTCAACTCCACGCCGCCCTGCAAACCACGCCGGATGATGCCGCCTACAACATGGGCATCGCGGCACTAGAGGAATTACAAACGCGCATCTTCCAAGCACTGGACGATGCCAAGGACATCATCCTGACACTGGTCGAACAGCGCAATGAAGCCACCGCCACCGCCACTGCCGCGTTGGATCGCCAAGCCGAACTCGAAGACGAGTTGTCCGAGGTCAGCGTCGATCTCACCACCCTCACCGAAGCACTGGAGCACTGGTATCTCACCACCGACGAGCGGGTACGGGATGTGGTGGAGGAAATTACTGAACAATCCACCGAAGAGGCGGAAGCCTACGCGCTGGATTATGCCTTTGAAGTCACCCATGACAATCTCACGAGCGCCATCCGTACCATCACGGGTTGCACCGGGATGGAAGGCATTCAAGTCGCCAGCTTGATCACCGACGAGTTCGAAGGGCCGGTGAATGCCCGAACGCTGGAACTGCTTCAGCAGGTCGTCGCCCATCTGGAGACCCAAAAGGTCGAGGACGATGAGTAAACCCGTTGAACACCTCGACAAGTTGGTCGCGGCGGCGTGGGAGCTACCGGATGAGGAGCGCGTAACGGCTCTGCTGGAGGTGGTGCGCCTCTACAGTCCAGTGATTGCCCGCCTGCATGAAACCCTCAGTGAAGCCGAAGTGGTCGCCGATCGGATTTCACAGCCGCGCCTGCGACTCGTGTTGATGAACAAGGTGCTGCTGGTCATGCAGCAGGCCGGGTACAGCCGTGCCGAAAAGTACCTCTTGAAAGTCCAAAAAGAACGCCAAAAACAGGAGTCATGAAATGAAACGTTTAGTTGTTCGGTGTGTGGGCAATGGTGAGGTAGCCGTGGTGGAACTGCGCTATGACGCTCTTCAAGATCAACTGACCTTGGCCGAGATCGTGCCGACTGCCGACCCCATCGTCAAGCGCCGGGTCAATCACGAAGTGCTGCATCTGGAGGCGTACCCAGAACTGGCCGAGTTGTTTGCCATGCCTGTCAACGGCAAGTGCTGGGATATGGAGGCGGTTGAGGACTTGGTTTTGGGTTATCTCAATCACCAGAGCGAGACACGGGTGCGGCTGCATGAGGAATGGGCCATTGAACTAGGCCAAGCCGTTTAACCCGGTGTCTATAGACGGAAAACACGGGCAAGCCCGTGAATCCGGTCTAGGGTGGGCTAGACAGCCGTAAGTGTACCAGAAATCAATCGAAAAACGAGTGGGTAGGTAGGGTGGGTTTAGCGGGAGGTCTATGGGACTCAATATCAACATTTGGAATCAAAAGGGCGGGGTCGGCAAAACGACCCTTGCCCTCACCCTCGGCACGGGTCTGACGGCACTGGGCTACAACGTCGTCATTGTGGACACCGACCCGCAGGGCAATATCAGTTTGGGCTTGCGTGGACTGCTGGATAGCAAAGGGCAGCCACGTGACGGCCTTTACCATCTCCTCAGTCACGATGAGCCACTGGACAAGGTACTGCTCACCGTTGACCCTTCACAGTACGACTTTGATTTGCCTGCGGACATCCCTGTCGCCGGGCCACCCGGTACCCTGCGGGTCTTGCCGGGTTATGCCAAGACCTCAACCGCCGCAGTGGATTTGTTTCTGCGAGGAAAGAGTATCTCCGCGCTCAAGAAAGCTCTGCGGCCACTGCGTGATTCGGCGCACTTTGTCTTGTTTGATACCCCGCCGAGTGCGTCGCTATTTACGTCGGCGGTGCTGACGATGGCTGACCTGATTCTCATCCCGACCCAACTGGCTCGCTGGTCGCTGGATGGCATTGGCGAGGTCTACCGCATCATGGCCGATGCTGCTGATGAACATCACGCCGAAGTCTTGGGCATTGTGCCGACCATGACCGAGCTGCACACCAATGAAGATCGGGAGCGTCTGCAGGAGTTGGTGGAGCGGTATCCGGGTCTGATCTGGCAGGAGGCCATGCTGTCCAAGAGCACGGTGTGGAAACAAGCAGCTGATGTGCAAAAGAGCATTTTTAAGTATGCGGCGGGGGAGCCTGCCGCCCGTGCGGGCCAGCGTTTACTCAAACACTTCATGGAGGGAATTCTGAATGCCTACGAACTTTGTTAAGAAAAAAGCAGATCGTCCGGCCCGACCGGAGTCCGCGCTTGACCCCGTCGTTGCGCTCAAAAAGGCGGTGGGGGAACGGGCTGAAGAAATGGACATCGAGCGCATCACGATTGACCAAACCTTACAGGTACGCTCCAAGGGCTTGGATGCCGCGACGGTGGAGCGGTACCGGGCCGTGATTCAAAATGGGGGAGAACTGCCCCCCATCACGGTCTATCTTATGCCGACCGAGGCCACATCGAGTGCCAACACCTATTTACTGGCGGCAGGTTTTCACCGCATGGAGGCGCACAAGTTAGAAGGTCGTAAAACGATCTTTGCCGTCGTGCGGCAGGGCACTCGTGAGCAGGCCATGATTGAAGCCGCCCGCTCCAACCTCGCGCATGGGCTTGATCTCAAAAAGCCCGATCTGCGGCGAGCATTGGAAATTCTCATAGTGGCCGGATACTACACTAAAGACGGTGTTTTGGCGTCCAATGGGGTCATCGCGGCTGATTTGGGTGTTTCGGATCCAACTGTAGGTGAGTGGGTCAAAGAGATTGCAACTGTTAAAAATTTAACAGTTGATTTGACCCGACGGTGGGGGAGAGACGGCAAAGTTCGTGAAATTGAAAACATCCGAGAAGCCGCTACCCAACGCGCTGAAGAGGAACGCAAGCGCAAAGAACAGGAACGCTTTGAAGCTCAAATCGCTGCTGAAGAAGAGAAGTTGGCACGTTATCGTGCCTCCAATGTCATCTTCCGCACCAAGTTCATTGCCGACATGATTTTGCATACCCCCGGCAACCGCAATCTGGCGGCGCGGCTCAAGATTGATCTGCCATCTGAGAATACCCCTGAAGAACACAAGACCTTTGTGTATTATCTCCACGCCGCCAATCGGCACTTCTCCCTGTCGGTGGACCGCGAAAATCAATTCATCCGTGACTTTAGATCCCACAAAGACTATCGCTGGTATCAGGAGGTGCTGGCGTCCATCACCCCTTCCCTTTGGGAACAGGCCGACGCCCAGAACTGGACTGAGGACGACATGCAGCAGTGGTTGGACGGTTTTAAGCAGCGCCACAGTGTTCCACTGCCGTCTGCCGCGCCGGGCATGGCGCAGCCCAAACATCCCGATCCTCACTATCAACCCCCGACTGCGACGGGTCGTCATCGGTTGACCGAGGTCACAGCGACGGAAGCTGAGACTGAAACGACGGCCCAGCCGTCCCTTGACGACTGCCCGTTCTCTGTCGGTCAGGAAGTCTGGATCGTCGCCACGGGTGAGCTGGAGACCGTGACCCAGATCGAGTGGCGGGACGGCGCATGGCAGATCCGGCTGACCAACAGTGAGGATTTCCATCGTCTGGATGAACTCTCGGACGTGCATCCTTCGGCAGCATCGGCTGTTCAATCCACGCCTCCCTTCGAGTTCTCCGCTAACCAATCCGTGCGGGTCATCCGCAGCGGTCAGATCGATCAAGTCACCCACCTCGAGTATGACAGCGGGTTGGGTTGTTGGGTGTATCTGTTGCGCCATGACCAGTCGCTCTACCCATACAAAGCCACTGAACTCGAAGCGGTGGATGAGCCGGAGGTGGATAGCAACCCCGCCCCTTGTCCCTTCCAAAAGGACGATTGGGTGATCTATAAGCCGTCTGGGAAACACTGCCAAGTCCTATCTGCCAAGTGGGACGGCCAATTCTGGTGGCTACATGTCATGGACGAAAGCCAGCATGATTTTAAGGAATATGCTGCGCAATTCGAGGTCGCCGCGACCACTTCCGAAACTAAACCCACTCATCCTTTCCGCATAGGTGATACGGTGCGTGACCTCCGGACTGGGCAGCTCGTGGAGGTCGTGGGCTTTGGTTCGGACGGCAGTCTTCGCGTGGCGGGCGATGACGAGCCGTCTCAATATGACGGCTCGGTGACCAACTTTGAGAAATATGACACCCGTGCCACCCCGCCACCACAGGCCAAGCCCGGTGGCGAGTACAAACCGAATGGCGATACGCAGGCCCGGATGGTCGAGAACTATATGGGGCTGCTGCGCCTTGTACAAAACGTCAATGCCGCGCTCATGGAACTGGAGGAATATGACTGCAATCTTCAATACCTGCAAGAACGGGATACGTTGCAGGGTCTGTGGGACAGCATCGCGGCGATGAATGCCAATGGCAATGGTGTCGCGGACAAGCTGTATCAGCGCTTGACCTACATGGTGTCCACCGGGCTGCCCTATGACCCAGTGGTAGCGGATGAAGTGGTGAAAAAGGGTATGCAACGCACTTAAACGGGTGGGCCAGCTCAATTGGTTGGCCCTGCATGAACGCCTTGCAATAGGTGTCTTCTGAGGTAGGATGTGCCTCAGACAGACGGGCATGGAAAAGCCCCACCTCCGGTAAGGTAGGGGCTTCAGACAGACGGCTTGTGGGCCGTCGAAGGGAATTATATCAATGATGTCACGAGACATTTGGACGGTACAGAATGAGAACCATCTTTAAAACCAGCGTGAACGGCATTGAATTGCAGTTTACCCAACAGGGCATCCATCTTAGCCCTGAACATAACTTAGATGACCTCAATGTCAGAGCAGTCTATAGCTTCGCTCAGAAGATACACCCCTATTTACTTACCCTACGACAACAACAGGGCTACTTCCATCCGGTAGATATTGACGATATGTTGCCAAAGTTCGGCCCGTATGAGGCTGAGGCAGCCGAATCTATCTTGAACCTTGCCGCTGACCAGTTTTTCGGGCAGTCGTTTAATCAGGTAGGTTATGTGTATTTGGTTCGTGGCACAAATGAACTCTACAAGATAGGTAGGACGAAACAATTGCAGCGACGCATGAAGCGATTTGAGGTTAAGTTGCCATTTGAGGTAGAGGTCATCGCCCTCATTAGAACAGAAACCCCCAATATTGAAGAAAAGAAATGGCATGAACGCTTTGCCGAGAAACGCCTTGATGGGGAATGGTTTTCTTTGGATGACGCCGATGTCCAATGGATGAAGCAATACGATTTCCGTTCGCCTGAATCCGTCAAGGATGACGCACCCGAACCCGGCAATCACCTGTGGAAGTATGGAGATCGTAGCGATGGCTAAAAAATTCGATTGGAACGCACCCCTTTACTGCAATCCGCATATCGCCGTCGCTGTTGGCGCTGAAGCGGGTATTGTTTATGAGCGTCTGCGCTGGATGATTCAGGACGCCAAAGGTAAAAAGACGCAGTTCGGTACCGTTCGGGAAGATGGACGGCGCTGGGTGGACTTCACCTATGCGCAACTACTCGAATGGTTGCCGATTTTCAAAAATACCAAGTCGCTGCGTGATGTGATCACGAAGCTGGAGAAAGCAGGGCTGCTTGATTCGGAAACGTTCGGGTCTGGCAAGTGGTACACGATTAGCGACCTTGAACCGGCCACTCTGACGAAAATCGTCACCCCTCAGACTGACAAAAATCGTCAGGGGGCTGACGAAAATCGTCGGTCACGAGTGACGAAAAATGACACTCCCCCTGACGAAATTCGTCACTCGCCTATAGATAAGGAATCCGAATCAACTTCCGAATCAATTTCCGAAGCGGCCTCCGATTCTTCTTCTTCGCCCGCCGCCGCCGCAACGCCTCACACGCCTGCCGTCGAAGAAAAAGAAAGTTCAACAGCCAGTGGCCCGATTTTGGAAGTAGATGAGGGTTTAATCAAAGCCTTCGCGGGCCTCTGCAAAGTGCCAGTCGCTGACCCCAAGTTGCCGCACCTGCTCCGCCAGATTCAGATGACCGATCCTGAAGGCGCTGCGCGGGATTTCCGCGCCTTCAAGATGTACTACGAGGTGGTGCGTGATCCAAAACTCAAAGACCGCTATGAAACCCCCGCGCCGTTGTATGTGCTGAATGGCTGGGAGCGGTTTATCGAATGGTGGAAAAGCCATCAAGACGATCTCGTACTTGGTTATCTGCCGGGGGTGGATGATTCGATTAGCTTGCCGCGCTGGTCATGGGTTCAAGTGGCAGATTGGCCCGTTGGGGAGGGCGTATTGACGCCGCGTTGGGACGGCTTGGTTTTTTATGCCAAGCAGCCGGACGGCACGTTTGCCGAAGTGCCGCGTGACCAGTGGCCGGGGTGGGCTTGTGAGCCTGCCCATGAGATTGCCGTTTAGCCGTGAAGCACACAAACAATTTTTCCATCAACCAAGAAAGGGAAATTCCATGTCACGTCATTTTGATGAATACCAAGCCCAACGCGAATTCAACGAAGCCAATCCGGAGCCGGAGCGACCCAGACTGCCACAGGCGGGTCAGCGCACCACCCCCCAAGTCGTAATGCACCGCGATGGGGGTGTTTGGTTACAGGTCTATGCGGAAGATGAACCCTATACCCCGCAGTCGGCTTACCCGGCGATTGAACTCTGCCTTACCCACAACGAAAAGGCCCTCAAGGTACGCATTACCGCCGAGCAGTTTCAGGTGTTGTTGGACTCCGCCGCGGCCATGCAAACTGCGCTTGCGAGTCGGGTGGCGCAAATTGAGACATGGCGCGATCAACTGGCCGAATATGAGCAGCAGGTCAAAGACCGCACCAAACGCCGTGACGCCTACGTGAAAGCGGAGGAAAAGGCCTTCAACGAACGCCAGCGGCGCGAACAGCAGGGTCAACCCCGCGCGAAACGCGGCTGAGATGTACGACTACACCGAAGACGGCGACGCGGCCTCCGTCTGGGCGCAGTGGGCGTTGCTGCATCCCAATCTAAGAATTGTGGATACCGAAACCACTGATCTGTATGATGCTGAGGTGATTGAGGTCGCCGTGCTAGATGGGCTAGGGGAGACATTGTTCCACCGCCGCGTCCGTCCGGTGCATCGCATTGCCGATGATGCCACCGAAGTGCATGGCCTCACGGCGGATTTATTACGGGACGCGCCGGATTTTCGGGCGATCTATCCCGATCTGCGCCGTGTGCTCGATGGTGGGTATGTCGTGATCTATAACGCGGGTTTTGACACGCCCATGCTGAATCGCTCGGCGGAGTTATGGTCACTACCGAATTTCCCCATGCAACCGTACTGTGCGATGTTGGCTTATGCGGCTTATTGTGGCGACTGGTCAGACTATCACGGCAACTATAAATGGCAGAAGTTGACCGCAGCAGCCGCTCGCTTTGGGATCAGCACGCAAGGAGCGCATGGGGCGTTGGCCGATGCCCGGATGACCGTGGGGGTGTTGCAGGGCATGGCAGGGTACGTAAAAAGGCCGTCGCGCGGCTAGAAATCTAGGTAGGGCAAACAAGCTGATAGCATTGCCAGAAGCGCCATTGAGAGGGCGCTTTTTGGTTGGCGGTGGTTTTTGCTCAATGATGCAATCTATGCTATTTTTAATGATATAGAGTTATCTACTCGCCTGTGCTTGACTGGCAAGTCAATGCCAACAAAATCTGTCGCAACTCCCCCCACTTTTGGCACATGAAACGAGTTGCGAATTGAGTTGAATAAAAACATAATTTGTGTGACCAATGACAAAAAAACGACCGATTATAAGGCCCTATAATCTCTTAAATCACCAAAGCAGGGCAAAAATGACTTGTGATTGCTAGATTTAAGGGGCGGTTGTAGAAGGGCATTTCCCGCTGAGGGGATTGAAACTTCCGCTAATTCAGTTGGGAAGGTTGCAAAATGCGGTTGTAGAAGGGCATTTCCCGCTGAGGGGATTGAAACTCGGTCAACTTGAAGCGGGTGAACCTGTTGAACCTGGTTGTAGAAGGGCATTTCCCGCTGAGGGGATTGAAACTCATGGACTTCACAGACAACATTCTTACGGCCTACTGTTGTAGAAGGGCATTTCCCGCTGAGGGGATTGAAACCATTTCCTGATTACATGATTTGCAGACAATAGGCACGTTGTAGAAGGGCATTTCCCGCTGAGGGGATTGAAACATGGGTGATCGGGGCAGTATTCAAACACGCTGCTTGGTGTTGTAGAAGGGCATTTCCCGCTGAGGGGATTGAAACCCTTGCTGGTCAGGCGCAAAAACTCCTGATAAAGCGAGTTGTAGAAGGGCATTTCCCGCTGAGGGGATTGAAACCTATCATGTCTATCACTACTTTCAACTGCTTGAATACGTTGTAGAAGGGCATTTCCCGCTGAGGGGATTGAAACCTGGTGAGGCGGGCTAAATGCGGGCCTGCGTTGGCGGTTGTAGAAGGGCATTTCCCGCTGAGGGGATTGAAACACTTACTACCTGCCATTGCAGATCGTAATCCTGAGAAGTTGTAGAAGGGCATTTCCCGCTGAGGGGATTGAAACTGCAAGGGGGTGATTCGGTAGCGGTTCGCCGTCACGGTTGTAGAAGGGCATTTCCCGCTGAGGGGATTGAAACCTATTTTAAATGAACCTGTCGTAGAGGATACAACAGTTGTAGAAGGGCATTTCCCGCTGAGGGGATTGAAACTTGTGATATTCCTTTCGCACAAGTGCCAAGAGTTGAGTTGTAGAAGGGCATTTCCCGCTGA
>QMIT01000020.1 GCA_024434115.1 Chloroflexota bacterium
TTGGCTTCCTCTCTTGTCCGCAACCCCGATAGTACCCGCCGCCGCCTTTGGAGTCTGTTCAAGGAAGCCTTATTTTTCTTTGCCAACTTTGCCCGTCGCTATGCCTGTTTCTTTCACTTAGCCTTTTTTCCCGACCATCGCTTGCCCTGAAAAAATCCTGTCCTTCCCTCAGCCATGCAATGGGGAGGTGCCGGGGGTGGGGTTGAATGGCCGATTCTAATTGCGCAAGAGCGTCATTCGGTGGGCGACACAATCAAAAACCTACCCTTGAGAAGGGCGGGGTAGGGGTGAGGTTCGGTACTTCTCGGACGACCTCTTAGCTTGATTTCTCCATGATCTGATTGACACGCGCCGATGTCTGCCGGTTCGTGCCTCAAAGTGAAAAACATGCTACGACAGACTCGCTCCACTGAGTACGTATTGTTCAAACAGATCATCCAGTGACCCAGCGTAGACTTCGTGGAATATCTGCTGAAGGTCGGCGTTGCTCAGAGCGTGCTGTTCACTGCTGAGAATCACCCGCATTGCTTCGTCTAGGCTGCGACCTTCGTTCTGAAGGGTAACATCCAGCAGGCGGGCCAACAGCGCACCCTTGACGTACACAAGCAGCACATAGTTCTCGTTTTCCTGCTGCCGCTCGGAAACTTCTGCCAAGCCCAATGGTGGGTCATCGTCCATTTGGGCAACAGCTTCCTCGTACTGACCCCAAGCCATTGCCATTATTTCATCACTCCAGATGCCTAGATCGCGCATCATCCGTAGACTGTAGTATTCGGTGAAACCCTCGCGGAACCAAGCCGTCGCGTCCCCGGCGGTAAGATCGAGCGAATTCCACCAGTGGATCATCTCGTGCGCGACGAAGTGCAAGTCGGCATTGGCGACGATGGTCAAAGTACCCGCGCTGCCACCGTACAGAAAATCTTCAGGGACGATACTTACCGCTAGATGTTCCGCCTGTGGCGCGGATTCGAATAAGCTCGCTATATGCGTCAGCACCTCGGTCACGGAAGCGGCGGGCAACTCTGCATCATCCAGTGTGCTAATCAGCACCTGCGTCGTATCAAAGGTGATCGTTTCCGTCACGAACGGCCCTACGGCTAGGTATTCGGTCTGCATCACGCTGCTTGCAGGGAGAAGCACGGTGCCGTCCGGCGCCGCAGGCCACGGGGTAATCGCTTGCTAGCCCTCTGGTAGGCGGAAGGTAGTCTGGTAGACAAAGTCGCTCGGCGCGATGGCAAATGCGCCGTCGGGCAGAATGTCCGATGTACGCAGGACTCCCAGTTCGGCGGTCAGGCGGGCAGCGGCGTTCAGCGGCTCGTCGTGGGAATACTGCGGCGGGAAATAAAGCGGATCGAGCGTATAGCGCACTAACAACGAACCGCCGTGTTCGGTCAAATGCACCCTCTGTGTCACACCCGGCCCGATTTCGACAAGGACTTCCTGCTGACTTTCGCCTGCCAGCGCCGAGAATGACTTCAAAGCATCGGGGTGATCTTCCAACATATAAAAGGACAGATTAAGGGAATCGTCGGGCAACAGCGCCGCCGGATAGCTGATCTCGACTGTGATCAAACCACTGGCTGGATTGGTCACGTTGATTACGGTGGGAACCCGGACAATCTCGTCGGCGTGCGCGGGGTATCCATCGTAGGAGGCAATGGCGAACAGCGACACTATGAGTAACAACATCCCCAATCGAGTTCGGGTCTTCATCTTATGATCTCCTTGCTCATCTGTTACGGGTTTATACAACATCTTACGCCAAACATGGTGGTGGGGTTGCGAATACGGACTGATACCAGATTCGGGTAAAGACTGTCCGCATCGCAATCGGGAAGGGCTTGCATATCGGCTTGGCTGGCGGCCCGTTGAAGAGGAAGCAATACGACGATGACGAGGATGAATATCAGCGATTTTAGTTTCATGGTTTTTGTTCTCTCCCTTTCGTTGGTACATGCTATGAGAATTTTTCGGACGGCGCTATCATGGGTGAAGAAGGATTGAACCTTGATTTAGGCTGTTCAAGTTCAACACCAGTGGGAACAGACACTCCTTTTTTCCCACAGTGTTTTCATTGAATTGGAGGGTAGGCAGTGGACAAGAAACCCAATTACCTCTTTACACGCCAGACCTTAAAAAGCATGGCATTGATCATTTTATTTGGTTGTGTCGGCCCATGTTTGGTTGTGGTAGCCTTCACGCAGGTCTTTCCCGACTTTACCCACAAGATAGAGTTGAGATTGTTAGGCAGTATGGTGGAATGGAATTTCGAAGACATCGTTGAATATTTAGATGTGCCCTATCCGGAAGGGGCAACCGACATCCAGTATCGCTCAAACCGATTTGATAGGACTTTTTACCTAGAACTAAGTTTTAAAGCGCCGCCTGCAAGTGCCTTGCGTTTTGCCGAAGGCATTTGTGGGGGAATTTTGTATCAGGGTTATGACCCATTTAATGCTCTTGCTACCAGTGACCCTATGCCGGGGGTTCATTTGGTGAAGAATGGTCGTTTTACTTACTACTCATATTCACCCCAAGCGTCTCAACAGCTTTTTGGGCATCGGTGTCCATCCCTAAAAAATGGGCGGACTCAGTTGATACTCTTAGACAAGACCGATGCTAGATTTTATCAAGTAAGGTATGAGGTAGGTACAAGTTCTAATTATCAGCTCTATAATCTACCAACACTAAGCATTGGGAACAATTATATTAACCCGATGCACAACTTCCGACCATTTATGATGGTTGGTGTAGCTTTCACAGATCCGGGCTATCGGCTAGTTACTGAAGAAGTGTGTTTTGAAACCCGACAGCGCTATACAGCGGCAGTGGATGACATCTACGATGATTTTATTGGAGCCAAAGTCGAAATTTGGGTTGACGATAAAAAAATGGAAGATGCTTACATATCGCAGTATTGGGTGTTATCGCCAAAACGAAAGGAAGCCCCTGATGAGCTATTCCTATTTAACCACTGTCTCTTTCAAGAATGGAAGAGCGGAAAACACACAGTAGAGGTGCGCATAACGCCAAAAGAAGGTAATTCGATCTCATACTCTTGGGAGTTTAGTGTGGAAAAGAATCAATAAACTTCTCCGTCTATCCATCCATCGAAAGGCTTTTTTGCATGACCGAACCCACACCGCCCATTGAAATCACGCCTGCCCCCTCACGAGTGAGCACGCTGCTTACCGATGGCCTCATTTTGGGGTTAATGGTGGGCGCGATCCTCCTCAATGTTATCGCCCCGCTCTGGCTAAAACCACCGGGTCTGGCGTTGACCAGTTGGCTCTATGTCGGGTTGGTGTTTGTGTGGATTCCGTTTTATGCGTGGAAACGCAGGCGCACACCCCGCCGCACCCGCACGGTGTTAACCATCGTGGTTGGGGGCATGATGATGTGTTTTATCTGCGCGGTGCTGGGGCCAAGCCTGAAGTCGGTTTTTGCGCTGGGTTTCTTAGATCGGGTGGAATGTGAGGAAATCGAGGTGGCGGGGTCGCGGGTACGATATGAATGTATCCGCATCGCGTTTGAAGGCGATACGGGCGATGAGGGGCGCTCACGGCTTACACTGGAGGGGTATGATTGGCTGCCGATTGTATGGCGGGTGGAGTAGAAATGGGCCGCGCGTCGGGGGTGGGCAGGGTAAATGAGAAGGTGGTGCCTGTGCCGACCTCACTTTCAATATTGACCGAGCCGCCCAGCCGTTCGACGATGTTGCGCACGATGGCGATACCAAAGCCGTGCCCATACTGATGTGCGTGTTTTTTCAAGCGGCCTTCTTGCGAGAATAGATGTTGGATTTCCTCGGCGGTCAAGCCTTTGCCATTGTCCCGCACCCAAAAGCGAACCCGCAATTTCTCGACCCTGCCGCCGATTTCGACCAGTGGGGGGTCGCCGCCATATTTCAGGGCGTTGCTGATGAGGTTGGCCCACACTTCCTCGACCCATGCGGCATACCCGACGGCGGTGGGGAAAGCATCGGGCAGGTGAATTTTGGCTTGCGCGAGATCGGTTTCGGGTTGCAGTCGGCGCAGGGCGGCTTGCACCACATGGCGCATGTCAATTGGTCGAATTTCAACATCCTGTCGCCGCCGCACGCTGGCAAAAAGCAGCAGTTCATTGATAATCTGCACGTTTTTCTGACTGGCCTCGATAATCTTGCTCACATGGTCGCGCAGTTCGGGCTGTTGATGATCGAGTTCATCTTGCAGCAGGGAAGCATACCCCAGCACCAACGAGATGGGGTTTTTGAGGTCGTGAGCGACGGTGTGGGCATAGGCATCCAGCGCCACAATCATCTGCTCGCGTTCGCGTTCGGCCTGTTTGCGCGTGGTGATGTCGGTCAGCACCAACAGATACCCCGCCGGATAACGCTGCATATGAAAGAGCGTCGTCACTCGTACTTCAAAACAGTGCGTCTGATCGTCTACCGTCAGCGCCAGTTCAGTCGGATTGTCGGACGGGCTTTCGAGTATCGTCGCCAGATCGGGCAGCACTTCGCCGATGGGTCGTCCAAGGGTGGTAGAGGGGTTGAGCCATTGGGCGGCGGCTGGATTCAGGTCAACAATACGGCGGGTTTGATCCACCACCACTGCGGCGTCGTGCATGTATTCAAAAATGGTGCTGTAGGCAATCGGGCGTACATTCAGCAGTTGCCGTGAGAAAATGGTCCATGCCAGCACCATGGCGACCAGCAGCAGGCCGATAGGAAACAGATTGGGGATTTCGGGGTAGATCCCAAGATTGCGTTGAGCACCGGACAAAAAGGCCAAGAAGATCACCAGCATATTGACGATGGCCTGCCGACGATAAAGACCGTGCTGTCGGGTGGCGTGCCTGAACAACAAAACAAAAACCGCCAGTGCTGCGGCATAATATTGTGTTAGATAGACAAAATAGAAGTTGTGATAGTGCAGGGTTTCAAGGTTAATCGGGCCGTGTGGTGCGAGTTCCCACTCGTTGAACAGCCATTCGTCCACTTTGGAGGAGAGGCTGATCAAACTGGTCATGGCGGGGATAATAAATAGATACCAGTGCCGCCGCAAAAATCGCCACCCATTACCGCCGAAGTAGTCCAGCAGCACCGCGCAATACCACAGGTAGACCACCGAGGCTGTGACCAAACGCATCCGGGCCGCAAAATAGGCCAGTTCGCGGTCATCACTAAAGGTAATGAGCATGATACAAAAACTGTAGAGGGCAAGGGTCGTGGTAAAGGCAGCAAACGTGCGGGCAATCGGCTGGTCACGGTGCTGTAAGGCATACCATGTCAGCGAGACCGACAGACAAAAACTCGCTACAATCGCGGCTCCATATAACCAATATCCGACGCCAGCCATAGTCGCCCCCTAACGAATTCGTTGGTGGGTAGATTGTACTTACCGTTAACGAACTGAAAAGCCTTAATTTTGATTACATTCTTCCTACTTTATTAGTATCGCATGTCTGGAGCGAATTGAGGTAATCGGTTGAGTGAGAAGGGGACGTATATTCTGCATTTGCAGCTTGATACGCCGAGGGAATTGACGATTGGCAAGCGGGGCACATTCCCATTGGCGGCGGGGTGGTATGCCTATGTGGGCAGCGCGTTTGGGTTGGGTGGATTGCGGGGCAGGCTCGGCCATCACCTGAGCGTCGTCAGCCGTCCCCACTGGCACATTGATTATTTGCGGCAGGCGGCGATGGTGGTCGAAATCTGGTACGTCGTCAGTCCGGTGCGGTACGAACATCAATGGGCGGCGGTGCTGCAACATCTAAGCGGGGCCAGTATGCCCGTCCCACGTTTTGGAGCATCGGATTGTGACTGCCCAAGCCATTTATTTTATTTCGAGGCCGCGCCTTCCTTGATGCAGGTCGGTCAAGCGTTGGGTGAGGTTGAGGTGATGAAATGGCCGCAGGGATAAGTTGATTGGCCCACCGACTGATGACGTTCAACTATTTATTCGGGTAATCAACCTCCCCACCCCCGACCCCTCCCCAAAGGGTTAGGGAGGGGAGAATTCGCCGTATTAAAGCCCTTCCCTATTGCGATGGGGAAGGGTTTGGGATGGGGACACCTTACCGCATTTAAAGGTTAAACGTCATCAGTCAGCGGCTATCGAGGCGAAGTCCAATGATGCACTTTTCCTATTAAACACGGACATATTTCGTAGGGGATGGCCCTGTGCCATCCCAAAAAACGGGCGCACACAGGGTACGCCCCTACGATTCGTAATATCCACCGTATTTTGTCAAATTGCATCATTGGACTGGGGATAGGATTCACCGCCCCTCAGCCCCCCATCCCGGCATCCAATCGTCGGTGTCGTCGGTGGTGAGTTGGCGGGATGTACCCGTCGCCACATCCAGCACATACACATCATGCCCACCCAGCGGCCCGGCGGAATAGGCAATTTGCTTGCCGTCCGGCGACCACGCAGGCATGGCTTTGGGCAGGCCATCCGCCACCCCTGCCGTCAAATTAACTGTTTCGCTTGCCCCATCCCCCAACAGCGTCAGGGCAAAAATATCCCACACCCCGCCGCGCTCACTCATATAGGCGATCTGTGTGCCATCCGGTGACCAATCCGGCCCGCTGTCGTCGTGGCGATTGGTGGTCAGTCGGCGTGGATGGGTGGCATTTGAGCCATCGGCCTGCGCGACATACAGTTCGAGTGATTCGCTGGCCTCGCCGACATATACGATTTTTGATCCGTCCGGCGACCAATCCGGCATGACTTTCCATTCCGGCGTATCGGTAAGCGCGTGCTGATTTTCACCATCGGCCCCGATCACGTACACCTGCCAGTCGCCGCCGACATCGCTGACAAAAGCGATTTCCCGCCCATCCGGTGACCATGTGGGATAGAGACTTGTGCCGCCATCCATGCCATTATAGGTCAATTGATGGGCATTGCTGCCATCGGCCTGCATGACCCAAATCTCCGCCGCCCCGGTCTGCTGCATGACCAGCGCAATTTGGCTGCCGTCGGGTGAAATTTCCGGCTGATTGGCGGAGGGGAGTTCAAGTGTCAGATTGTGTGGATTGGTGCCATCGCTGTTGATGGCCCAGATGTCCCAATGCTGGCCCTGCTTGCGGGCATAAATGAGTTCCATCAACACACCGCCGGGTGGGGTCAGGGTGGGTACGGGGGACTGTGCGCCGCCATTTTGTTGGGCGACCATCAACACAAACGCACCGAGCAGAACGGCGATAATTGAGAACAAAACGGCGCGGTGAACAAAACGAATCAGGATCATACGGGCATCTTTCACAAATAGGCGGTGCGGACTATAAATTCCTATCCATCATACCCAACTTTCTGACACACAGACGCGCTATAATAAACCCCAGTGGGAGCTACAAAATATTAACCAAAGGAAAATCTGATGATCGGCGCACTTTTTAAACATGTGACATGGCGGGCCGTCCTGATTGCCGGGGTTGTGGCGGGCACGGTCTTCCTTATCACCAATCTAGTCTTGCTGCCCATCGCGTTGGATATTAAGCCCGGCCTGATATTGCGTTATTTCGCGGGGCTGGTGATGGGGTCGGATGTCTTGACCGACGACGGCACGGATATTTTGGTGGTCGGCCTGCTGGTACATTATGCCCTTGCCATCGTGTTCGCCTTCCCTATCACGATTGTGGTGCATCGTTGGGGGTTATCGGTGGGCATCCTCGGCGGGGCGGTGTTGGGGTTGGCGCTCTACAGCATCAATTTTTATACCCTGACCAACTGGGTAGAATGGTTTTTCGCGCTCAAGAGTACGGTGCTGCTGTTCAGCCATGTGCTGTTTGGCGCGGTGGCAGGCGGCGTCTATGAATTATTTGACCATTATGACCAACCCATTCTCAAGGAAGGTGCAGCGTGAACATGAATGTAGGCCGAAGCAGTCGCGGTGGAGGGGGAGGACGCCTCCTGATTGGGCTGGCACTGGCAGCGTTTGCTATTTTCTCCTTTTTCGCGTCCAGCCAATACAACGAGATCACGGGCGAGAAGCAATATTTGAGCCTCACCCCCGACCAAGAAATCGCGTTGGGATTGCAGGCCGCGCCGGAGATGATGCAGGAATTTGGCGGCGAATTGCCCGACCCAGCCATACAGGGGCGCATTGACCAAATCGGCTATGATCTGGTGAATAACAGTGTCGCCGACGATACCCCATGGCAATTTGATTTTCATGTGCTGCGGGATGACCAAACCATCAACGCCTTTGCTCTGCCCGGTGGACAGGTGTTTATTACGATGGGCCTGCTGTCGCAACTGAGCAGTGACGATGAAATTGCCGGGGTGCTGGCGCATGAAATTGTACATGTTTTGGCCCGCCACAGCGCCCAACAAATCGCCAAAAGTGATCTGACGAATGGCCTAATTGGTGCCGTCGCCGTCGCGTCCGACAACGCGAGTGCTGCCCAAACCGCCGCCATGATCGGGCAGTTGGTCAATATGAAATATGGCCGCGACGACGAAACGCAGTCGGATACCATCGGGGTGTGTTTGATGCTTTCGGCGGGCTATGACCCCAACGGCATGATTGAGGTGATGCGCGTTTTGGAACAGGCCAGCGGGGGATCGCAGCAGCCTGAATTTTTCAGCACCCACCCCAATCCAGCCAACCGCGTCACCAAGATTGAAGAAGCCATTGCCAACGCCGCCGAGGATTGCCCGAAGTAGTAATAAATCGAACTGTGATTGCTTATCCCCACCCCCAACCCCTCCCCATTGCATGGAGAGGGGAGTTGAATCTGGCGGATTGAAGCCCCTCTCACGTGGGAGAGGGGTTTGGGGTGAGGTTGGTTTTTCCTCCATTACCCCCAAATGAACATTGCATGGAGAGGGCTGCAATAGGGGGTTTTCTCCATCCTTATTTACCCCCGAAAACCGTCTCGCACACAGCAAAATCTTGATTTTCACGCTTGACTTTTTAGAACGCATGAGCTATATTAATAGATACTCAACTCGCATCGCCCAGTCAGCAAGGAAGAACACGGCATGAAACAATCAAAGCAAAACGTAGACGAGTTTATGGAGCGGCTGGATCATCCATTTAAAGCCGAGATAGAGGCTATCCGCGAGATTCTTTTGGGGGTGAGTCCGTGCGTGACGGAGCAGATCAAATGGAACGCGCCGAGCTTTCGCTACCGGGACACTATCGCTACCTTCAACCTTCATGCACAGGATTATGTGCATCTGGTTTTTCATAACCCATTCATCGCGGGCATCCGCAACGATATTTTGGAGGGCCACTATCCTGACCGCCGCATGGTCTATTTTTCGGATATGAGCGAGGTCTATGCCAAAAAGCCCGCCCTTGAGCGTGTGGTGATGGAACTCATCGCGCACATGGACAGGCTCGGTTAGTGCTTCATCCCGTATATAATGCGGAAAACCAACCTCACCCCCCTGCCCCCTCTCCGAAGGCTTTCAGAGAGGGGGAGTCGAAAACGGCCTATTTGAGCGCCTCTCACGTGGTAGAGAGGTTGGGGTGAGGTTGGTTTTTCGCCTGTTACAGCCGCGACGATAGGTTTAATCCCAGCCTAGCGCCGTCGTTGGTGCGCCCAGCGGCGTACCCAATGACAGGGTGATCCAAATCCCCGAATTCCAATCGAGGTCGTTGCGGCGATAGAACAGGCCATCTTGATAATACAGCCCAAACGAATCTATGCCGTTTTGATCCCAATCACCGGAGACTACCTGCCCGCCATCACCACTCGAGGGAGCGCCGACATATTGGGCCGATGGGAATTCGGATAGCAGGGTCGTGGGGGGAATGTTTGTCCATGTGACAAATGGGCCACGTCGCAGCGCCACCGAATCCACCGCATTGCCATCATAATCCCCGGCGGTGAACTGGAACGGCCCGCTAAACCCCTGATTATCTGGCAGCAGCACCGATAGCCATTGGAAGGTCAAACTGGGGGCGGTGCCATTGGTGAAATCGCAGGTGAAATAGAGGGCAAAGGCCGTGCCATAGGGCGGGAATTCGCCACTATCCACCACACCGATGCAATCATGATAGACTGCCCCATTAAATCGGCCCGCGACGGGTGGGCGATTGAACAAGCCGATCCAGATGGCATTCCATGCTGTTGTCGTGCCGAGTGTATTGGTGTAGTAGAACACGCCATTGCTGGCATAGATGCCCGGTGTCTCATTGCCGTTGCCGTCCCAATCGCCCATCACCCATTGACCGTTTAGCGCTGGCGCGGGGGGTTGGGCCGTGAACGTGCTATAGGCGTAGGAAGGCGGCGGGTCGCTGAGGGTATTGCGTAGATACACGGTGTTATTCGATGGGCGCACCAGCATGATGCCGTCCGTTCCGGCGGGATTACACGGCAGGGTCTTCGCCGAAGCGATATTGGAATAGGTCGAAAACAAATCGTCACCATCCCGGAAGGCCCGCACCCGATAATAATAGGTTGTGCCGCATGACACCCAAACCGTGTCATTAAACGTCACAACATTGGCAAGTGTCGAGCCGATTTGTGACCAGTCCGAAATACCATCGGGGGAGCGTTCGATGCCATAATTCGTCTCGGAGGGCGAGTTATCCGCCCATTGGAGATTTATCTGCACCGATGAGAAGGTGGTCGCGCTGAGTCCGGTTGGTGGCAGAGGGCCGGACGGGATTGCAAATGTGTCGTGTACAAAGACATCATACTGTCCATTGGTATCACCGATGACGAGGTTGGCGGCAATTGAGGAAAACGCCACATAATGTCCGTCACCGGAGATAGATGGATACCACAAGGCTAGCCCAAATCCCGATGGCGCACCATCCACGCCTATTGAAACGATGCTTGTTGTTCCGGTGGTTCGGTCGTGCATATAGAGATTGGGTATATAGGTGGGCACGCTGGTGAAGTTTGAAGCTGATGAGTAAAAGGCCACATAGCGCCCGTCAGTAGAGATCATAGGATACCTTGACCAACTGTTGGACTGGGTACCGTTGCTCGCTACTGAGACGCGCGTGGTGGTGCCCGTCGTCCGATCATGCACAAAAATGTCTCCCTGCGCGTTGGTGTCTCCGCCAATAAGATTGGTTGCCCATGAATGGAACACAACATATCGCCCGTCGCCGGATATTGAGGGTTCTACCGAGTAATCGTTGGCCTGTGTACCATCGCTTGCTATGGAGACCCGCGTGGTGGTGCCCGTCGTCCGATCATGCACAAAAACGTCAGGTTGTCCATTGGTGTCGCCACTCACTAGGTTGGTAGCATACGACATGAACGTGACATAGCGGCCATCAGCGGAGATGTCGGGGTTATAGGCGTTAGAATTGGCCTGCACGCCCATGCTGTCTACCGAAACCCGAGTGGTCATGCCCGTTATCAGGTCATGCACAAAGGTATCTTGCGTATTATTGGTGTCGCCACTCACTAGGTTACTTGCATCCGAGATGAACACCACAGACTGTCCATCTGCTGAAATCATGGAATAGTACGACGGCTGGTTAGCCTCAGTTCCATCGGTTGCTATCGAAATACGGGTCGTGCTTGCGGTCGTTCGGTCATGCACGAAGATGTCGGCCCAAGAATTGGTATCGCCGCTCACAAGGTTGCTCGCGCTTGCAAAAAACGCCACATACCGCCCGTCGTCTGAGATGCTTGCACTACTTGAGGTGTTGTTGCCCTGCGTGCCGTCTGTCGCAACGGAGACCCGCTCGGTGGTGCATGTGATACGATCATGTACAAAAACGTCAGTCGCTCCGTTAGTATCGCCGCTCACAAGGTTGCTCGCGTTTGAAGCAAACACCACATACCGCCCATCGCCGGAGAGCGCCGAGTTGTCATACCCCGAGCCTGCATCCGCCTGTGTACCGTTTGACGCAATTGAAACACGATGGGTCGGGTCATCTGAACCACAGAGGCTGGCACGCGCCGTGGCTGTGCCAGTGGCAGTGGCTTCAGCGGCAGGATTGGGCGGGACGGCGATAAACGCATCTATGCCGATGACACCGCCTGTCTGTGCATAAACACGCAGGGTGTGGGTTTCAGCGGTCAAGTAATTGATGGTTGCCACCTGCCCGTAGCTGGTCGTTTCGGCAGTGGTGATGAGGGTACGCAGCACGGTGCCATCTACCTCAATTACCAAGATGCCCAACCCCGGCCCAGTGACATAGATCACCCCCAGTGTGCTGCCGGAAAAGGTCAGTTGCAGGGTAGCCGATTCGCTTGCCGGGGAGGAATAGAGATACGCCCCCCCGCTGGCTCCGACTGCCGTCTGGTTGAGCCATTCGCCTTCACGGATAACCTGTGGATTATCTGACTCGATGGTATGGGGAACGGGGTCTTGGGAATAGGCAGAGGGTGCGACAGAGGACAATAAAATCACCGCCATTAGCCCCACGAGAATTCGAGCAATAAATCTGGATCGCATCATGTCCTTGCTCCTCACGAAAAGCGCTGTGTGGGGAGGGGAGGATTTCCGCGCAATAGACAGGCTGCTTTTCGCTTGAATGATAGAAATACCTAACTCATCTTATTTTAGGCCTCCATGCAAAGTCTTACCATGCTATTTGACCCCGATTTCATAGCAAATTCATACTAATATATGATCGGCATATGCTTGGGATTTTCGCCAAAGAGGTAGATAGGCACACAAAAAGGGCGGGTGAATGAACACCGCGCCCTTTGGAACAGTCAGGATTGCCGCACGACTATTTACTGGATTTGGCCGCCTGTGCCTTGTGCCCATTCGATGACCCGTTGGTGTGTTCACGTTCTTGACGGGCAGGGTAATTGCCACGTACCGTCTGCGGCACGGTCTGCGGGTCGGGGCGATGGGGCGGATTGGGCAGCGGCTCAACCGTGAGCGTCTGCTTCTTGGATTTAGGTCTATCCGTCATGTCCATTTTTGCCTCTTTACCTTTTGACTGATACTTTCATTATGCCATACTTCTATAAAATTACCACCAGAATCGCCGCCGCCAGCAGCAACAGCACCCCGACAATTTGCAGCGATTGGGCCAATGCGACCACGCGCCCCTGATCCAACAGCAGTTGATGATTATAAAAATAACTTTCGGCCAGCGTCCGCACCAAATCTACCTTGAGTGTCGGGGAGTCTTCGTTCATGCGGTTGTACAGCACATCCGGGAAGATCGTGCCACTGTAGACTTGGCGGGCCAGCGCATTCCGCAGCAGCACATAGACCGCGTTGCTTGCCAAAAATCCCAATCCAAGCAGCAAAAGCACCTGTACCAGATCGCTAAACTCGCTAAAACCGCGTGTCCCCAGCAGCCCAATGGCGATACTCAGCACGACCAAACTCAGTTGCACACTGCGTTCGGCGCGTTGACTGACGGCCTCCAAATCTTCCATCAAACGCTGATAGGCCTCTTTGCTTTCGCTATACACCAAATCCAGCGTCTCGATATCCACCTCGATGACCTGCTCGGATTCCGACCCGGCGGCGGGTTCCGGTGATGGTTCTGGCACTTGTTTTGGCGTCTGTTCTGACACAACCCCTCCCACACGCATATGAGCCGATGAGCCGACATGGATCATTCCCCATCATAGGCCGGATGGTTGATCTGTGCAAACGCATGAAATGGAGGTGAATTTCGACAGGGGAGAGCCTTTCATCCCCCGACAATTGGCTCTCCCGACAGGCAAGGCAATGGATTAGGCACGCGGCCCCAGCGGTGAGCCATTCCGTTTAATCACGGGTTGGTCAAAGGGCGTCTGCCATTTTTCATAGGGGTAAAAATGCGGCTGGCGGTTGTATTCCGGCTGATTCGCCACAATGCGATCCCGGTATTCGTTGGGAATAAACAACAGCGGGTTCAAAATATAGCCCTTATAGCGGATTTCGAGATGCAGATGGGCGTCAAAAAAGAGATTGGCGGCTTGGAGCAGGTCGCGGGTGGCGATATAACCCAACTGGGTTTCTGGCCCCACCGGATCACCGGGCGCAACATTGACCGTTGGGTGCAAATGCCCATAGATGATCTCATAGGTCGCGCCGCCATAGACCACCTTCACCGAGACATAGGCCGGACGGAAGTGTTTGGTATCCACCGTCAGCACCACCCCACCCTCAATGCCTGCCACGACGGGCACCCGATGGGTGGGGTCGTTCCAATCTTTCAGGCGGCTGTTGCCAAGATCAAGGCCACCGTGCAGCATACAGGCATATTTGTACCCCTCACCTTCGAGCGCTTGGGCAAAAGACGTATTGCCAAAATGCTGCACCCACACCCACTGCTTATTGCCGATGGGCAGGCGCTGAAACAGCACATCCCGACCCGGCAGCGTATTCACATCAAAGGGATCGTCGGGGTCAACCTCAAAGCGGCGGATTTCGAGTCCCGTACTAGCGGGTGGCAGGTGTTCCAAAAATACGGGTGTGCCATTGATGCCCCGTTCCGCCGTCCAACCGATAATTTCCTCGTCGCTGTCATCCAAGGGCCGTCCATTGGAATGCTGCCACCAGATGAGTTGGTCGGCTTCATTCAGCGTGCGCGACTCCGGATAGGCCTCGATCACATCGCCCTCCAAAATCTCGCCGATGATGTTTTTGTCATTCAGCGAATCGGGTTCGTTGCGGACACGCATGGTCGTCACGGCATGAAAACGGATTTTTTCCCCGGCAGGTGGGACAGTTTCGACGGGGCCGACCAACTCCATAAACGCCCGTCTATCACCCGCCGCCATACGCACCGGACGCTCCGCCGACCAACCGCGTGCGTGCTGCCACCAGATAATCCCATTGACCTCACGGCGCGAATCGGCAAACACCTCAATCTCTTCACCCGTCTTCAAATCGCCGAGGATACGCGCATTTTTGGCAGGTCGCTTACGAATATAGATGCCGCCGCCGTCTTGCCATTTCACCCGGAAACGCAGATTGGGCAAACTTTCACCCGACGCACGGGATTGAAGGCCACTGACACCGAATATGGCCTCGGTAGTCACTTCTTGCAGATAGACCTGTAGGCGTTTGACCTTGACCTGCGCAGCGCGTTCGATCACCCAGCCATCGTCAAACTGCCACCACACATAGCCCTGTTTTTCGCGGCGTGATTTCGAGTCTACCTTGATGACCACCCCAGATTTGAGCGTGTGAGGGGATTTGGGCGCATGGACATCGGCGGCACCATAAATCAGTAGGCCATCGCGCAGCACTCGGAAATAGCGGAATGGCGGCGGGGCCGAACGGGTAACACGACGCGAGCCATCACTGCTGGGGCGTGACCCCCTGACGACCACCAGATCAACGTCGGCCCCATAGTTGGTGAGTAGATTCTTGAGACCATCAAACCAGCCATCACCATACATGCGGGCCATGCCATCGCTGATGCCGAGATCGGCGTGCGATTCATTAAACTGCCACGGCAGCACCGAAAAAGCACCCTGATTGCACCAGCGTTCCAACTGCGCTTGTAAATAATTAAAACGGTAATCGGCGGGGAAGTCTGCCCGTGCCCCTACTTCACCCAGATACAGCGGTTTATTGACCGCCTGTGCAACGGCCACATCAAATTCGTCGCGCCATGCCGACTCTTGATCGCCGTCCTCAGCATACAGATGGGCCGAGACGACATCTACGGTTGGCAGGGCATAGAGGCGGCGGGCCTGCGCCATTGGGTCAACGCTGCCATCCCATGACAACACGTGGCGCACCGAGGCCAACCCCAACGACACAAGTTGGTTCGGGGCGATGTCTTTGATGCGGCGGCTGGCTTCTTGGGCAAATTCATAATACGCCTCAGCATCCAACGGCGTCGGCGGCGGCACTTGGGTCAATTGGGATTCATTACATAGCTCCCAAATGAGCACGGTGCGGTCAGCGGCAAATTCGCGCACAATCGCTTCTACCTGCGGCATATACGCCACGCGATAGAGCTTGTCCCGATAATAGACCTTTTGATAGTGCCCAAAGTCGCCCTTCGGAATATCACGATTGCCCGGTACAAAAAAGCCGGAATCGCGCACGGAATCATCTAAGCAGATGATCGCCTGCATCCCATAAGCCTGCAATTTCTGTAGGGCCACTCGTATGGCTTCGATGCTTTGTTGAACGGTGAAACGATGGTGGCTGGCATAAAACCGCACCAATTTGACCCGCATGGAACGGAGGGTCTCCAGTTGAAGGTCTTGCAATTGGGGCCGGTTTTCCGGATCGGCGGCGAGGACATCCGTCCCGTAATAGGCGAACTCGCGCATGTTGACGCCTGTTCGCCAAGTAATGGATAGCATAAACTAACTCCTATGCCTTATCTACTAATGTTTTTTTAGGCAATGGTTAATGAACTTATATGATTCCCCCATTAACAGTATAGACCCGATTGAGCAAAAAAGATACGCACATTTACGATTGAGTTTTGATAGATTTCGCACGACGGATATAGGGCCAAATGAATGGTTTTTAGCCATTAACAGACTTGTCCACTTAGATAGATGTAGCTTTTTTGGCAAATGGCTCTAACTGTCCTGTTGCCACCGATTGCCATACCCTGCATACGCGGCTCATCGCAAAATAGCGGGGTGTGCGCCAAAATGGAAGTCTATTTTCCAGCAACGACAGAGGAGAATCCAATGGAATCAATGGGTTGTTTACGTTGGTTGTTGATGTTGGTGCCGATGAGCTTGTTGACGGCGCTTGGCTTGGGTGTGATGGAAAATCCCATCCCCCTGCCCCCGGTGCCTGCCCCAACCAGCCCCTATGACTACGCCTCGTACTACACGACACAAGATGGCAGTTTGCAGTTTCCCTTTTTGTCTGGCTGGGCAATTACCGAAGCAACGCCCGGTATTGTCTCGTTGACCAACAGCACCGATTGGAACCGCGCGGTCAATAATCAGCAGTTGTACTCAGGGGAATTTGTCATTTCGGTGATGACCCCCCAAGCACTGCGCACGTTTGGCGCAGACCCGACCAGTGGGCCAAGCGGCGTCATTGAGTTTTTTCAATTGATAGCGTCGCCCGATGCCGCCTATAGTGTGCCGATCTCCCAAACGATTGGCGGACGCGAGGCGCTGCGGGTGGACATCAATAACCCGACCATCCCGATTGAGATTCAGTTTTATGCCTACGCCGTGCAATGGGATCGTGTCGCCGTCGTCACCCTGCAAACCCTTCCCGGTGAAGCATATTTGGGCCAAGATTTGGTGATCGGCCTCATGGAGCGCATGTATTATCTTGGCGAGGCGTTTTATCCGACACCAACTATGTATGATGGCGGAACACTGCCCTTTCCTACGCCCTACGCCACACCCACCTTTCCACCGGATGCCTTCTATCCAACGCCCTTTGCCACCGTCTACCCCGTGACGCCGCTTCCAACCCCCGTCGGCGCGTTCACGGTACAACTAGACTCTGCGACCTCGGTAGGCGATATTCGCAGTGAGGCCGTGACGCTGCAATTTAATAGCAATGCCTTGATGGGCGGTTGGTCGCTACGTTTTGCGGACGGCAGCTTCTATTATGTTTTCCCGGAGATGCTGGTGTATGGTGACACCACCGTCACGGTGCATTCCGGTTTTGGGCAAGACCGCCCCTCCGATGTCTATGCCGGGTACGAGCAGGCCCAATTGCGCTCCGGCGACTCGATTTATCTGTATGACAGCGCCAGTCGGTTGATGGATACGTTCGTTTTGCCGTAAGTAGGGCGATTCAAGCCCCCCTTGCCCCAAGCATAGAGCGGGGAGTAAACGGCTTCTTGAAGCCCTTCCCTATTGCGATGGGGAAGGGTTTGGGATGGGGACGATTTACCTCTTTTTAAAAGTTAAAGAGCATGAACCCATTGTTGGGCCAAGACAGCAACACCTCACCCGAATTTCGTATCAGTTTATCGGTTCAAGCCAGATCGGATTTAGCACATTTGGGCGTTCGGGGTAGAATGGAATCATCAACAGATGATCGGCTGTGAGAGACACATAAACAAGAAGCGCCTATGTTCGACCCTAACATTACCACCCAAGCCGCCGAATGGTTTAAGACAGGCTTTTTGGTCATAGATTTGGAAACGACTGGACTCAGCGACGACCCCAAAGTGGAAATCTGCGAGGTCGCCATTTTGAACCACGAGGGCCAAATTTTGTTGCAAACATTGGTCAAGCCCGTGCGCCCCATCCCAATGGCGGCCTCACGGGTACATGGCATCAGCGCCATTATGGTCAAGGATGCCCCGCCCTTCAAGCAAGTCTACCCCGAAATCACCGCCCTACTCAACGGTCAAAAGGTCGTGGCCTATAATGCGCCGTTTGAGGAAGCTATCTTTGATGTGGTATGCCAGCGCGAAAAACTTGACCCCCCTGCCCCCGCCGAATGGATTTGTGCCATGCGTACCGTCTCGGCCTATTTTGGTGTTCAGCGGTTTATGAAATTATCGGTGGCGTGCAGCCAACTGGGTGTGAAAATGAGTGGGACCCATCGCGCTGTTGGAGATTGCCAATCCACGTTGGCGGTCATGAAAAAGATGGCGGGAGTATAGAAGTTCAAAGGCAAATGGTTTTCGCCGATTTCAAGGTGACACAGGCAATATGCGGCCATCTTCGGGCACTAGACGCAGAAAAACCTGTCGGAGCGGACAGGTTTCTCTACAGGGACTAGGGAGAAAATTCGAGGATAGACGGGGAACTAAGCCTACGATTGATGAGCCAATCGGTATGCCTCTAGGGTTAGGTTACGATACAATCCCATCCAACATCTTTTCCACACGTTCACGCAATTTGGGATATTCTTTTTCAAGCTGATCCATTGCTTCGTTGACCGAGCCGCGCCCGCGATCAAAGCCTTCTTCAAAGGCCGATGCCACCAATTCGCGGACTTTTTCAGTTTTGTCGGGTGACATCATGAGCGTGGTCACGGCCCCCACCCCGGCTCCCACTGCTAATAGGGTGAGGGAACGGGCACGCTTTTGACGGTGAGCAAGTTCTTCGGCTTCGCGGCTGTAGTAAATACGACTGTTGTTGGTCATTATCTGCTCCTTCTAGCAGGGTTAAGTTTGGGTAATAGCTGCTTCGATACTAGATTTTCAGCAACTCATCTTCATACGCATTGAGCACAAGGCCCTCGTCCGAAACGTAGGCAATCTGGTCGGGGAAGACGAAGCGCGTCAGACCCAAGAGGCCCTTGATGTTGATCCGCACGTAGCCATCGCGCAGCAGACGTTCTTTGATTTCTTGTGGCACATTGTCATCATTGTCGAAGACATGCGCCAGATTTTCGATGAACGAACCGTTCCGACTGAGGTCTACATCGGGCGAAGTGGCGGCTGGCCCACCCATCTGGATGGCTTCATCACTCGCACCACCCATATAGACCATCTCGACCACGCCGATTTGTTTTTCGCTGAGGTCGTACACCGACATCCCTTTGCGGATGTAGCTGAGGGGGTTACTGGTTTGGGTTGGCTTATTTAGGTCAGCCATGTTCTCTGCCCTCCATTCCTTCCATCAATACGGCTTAACTATAGAGGCAAGCCCGTTGCGATGAATGGGACAGGTATCGGGTTTTGGTATAGGCCAAGTGGGTAATTTCGTCTATGCTGCTGTGGGATTCGGAGGAATTGATAGGACGAGGCAGATTACGGTAATCGCTAGAGCGTGCTGTCTAACGCACCCGCAAAAAGATCACCGGGAGTCATTTTGTGTACAATCAGCATCTTTTCCAACGTCTCGGCGGCTCCGGCAGCATCATAGGGCGACCAGACCTCATACACTGCCCCATGCTCCAAAATCTCGGCGCTAGTATCCGCTGCTAGATCATTGACCAGCAATTGCACCACCCGCATTTTTTCCGCTCGATTGAGAGCGTATAACTCCGCGACCAATTCATCCCTGAGCATCACCATTTCCTTTACACGTACACCACCATAATCTTACCATAGCCCCATTGCCCGAACTAGAATTTTCGGTCGCACCCGGTTAACACGACAGTCGCCAGAATCAGCCATACCCAGTAAAATAGACGTATCAATATTAGCAAAAAAAGAAGAAAATATGCTCAAAGGATTGGATGACGTTCAATGGCTCGATTGGACAACGCCTGATTTCCGCGACATCAACTCTCGCTTAATCCGCGACCTTGCCTCACCAGATGCACGTATTCGAATGAATAGTTTAGAAGCACTTCGAAATCGCATCTTTCATCAAAACTCGATCTATAAAAGCTCTGTCCAAGCCGTTCCTTTTCTAATTGAACTCCTCACCGTTGATTCGGTTGAAGATAAACATGGAATCATGGATCTGCTGCGGAATTTTGCAGGCCCACACTTACCCCATTACGAGGATTTGGGAGAACGACTTCGGGCGGCGGTGTTACAAGGATACCCCGTCTACACACAACTCCTTGACCACGATGACCCTCGTATACGATTGAGGGCACTATGGTTGATGCTCGATTGTGCAGAAACATTTGAAGAAAAGGTGGCCCACGTAAGAGCCGTCCTAGCGACAGAGACCGTCCCAGAGGTGATCGGACCAGCTCTCCGTAATCTTGCCTCTCTGCTCTCAGAAAGGCCGCAAGCTGAAAGACTAGCGGGGGAGGCTTATTTCCGTGAATATCTTGACCGCCGCGTTTCACCGGATGTCAAAATCGCTGCAATCGTGGCGCTGTTTGAAATTTTTGGTGAAGATAACAGCCCGCCAGATATTTTGGAAGCGTTTTACCAGCAAATGCGAATCAGTCATGAGATGGGCTGTCCAGAGAGTTTATATGGCTTTGGCTTTCTGGAGGGCTTTTTCAGTCTACCTAAGCGGGTCGAGATTTTGCTGCGACTGATTTACGAAGCACCGTCTGAGGGCGGAATCCGCTATCAACTCTACGAAATTCTTGTCTGGCTGGCCTTTGGCAGTCGTGCTGAACTGCTTGTGCGTGGACAACCAACACCTGAACAGCATACGGTTCTACTGGCCTTAGCGCGTGAATATGATTTGTGGGGTAGTGATTGGGTAGCCTATCAGTTTGGCTGTGTTCATCCTTTCGGTATATTGGAAAACTCCGGTCTACCTACCGAATTGCGTAGGCTCTTGAAATTTATCGAAACGGGCGGCGTTTCCAGTGAGATTGGGCTACCACCGACCAACGACAAAGATTATTTCGGCCTCGAATTAGCGGAATTCCTAGCCCGCAAAACCCGCGAACATCATCCCTTCCCCTATCGAAAATTCGTCACCAACATCGTTGCACGGGTCGGCCCACTCGATGCCGATGAGCGGGTACAGGTTTTTGCTGAGGAGATGCAAGCCGCCCTCCCCGCCGATTACCCCACCGCGCTTGAGATTTTGTTGAAGGTATTCGACGCCACCCCAC